>JANNQK010000051.1:0-46873 GCA_031400715.1 Actinomycetes bacterium | reverse complement strand
CCCTGATCGACGATGAGCGAGCCCGCAGGCATCGTCACCTCATCGCCGGCCTTGGCGATCTTCTCGAGGTCCTTCTGCGAACAGCTCGAGAAGAGCGGGATGTTGCGCAGGTGTTCGACGTGTGCCTTCTTGCTTGCCATGCCGAGATCATAGACCGATCGTGAACTCGTGCGCGACGTGGGCAGTACGGACGCGGCACGCGTCGAGACCACGGCTGCGCCCACTCGTAGACTGACGGTCGATGACAGCTCCATCACACTCCGATGCAGCGTCCGCATCGCGTCTGTCGCTCGATCGCTTCGCTGCGTTCCCGGGCCGGCCGGGGCCGCTGCTGCTCGTGATCGCCGACGGTGTCGGCATCGCCCCGCCGGGTCCGTCGAACGCCGTCACCGAGGCCGACACGCCCACCCTCGATGCTCTGCTCGATTCGCCGTTGTCCACCTCGCTGCTCGCGCACGGCACCGCTGTCGGCCTGCCCTCGAACGACGACATGGGCAACAGCGAGGTCGGCCACAACGCTCTCGGCGCCGGCCGCGTGTTCGCTCAGGGCGCCAAGCTCGTCAACGGAGCGCTCGCGAGCGGCAGCTTGTTCCGCAACCCGGTGTGGCACACCGCGATCCAGCACGGCCGGGCTCACACGATGCACTTCCTCGGCCTGCACTCCGACGGCAACGTTCACGCCAGCAACGAACAGCTGTACCACCTCCTCGAACGTGCCGCCGAAGAAGGCGTCACCCGCGCCCGAGTGCACATTCTGCTCGACGGTCGCGACGTGCCGGCGCGTTCCGCGCTCGACTACATCGCCCAGACCGAACAGGTGCTGCAGAAGATCAACGAGCACCACGCCGCCGGTGCCGCCGATTTCCGTATCGCGTCCGGCGGAGGGCGCATGACCATCACGATGGATCGCTACGGAGCCGACTGGTCGATGGTGCAGCGCGGCTACGAGTGCCACACCCACGGCGTGGGTCGGCCGTTCACGTCGGCCAGTGCGGCCGTCGAAGCGATGTATGCCGAGAGTGACACTGGCGATCAGTACCTCGACGCGTTCGTCGTGGTCGACGACGCGGGCATCCCGGTGGGCACGATGCACGACGGCGATTCGGTCGTGCTCTACAACTTCCGCGGCGACCGGGCGATCGAGATCTCGCAGGCCTACGAAGACCCGGCGTTCGCGATGTTCGACAGAGACATCGTGGCCCCTCACCCCGACGTCTTCTTCTGCGGGATGTTGCAGTACGACGGCGATGCGCTCGTGCCGAAGAACTACCTCGTCGACCCGCCGGTGATCGAACGTACGATCAGCGAGTACCTCTGCGCGGAGGGCGTTCGGAGCTTCGCGATCAGCGAGACCCAGAAGTACGGCCACGTCACCTACTTCTGGAACGGGAACCGGTCGGGCTACATCGACGCATCACTCGAGACCTACGTCGAGATCCCCAGCGACAACGTGCAGTTCGACACCACGCCGGCGATGAAGGTGCGCGAGATCACCGACCGCACCATCGAACTGCTCCGCTCCGGCGAGTATCGGTTCGGCCGACTCAACTTCCCGTCGGGTGACATGGTGGGTCACACCGGCCACCTCCACGCGACGATCGAGGCGATGGAGGTGATCGACGAATGCATGGCTCGCCTGCTCGCCGTGGTCGACGAACTCGGTGGTGTGCTGGTGTACACCGCCGACCACGGCAACGCCGACATCATGTTCACCGAGAGCGGGGGCGTGCGCTCTCCCAAGACGTCGCACACGTTGAGCCCGGTTCCGTTCGTCATCCACGACATCGCATGGCGGGGCGAGTACCGCATCGCCCGCCCGGACGGGGCAGGACTGGCCAACGTGGCGTCCACGCTGCTCGAGCTTCTCGGCTTTCGACCACCTGCCGACTACGAGCCGGCGGTCATCGCGTTCTGAACGCGCTCGGCCGGCATCGGACGGGGCACGGGTCCGCTGATCGGTAGCGTCGTTCGCCATGACCTATGGCTTCGATCGTTACCTTCGCTACGACGAGTACACGACGTGGCTGCACGACACGGCGGCTGCGCACCCCGGACTGCTCACGGTCGAGTCGTACGGGCGATCGTTCGAGGGTCGCGAGCTCTGGTTGGCCACCGTCACCGACACCTCGGTCGGCCCGCACGACGTCAAGCCTGCTCACTGGGTCGACGCCAACATCCACTCGGTCGAGGTGACAGCAGGGGTCGCTGCGCTGCACCTGATCCACCATCTGGTCACCGGGTTCGGCACCGATGAGGTCGTCACTCGAGCGCTTCGGTCGCGAACCTTCTACATCGCCCCACGGGTGAATCCCGACGGTGTCGAGTGGGCGCTCGCCGACTCGCCGCAGTACCGGCGCAGCAGCGTGCGCGCCTGGCCGTGGCGCGACGCGCATCGTTCACCCGGGCTGCACGAACGCGACGTCGATGGCGATGGCCGCATCCTGTCGATGCGCATCCCCGACCCGAACGGCGCGTGGATGGTGAGTGAGCTCGACCCTCGTCTGATGACGTCGGTGCCCATCGAGGGGACGCCACCTGCCGTTCCTCGCTACCGCATGATGTACGAAGGCGAGGTGGTGGACCATGACGGGTTCACCGTGCCGACTCCTCGACCACCCGAAGGCCTCGACATGAACCGGAACTTCCCAGCCGGGTGGGGGACTGCCGTTCGCGGCAGCGGCGATCATCCACTCAGCGAGCCGGAGATCGATGCGCTCGTCCGCGCTGTTTCGGCTCGCCCGAACATCTGCGGCTACAACGCCTATCACACCAGTGGTGGCGTCTTGCTGCGTCCCTCGAGCACCACGAGCGACGGCAACCTGGCGCCGCTCGACCTGTGGGTATGGAGCCAGTTCGGAGAGTGCGGCACCGCGCTCACCGGCTACCCGGTGCATTCGGTCTTCGAAGACTTCACGTGGGACAAGAAGGTGACCATGAGCGGAGCGGCCGACGACTGGGCGTACGAGCATCTCGGTCTGTTCGGCTGGACCACCGAGTTCTGGGACGTGATCCACGCTGCCACCGGCGTCAAGCAGTCCACGCACTTCTGGTACGTCGGCCCCACCGAGGCCGAGGAGCACGCGGTGCTCCAGTGGTCGGACGCGAATCACCCGGAGATGTACATCGATTGGTACGCCTTCGACCATCCCCAGCTCGGCCCGATCGAGTTGGGTGGCTGGGACGACATGTGCACGTGGACGAACCCACCGCTGTCCTTGCTCGCCGATGAAGTGAGGCCGCACGCAGCGTTCGCCGTGTACCAGGCGCTGGCGGCGCCGGAGTTGCAAGTGGTCCACACCGTATGCGCGCCGCTCGGCGCCGAGACGTGGCGCGTCGATGTGGGCATCGCCAACACCGGCTGGCTGCCCACACACGTGAGTGTGAAGGCACGCCAGGACCACATCGTGCTCCCGATCGCGGCGACGCTCGAAGGTGGCGAGGTACTGGGCGGATCGACGCGTCACGAACTCGGCCAACTCGACGGCAGGGCGAGCGCGCGCTTCAACTCAAAGCACGACGGCACGCCCGACCGCGTGCTCGCCACATGGGTGGTTCGTGCCCCGATCGGTCGCGAACTGCGTGTTCGGGTGGAGCATCAGCGGGCGGGCAGAGTGGAAGCAGTGGTGATCCTCGGATCGTGAGCCCCAGCCCACCGACGGTGTCATTCCGCCGCGAACGGTGCTCGGTCGAGCGAGCGCAACGGCCCATCCAGGGTCGGGATGACTCTCGGTTTCGTCAAGAACGTCGTGCCTCCGTCGCCAGGGCCTGAGCTGCATGGTTAGCGTTCATCCGATGCGAGTCGGCTGGATGAGGGCACTGCGTATCGGCACTGGGGCTGCCGTGCTCGCTGGGGCGCTCGTGAGCCTCGGCGGCACCGCATCGGTGAGCGCCGCATCCGAGTCGTTCGTCGGTCTCGTGCCGGCGCGGTTGTTGGAGACGCGTGTGGGTGTGGGTCTGGTGACCGTCGATGGTCAGCAGCAGGGTGTGGGCGCGGTCGGGGCGGGCAGCATCTTCGATCTGCCGGTGCTCGGCCGTGGTGGTGTGCCTGTCAGTGGTGTGGGTGCGGTTGCGTTGAACGTGACGGTGACCGGGCCGACGCTGGGCAGTTTCGTGACGGTGTTCCCGTCGGGTGAGCCGCGGCCGACGGCGTCGAACCTGAACATGTCGCCTGGGTCGACGGTGTCGAACATGGTGGTCGTGCCGGTGGGGGCGGGTGGTCGGGTGTCGTTGTTCAATCTGGCGGGTCAGACGGATCTGATCGTGGATGTGTTGGGTTGGTTCCCGGCGGCTGCGGGTTTCGGTGGGGTGACTCCGGCGCGGTTGTTGGAGACGCGTGTGGGTGTGGGTCTGGTGACCGTCGATGGTCAGCAGCAGGGTGTGGGTGCGGTCGGGGCGGGCCGTACGTTCGAACTCCCGGTGCTCGGCCGTGGTGGTGTGCCGGCGACCGGGGTTGGTTCGGTCGCGTTGAACGTGACCGCCACCGAACCCACGATGGGCAGCTTCCTCACCGTCTACCCGGCCACGGTGCCGCGGCCGACGGCGTCGAACGTGAACATGTCGCCCGGGGCGACGGTGTCGAACATGGTGATCGTGCCGGTCGGGGCGAACGGGCGCGTGTCGATCTTCAACCTTGCCGGCTCGACCCACGTCGTGGTCGACGTGCTGGGCTGGTTCGCCGCTGCCGACGTGATCACCACCACCACGACCACAGCCCCGCCACCCACCCCGTTCACGCGGCTGATGAGCATCGGATTGGGCGGGATGGCGGCAAACGGTTCGTCTGCGCACGCAGCGATCAGCGCCGACGGTCGGTACGTGGCGTTCGACTCCGACGCGAGCAACCTCGTCCCTGGCGACAACAACAATCGACGGGACGTCTTCGTGCGGTTCGTCGCAAGCAACTCGATCGTGCGAGCCAGCCTCACGAGCACGGGAGCACAATCCACAGGAACCGCTCAGGAGCCGTCGTTGAGTGCGGATGGCCAGCGGGTCGCCTTCTTCACCGACGGCGCGTTGGTGCCAGCCGACACCAACGGTGTCGACGACATCTACGTTCGTGATATCGGGTCGAACCAGACGATCTGGGTCAGCCAAGGAGTGGCAGGAGTCTCGGCCAACGGGCTCTCCAACTGGCCGTCGATCTCGGGCAATGGCCGCTTCGTCGCCTTCAACTCCGTGGCGAGCAATCTCGTCGCAGCTGATGGAAACGGGGTGCAAGACGTGTTCGTACGCGATCTGTTGCTCAATGTCACGGAGCGGGTCAGTGTTGACTCGAACGAAGTCGAGGCCAGTGGTGGCGGTGGCGGCTCCTTTGATTCCAGCATCAGCAACGACGGCCTGCGAGTGGTGTTCAGCTCCAACGAAACGAGTCTCGCGGCAGGGACCAGTGCCCGCGTTCGCCACATTCATCTCCGCGATCGAGCCCTTGGCACTACCACGTTGCTGACCGTGACACCCGGGGGCTCGCCGATTCCGCCACCGCCGGGACTGGTGGATGAGTACTCGTCGCAGGATCCGTCGATCAGTTCCGATGGTGCGTGGGTCATGTTTCACTCGACCTCTCCGGATCTGGTCAGCGGAGATCTCAACGGTGTCGAGGACGTGTTCCGCGTGTCGGCCACCGGAGGCTCCATGACTCGTGTCGGCCTCTCGACGTTCGAGGGTCAGGGCGAGGGCGCCAACGCGATGATCAACTCGAATGGTCGGTACATCACCTTCAGCTCCGACTTCAGTGGCCAGCGCGAGATCTACCGCTACGACGCCGACCTCGTGACCACCGCGACGTTCAGCGTCGACACCCTCGGAGCGCCGGCCAACGGTGCGTCACGCGACTCGGTGATCAGCGGCGACGGACGCACGATCGCCTTCCTCTCCACGGCCACGAACCTCGGTGGCACCGTGAGCGGTGGCACCAACGTCTACGTGCGCTTCGTTCCCTGATCCGTGAGCACGACGACGGGCGACGCGTTGCACAGCTCACGCACCGGCCGATCGGTGAGCCCGGGCACGGGTGTCACGTGGTCGAGCTCACGGACCGAGTTGCGGGCCGCGGACGAGCTGGCCGGGCAGCTGGCCCGTGTGCTCGCCATCGACGAAGGTCTCGACGCCACGCTTGAACGTGTGGCGGTAGCCGGTGGCGGTCTGCATCAGGCGTCGGCCACCGGCCGGCAGGTCGCGCACGATGTGCGGCGGGTGTGCCGCCAGCGTGCCCATGTCGATCACGTTGAAGTCGGCCAGATACCCCGGTGCCACCACACCGCGGTCGTACCAGCCGACGTGCTGCGCGGTTCGTTGGGTGATGTGGTGCACCATCAGTTCGAGCGGCAACGGGTCGTGGCGCCGATCGCGTGACCAGAGGGCGAGCGCCGTCGTGGTCATGCTGCCGTCGCTGATCGCACCGCAGTGTGCACCCGCATCGCTGAGGCCGATCAGCGAGTTCGGCGCCAACAGCATCTCGCAGACGTCGTCGAGGTTGCCCTTCGCGAAGTTGAACAGTGGCATGTACAGCAGCTGGTTCCCGTCGCGCTCCACGAGCAGGTCGAGCAAGACCTCCACCGGGTTGCGGTTCGTCGCCGCTGCGATGGCTGCGATCGATGTGGACGCATCGGGTTCGTAGTCGACCGGGTCGCCCATCGGGAACAGCTTGTGGAAGCCGTTGGTCAACTCGAACAGCATGCCGTCGACCTGCCGGTCGGCGTGCTCGGCCACGATGCGCGCTCGGCGATCGGTGTCGAGCAACGCCTGCACCAGTTGCGACAGCGGCAAGCCGGACACCTGCTGGAACGACGGGCACAGGATCAGTGGGTTCAGCGTGGCGGTGAGCCCTTGCAGCACGCCGATGGGGCGGGCCGACACCTGGGTCTTCAGCGGCAGGCCGGCCGCGACGCACCCGTCGACCCACGCCGCCATCTCGCGCCACCGGTCGGGCAGCGGCTCCGGCTGCTGCACGGTCATGCTCAGCGGCCGCCCGGTTGCGGCCACCAGCGCGCGCATCATGGCCATCTCGGCCGTCGTGTAGTCGACGTCGGGCGACTGGTAGGCATCGCTGATCAACTGGATCACGCCGGTCCCGGTCTCGGCCATGGCGCCGGCGAGTGCCGTGAGCTCGTCGATGGAGCTGTACCGCGTGCCGAGCGGAGCACCATCGCGGGTTCGATGGATGTAGGTGCGGCTGTTGGTGAACCCGAGTGCGCCGGCCTGGACACCGGCCTTCACCTGCGCGGCCATCGCGGTGAGCTCGTCGACGTTGGGCACCTCGTCGGGGTTGGCGCCGCGCTCGCCCATCACGTACACCCGCAGCGGTGCATGGGCGACCTGGGTGGCGACGTCGAGCGAGTAGCGGCGGCGGTCGAGCGCATCGAGGTAGTCGGTGAAGGTCTCCCAGTCCCAGGTGAGCCCCTCGGCGAGCGCGGTGCCCGGGATGTCCTCCACACCTTCGAGCAACCCGATCAACCAGTCGTGCTGGTCGGGCGTGGGCCTGGCCGGGGCGAAACCCACGCCGCAGTTGCCCATCACGATCGATGTGACGCCGTGGATGCTGCTGGGCGCCAGCACCGGATCCCAGGTGGCCTGCCCGTCGTAGTGGGTGTGGATGTCGACGAAGCCCGGAGTGACCGTGAGGCCCTCGGCGTCGATCTCGCGATGGCCGCCACCATCGACCTGGCCGACCGCGGTGATGCGATCGCCATCGACGGCGACGTCGGCCAGGCGGGGTTTGCCGCCGGTTCCGTCGACCACGGTCGCGTTGCGGATGACCAGCTCGTGCGCGCTCATCACCACAGTCTGCTGCACGTACCGCTCGCGACGGCACTCGGGCGGACGCCCGTCGGATGACCTCAGGCCATCGCTGGCACGTGGCGCCTGGGACTCGGCGCGTCGGCGACGATGAGGCGCGTCTCCACCGGTGTGGCTGCCTTGCCGAGGCGGACACCACCGGTGAGTGCGGCGGCGGTGAGTGCTGCCGTGGTGACGAACAGCGCAGCCGCTCCACCAGCTGCGTACAGCGGCGCGGCCATCGCAGCCACCAGCGCAGCAGCCACCGTGGCGAGTGCCTCGCCGATGCCCTGGGCGGTTGCGGCGCGTCGGCCTGGAACGGCCCAACCCATCGCGGCCGCACCGGCTGCACCGACGATGGTCTGACCGCCCGACTCGAACAGGCCGATGACCACCACCACCATCGGCACGCGGACGAAGCCATAGCTGACGATCACGGCGATGTTGGCCGCGCCACCACGGGCCGCAGCGCGGAACGGACCGAGGCGATCGACCTGTCGACCGGCCCACGACGCAAGGAACATGCTCGGCACGGCAAAGGCCATCAGGGCAGCACCGATCAGCCAGTCGTTCGAGCCGATGTCGGCGAGGAAGCGGGGGAACAGAGCGTCGTACGCCCCGATCGGGATGAAGAACGCGGTCATGATCATTGCTGCGGCGAGCACCGAACGGTGCCGGAGGAGACGCACGCCGTCGGTGAACGATCCATGCGACTCGGACTGGCGCACGGTGCCGATGGGCAGCGACGAGATGACCGCTGGTCTGGCCAGCAGTGCTGGCAAGCCGACCGCGATGGTGAGGACGCTGGCGATCACGAGTGTCGGCACGACACCGAACGTGACCTTGCCCGCGACCGCGAGCACGGGGCCGATGGCCATGCCCCCGAGCTCGATGGACTGCAGGCGACCGATCTGGCGACCGGGGGCATCGGGAAAGCGACGAACGATCAAACCGATGGCGGCCGGCGTGAACGCGCCGTAGGCGAGTCCGGCGCCGATGCGCCCGGCGATGAACCAATGGATCGAGTCGCCCACTGCGTACATCAGCGTCGAGACGGCCATGGTGATGATGGCACCGTTGATGACGAGGCGTTCGCGGCCGCGGTCGGCGTGCGGAGCAATGAGGATCTGGGAGACCATCGCGGCGACGAAGCCGGCGGTGGCGATCCATCCGAGCTGGGCCGTGCTGATGTTCGCACGGTCTTGGAGCGCAGGCAGCAGAGGGAACACCACCATGAACGACGCGGAGATGGCGAGCGCGCCAGCCATCAGCGAGCGCATCTGGCGCGTGTCGGACTTACCCTGTGTTGACCACATGGCCAACAATGTATTGGCCGTGCGGCCAACATGCAACCCAAGGGCATAGGATGTGGCACGTGGCACGTATGCAGCCTGCGCAACGCCGCGCTGCGATCCTCGACGCAGCGGTGGCCGAGATCTCCGAGCGGGGTTTCGCGCGCACGACCTCCCGTCACGTGGCGGCCCGAGCGGGGGTGACCCACGGGCTCTTGCACCACTACTTCCCCGACCATGACTCGTTGCTCGCCGCCGCGTTCGAAGCGATGGCCTTGGAGGAGATCGACGAGGCCAATGCCGCGATCGCCTCCGACCGCGACCCGCTCGCCCAACTGCGCGAGATCACCGAGCCGTTCGGCCCCGGCGGGGGCGAAGCGGCGTACCGCTTCTGGCTGGAGGCGTGGGCCGAGGCGTACCACTCGCCCAAGCTGCAGGAGACGTCGCGCCGGTTGTCGGTGGCGTGGCACGAGCTGGTGGTCGGGGTGATCGAGCGTGGGATCGCCCTGGGAGTGTTCCACTGCGAGCACCCGCACGAGACCGCCTGGATGGTGGTCGCGCTCAGCGATGCCTATGCGCTGCAGACCCAGATCGGTTCGGGCCTCGCACCCGCCGAGATGAACCACGTGCTGTGGCGGCTGACCGAGCGCGAACTCGGGCTCGAACCAGGTGCGTTGGTGCGGCCCGCGGCAGCTGAGCCGCCTCCGCCGGTGCACAGCCGGCACTGATCCGGCGATCGAGGCCGCCCCCTCGATCGCCGCCCCCACACCTCTGGCAAGAGGGGTTCCCGGCTCTCCCGTCGGGAACGGATCTGGCACCAGGGCACTCGAGGAGCGCCTTGGCACCTCGACCGTACGGAACCCCGCGACGTCACGCTGTCGGGTGGCCGACAGTTCCGCAGGGTTCGGGTTGCGGGAGGGATCGGCGCCGAATCGAGACGGGCTATTCTCGGTACATGCGTACCAAGATTCTTGGCGACCTCGAGCAACGGTGCGCCGAGTTGGTGACCGAGGGCCTGTTCAAGCGCGAACGCGTGATCGTCACGCCGCAGGCAGCTCACATCGAGCTGGCGGACGGCACTCGTGTCCTCAACCTGTGTGCCAACAACTACCTCGGGCTCGCGGATCATCCGGTCCTCGTGGATGCCGCGAAGCGAGCGCTCGACGAGCGCGGCTACGGCATGGCCTCGGTCCGGTTCATCTGCGGCACTCAGGACGTGCACAAAGAGCTCGAGGCACGGTTGTCGACGTACCTCGGAACCGAGGACACGATCCTCTACTCGTCGTGCTTCGATGCGAACGCCGGGCTGTTCGAGACGATCCTCGACGAGCACGACGCGGTCATCTCCGACTCGCTGAACCACGCGTCGATCATCGACGGCATTCGCCTGTGCCGAGCGCAGCGGCTGCGCTATGACAACAACGACATGGACCAACTCGAGCAACGCCTGCAGGAGGCGTCCGGCGCCCGCCATCGCCTGATCGCGACCGATGGCGTGTTCTCGATGGATGGTGTGTTGGCCAACCTGCCGGCGATCTGCGACCTCGCCGAGCGCTACGACGCGATGGTGATGGTCGACGATTCCCACGCCGTCGGCTTCACCGGGGCGCATGGCCGGGGCACCCATGAAGCGGCAGGGGTGATGGGCCGGGTGGACATCATCACCGGCACGCTGGGCAAGGCGCTCGGTGGTGCATCGGGTGGCTACACCTCGGGTCCGCGGGAGGTGATCGACTGGCTGCGGCAGAGAAGTCGGCCGTACCTGTTCTCGAACAGCCTCGCTCCCGTGATCGTCGAGACCACGCTCCGCGTGCTCGACCTCCTGCAGGACGGCGACGACCTGCGCCGGCAACTCGATCGCAACGCGACCCGATTCCGCACGGCGATGACCGACGCAGGTTTTTCGTTGGCGGGCGCAGGGCACCCGATCATCCCGGTGATGCTGGGCGACGCCAAGGTGGCCGGTGAGATGGCCGAGCGCCTGCTCGCCCACGGGGTGTACGTCACGGCGTTCTCCTACCCGGTGGTGTCCCAGGGCAAGGCCCGCATCCGCACCCAGATGTCGGCAGGGCACACCGATGACGACATCGATGAGGCGATCGCCGCGTTCGTGTCGGTGGGTAACGAGATGGGGGTGCTCCGGTGAGGGCGCTGGTGAAGGCGAAGCCCGAACCTGGGCTGTGGATGCAGGACATGGTCGAACCTGTGGTCGGTCCGCGCGACGTGAAGATCAGGGTGCGCAAGACCTCGATCTGCGGCACCGATCTGCACATCCATCACTGGGACGCCTGGGCCCAGGCCACCATCCCCGTCCCGATGGTGGTGGGACACGAGTTCATGGGTGAGATCGTCGAGGTCGGCTCGGCCGTCGCCGGGCTGACGCCGGGGCTGCGCGTGGCCGGCGAAGGTCACGTCACCTGCGGGCATTGTCGGAACTGCAAGGCCGGGCGTCGCGAGTTCTGTCACCACCACACGGGGGTCGGCGTCACGCGACCCGGAGCGTTCGCCGAGTATGTGGTGATCCCCGCCGAGAACGTGTTCGTGGTGCCCGCCCACATCAGCGACGACGTGGCGGCGATCCTCGATCCGCTGGGCAACGCCACGCACACCGCGCTCCGCTTCGACAGCGTGGGCGAAGACGTGCTCATCACCGGAGCCGGGCCGATCGGGATCCTGGCCGCAGCGATCGCCCGTCACGTCGGGGCGCGCAACGTCGTGGTGACCGACGTGAACCCCTATCGACTCGACATGGCCGGCCGCCACGGAGCGAACCGGGTGGTGGATGTGCGCACCGAAGGACTCGGGTCCGTGATGGCCGAGTTGGGGATGACCGAGGGATTCGATGTGGGCATGGAGATGTCGGGTGCCGAAGCGGCGTTCAATCAGATGCTCGACGCGATGAACCACGGAGGCCGCATCGCGGTGCTCGGCATCCCTGCCGGGCCGATGACCCTCGACGTGAACGACGTGATCTTCAAGGGCCTCGAGATCCAGGGCATCTACGGCCGTCGGATCTTCGAGACCTGGTACAAGATGGCGGCGATGCTCCAGAGCGGGCTCGACGTGAGTGGAGTCGTCACGCATCATGTGCTCGCGACCGAGTTCGAAGAAGCCTTCGCGATCGTCGAGACAGGCGAGTGCGGCAAGGTCGTCCTCGACTGGACCTGACCCGATCGACGGGTTCAGCCGACGAGGCCCTGTCGCACCGACGTCACGTCGATCGCATGGTGCGTGAGCGCCGCGGTGGCGAGTTCGGTCGTGTCGCGGCGCTGGCGCACGTTCGAGCAAGCCGAATGCGGGAGGGGAGAATGTTGAGTTGTCATGACTCAAGTTTTCTGTTCGAGAGGTTGAGGAAGCGGCGGTCGCTGCATAAGCTTGTACCAGCTTCGCTCAGCATCCTGGACGAATATCCCGTTTCCCCATCATTTCCCATCACCCCTCAACACCTCTCAACACCTCCCGAAGGAGTGCCACCATGGCCAAGGCAGTCGGTATCGACCTCGGTACCACCAACTCAGTCGTCGCCGTCCTCGAAGCCGGCGATCCGGTCGTCATCCCCAACTCCGAGGGCGCCCGCACCACCCCGTCGGTGGTCGCGTTCAGCAAGGCCGGCGAGGTGCTCGTCGGTGAGGTGGCCAAGCGTCAGGCGATCACCAACCCCGACCGCACCTTCCGTTCGATCAAGTCGAAGATGGGCCAGGGCTGGAAGAGCGACGACATCGACGGCAAGAAGTACACACCGCAGGAGATCAGTGCCCGCACGCTGATGAAGCTCAAGCGCGACGCCGAGGCGTACCTCGGCGATGTCGTCACCCAGGCCGTCATCACGGTGCCGGCGTACTTCGACGACGCTCAGCGCACGGCAACCAAGGAAGCCGGCCAGATCGCCGGCCTCGAGGTGCTCCGCATCATCAACGAGCCCACCGCGGCAGCGCTCGCCTACGGTCTCGACAAGGGTGCCGAGGACGAAACCGTGCTCGTGTTCGACCTCGGTGGTGGCACGTTCGACGTGTCGGTGCTCGAGATCGGCGACGGCGTCTTCGAGGTGAAGAGCACCCACGGCGACACCAAGCTCGGCGGCGACGACTGGGACGAACGGATCATCGACTGGCTGGTGAAGCAGTTCAAGAGCGCTCATGGTGTCGACCTCGGCGCCGACCGCATGGCCGCCCAGCGGTTGAAGGAAGCGGCCGAGAAGGCCAAGATCGACCTCAGCCAGGTGCAGCAGACCCAGATCAACCTGCCGTTCATCACCGCGACGCCCGAGGGCCCGTTGCACCTCGACGAGACGCTCACCCGCTCGAAGTTCCAAGAGCTGACCGCCGATCTCCTCGAGCGCTGCCGGGTCCCGTTCGAGCAGGCCATCAAGGATGCCGGGCTCACGAAGGGCCAGCTCAACCACGTGCTCATGGTCGGCGGCTCCACGCGCATGCCCGCTGTGCAGGACCTCGTCCAATCGCTCACCGGCAAAGAGCCCAACCGCACGGTCAACCCCGACGAGGTGGTCGCCGTCGGTGCCGCCGTTCAGGCCGGCGTGCTGCGCGGCGACGTGAAGGACGTGCTGTTGCTCGACGTCACTCCGCTCAGCCTCGGTATCGAGACCAAGGGTGGCGTGATGACCAAGCTCATCGAGCGCAACACCACCATCCCCACCAAGCGCACCGAGGTGTTCACCACCGCAGACGACATGCAGCCCAGCGTCGAGATCCACGTGCTCCAGGGCGAGCGCGAGATGGCCGGCTACAACAAGACGCTCGGCAAGTTCCAACTGGTCGACCTGCCGCCCGCCCCGCGTGGCGTGCCGCAGATCGAGGTCACCTTCGACATCGACGCCAACGGCATCGTGCACGTGTCGGCCAAGGACCGGGCGACGAACAAGGAGCAGTCGATGACGATCACCGGTCAGAGCACGCTCGACAAGAAGGACATCGACCAGATGGTGCGCGACGCCGAGGCCCACGCCGAGGAGGACCGTCAGCGCCGCGACGAGGCCGAAGTGCGCAACAACGCCGACTCGCTGGTGTACCAGACCGAAAAGGTGCTCCGCGATCAGGGCGACAAGGTGTCGGCCGAGGACAAGCAACTCGTCGAAGGCCCGCTCGCCGAGATGAAGACAGCCCTCGCCGGCAACGACATCGCGGCGATCCGCACGGCCCACGAGGCGCTGATGGGCGCCACCCAGGCGTTCAGCCAGAAGCTGTACGAGGCCGCGTCACGCGACGACGCGGCGGCAGCCGGGTCGTCGGCGAGCGGTCAGTCAGGCACCGGAGCGGTGAACGACGACGAGATCATCGATGCCGAGATCGTCGACGATCCCTCCGGCGACCCCGCAGACCTGAAGTGAGTCGGCGATCATGACCGAATCCACGAGCGAGCAAGCCGGCGCGCCCGATCTCGGTACCACCGTGCCCCGGCGCGGAGACGAGATCGACGGCGTTCCGGCCGGCGCGGCACCAACCGACGCACTCGCCGCTGCGGAGGCCGAGGTCGAACACGACGTCGAAGCCCTGCTGGCCGACCGAGATCAGTTCAAGGACATCGCACTGCGTCTGCAGGCCGACTTCGAGAACTACCGCAAGCGCGTCGCCACCCAGCAGGCAGATGAGATCGATCGTGCGACCGGCAAGCTCGCCGAATCGCTGTTGCCCGTGCTCGACGCCTGCGAAGCCGCGTTCGCTCATCGGGTGGCAGGCGTGGAGAGCATCTGGTCGACCCTGATCGGCGTGTTGCAGAAGCACGGGCTGCAGGCCCTCGACCTTGCCGATCAACCGTTCGATCCTGCGGTCGCCGATGCGGTGTTGCACGAACCCGGCGACGGCGATCCGGTCGTCGCCGAGGTCCTGCGCACCGGGTACACGTGGAAGGGCAAGGTGCTCCGCCCGGCGATGGTGAAGGTGCGAGGCTGACATGACTGCCCAGCGCGAGTGGTTCGAGAAGGACTACTACAAGCTCCTCGGTGTCCCCCAGACGGCGACGGCCAAGGAGATCACCAAGGCGTACCGGAAGCTCGCGCGCGACAGCCATCCCGATACCCACCCCGGCGACGACGCAGCGGAGGACCGGTTCAAGGAGGTCAGCGCCGCCTACGACGTGCTCGGCGACGACGCCAAGCGCAAGGAGTACGACGAGGTCCGTCGCCTGGGACCGATGCAGGGGTACGGCCCCGGCGGTGCCCGCGGAGGGCCTGGAGGCAACAGCTTCAACGTGGGCGCCGACGGTCTCGGCGACGTGCTCGGCCAGATGTTCGGTCGAGGTCGCCGCGGCGGCGGTGCGGGAGCAGGCGGCGGTCCACAGCGGGGCGCCGACCTGGAGGCCACACTCACCCTCGACTTCGCTGACGCCGTCCACGGCCTCACCACAACCCTGTACCTCACCGCCGACGCTCAGTGCGGCACCTGCGCCGGTTCCGGCGCGAAACCCGGCACTGCGCCGAAGATCTGTTCGCGATGCGGTGGTCGAGGCGTCATCGACGACAACCAAGGCTTCTTCTCGTTCTCCTCGCCGTGTCCGGCCTGCGCCGGCCGTGGCGTCACGATCGACCAGCCCTGCGCCACGTGCTACGGGTCGGGGGTCGAAAAGCGCCAGCGTGAGGTGCAGGCGCGCATTCCGGCCGGCGTCGCCGACGGTCAGAAGATCAGGCTCAAGGGTCGCGGCTCACCCGGACGCAACGGCGGGCCCGCTGGCGACCTCATCGTCGAGTGCCGGGTGATCGGCCATGCGCGCTTCGCCCGCGACGGCGCCAACCTCACCGTGCGAGTGCCGATCAGCTTCGACCAGGCCGCGCTCGGTGGCGATGTCGACGTGCCGACCCTCGACGGATCGACCGTGAAGCTGCGCCTCAAGGCCGGCACGCAGTCCGGTTCGCGCCATCGAGTCCGCGGCAAGGGCGTCGTCACTGCAAAGCACGAAGGCGACCTCATCGTCACCGTGGATGTGTCGGTGCCAACCCGTCTGAACACCGCCCAGCGTGCGGCGATCGAGGCGTTCGCCGCGGCCGGTAGGGTCGCGGACGGTGGCGCCGACACCGCCGACACACCCGGGCACGCGAGCGGAGAAAGGGTCTGAACATGCGATCACGAAGCCACGCCGTCTACGTCATCTCGGTCGCCGCCGAGCTCGCCGGGATGCACCCCCAGACGTTGCGCATCTACGAGCGTCGCGGGCTGGTGGCACCGGCGCGCACACAAGGTGGCAATCGTCGTTACAGCGACATCGACATCGACCGCCTACGACGCATCCAAGACCTGGCGGCCGATGGGATGAACCTCGAAGGAATCCGTCGGGTCATGGAACTGGAGTCCGAGGTCGAGCACCTTCGTGCCGAGAACGCCGAGCTCCGCGAGCACTTGTCGCTCGCCGAGGCGGACGCGTCACGCCGGGCGCCTCGCCGCGATCTGGTGCCGCTGCGCCAGACCGTCGCGATCTTCGGCGGACCACGCCTCGGCGACCGTCGCTGAATCGTCTGGTTCCGACCTCCATCGGTTCTGGTCGCGCATCCCAGCGGTCAGCGCAACGGCTCGCGACCAGAACGCTGCTCATCACGGTTGAGACGCGAGCCAGGCCTGGTGGGTGGTGTGCACCCGTTGCCACAGGCGAGCACGCGCGGCAGCGTCCACGTCGTGGAGCGTGAGGCCGAAGACGTCCGCCAGTGCGTCGAACCACTCTGTCTCCGTGTCGAGCGTGCGCACTGCGGTCGCCGCCTCGGCCACCCGGCTCAGCACCTGGCCACGGATGACGTCGACGCCGGCCGCATCCCGCCGTTGCACGGTGAGGGTCCTGACGAACACCGACTCCGGCGACGTCGACAACTCCACGTTGCGCGCCGCAAATCGGTCGATGGTGGTGGGCACTCGTTCGAACACCATGCCGGTGAACGAACCGAGGTAGTGATGCCGAAGTGACCAGTCGGCGAAGTCGAGGTCGGTCCGAGCGAGGTGGAACTCGAACGGACCGTCTCGGTGCGCGCCGGGGGACAGCGGCAGGGGACCGTGGATCGCGTCGCCGAGCCCGGCGTCGACGTACCACGTCCCCTCCGGGTGACCATCGGTCGGCAGCCCGTGCACCAGGAGCACCAAGTGGTTCTCGATCGCGCCGGGGGTGGGTCCGTCAGGGCCGTGCACCCCGCCGGCGTGGAGTGTGACGTCGTAGCCCAGCGAACGCAGCAGCACGCTGAAGGCACCGTTCACGTGGAAGCAGTATCCGCCCCGGCCACGTGTGGCGATCCGGTGCACGGACTCCTCGAGATCGACCGTCCATCGCTCATCGAGGTGGATCCACGTCGTCTCGTACGGGATCCGTTCGAGTTGGGCATGGTGGAGTCGAACGAGCGCAGCTGCCGACGGCGGCTCGGCTTCGACCTGCAACCGTCGGAGATAGGCCCGGAGGTCGTCGTCGAGTCGCACTCGTGCAGTCTTGTCGGCGGCGTCGTTCAGCGCTCGCCGATCAGCCGAGGTGTTCGATCGCGGCCGTCACCACGGAGTGAAAGGTGGGCCAGCACGCCTGCAGCCATGCCGGGTCGTCATCGAGGAAGGCGGCTCGTACCTGCTCGCGAATGGCGAGTGCGTCGGGTGCGCTCGGTTCGCCGTGCGCGTGCAGGACGGCGTCGGCGCGCAGCGACTGGAGCACGGTGATCCCGTCGACGGTGCCGTACTCGATGCAGATCCCGGTGATCTCGGTGCCGGGTGAGAAACCGTCTGCTGCAGCGAGCCAATCACCGGCGACCACTGCGGACACGCTGTCACCGTCATCGAGCGTGGTGATGTCGCGCCACCACTCGACCTGACGCTCGTAGGCCGCCTCACCACGACGGTTGCTGCTCAGCAGCGAGCCGTGACCCCACGGACCGAGACCCGTGTGCAGATCGATGATCGCGGCTCGACGAGCACCCGGAAGGCGGCGGGCCGTGAACTCGCGAAGCCACCGATGTGACCAGGTGGGTCCGGTGCCGCCGTAGAACAGGCCGGTCGGATGATCGAACTGTCCGCCCTGGATGATCTGCTGCAGCCGCTCCATCCCCACGTCCTGCAGCGTGCCCATCAACCCGAGCAGCGTCCGTTCCTGCTCGATCTCGGTCCATGACGAGGGCACGAGCAGGTCGGCGAGTTCGGCGTAGTCGTTGTTGGCAGGTGTCGATGCGGACCAATCGACGAAGTTGCGGTTGAGGTCGACGTTGTCCTCGTTGACGCGCCGAACCCACGAGAAGCCGTAGGGGTTCAGTGCGTGCACGAACACCAGGGTGGGCCCACTGGTGCGGTCACGGTCGAGCGTCTCGAGGTGGTGCCGTTGCACCGCCGAGCCGAGGTAGCCCTCCACCCCATGTGTGCCCGAAACGATCAGCACGACATCGTCGGCGTCAGCGGGGCCCACCTCGGCGACATCGACGTACAGTTCCTCGCCCTGCAGCCCCCGCAGCGGGTGGGGGAAGGCCTCGAGCCGGGCGCCGGCTGCCGCGGCTGCGTCGAGGAACGCAGCACGGGCATCGAGGTAGGACGTGGAGAGCGGAGCGATCACGAGCGAGGACCGTAGTCCCGACGACGGTCAGCCTCCGCCAGCGCTCGAGGACCGGGGAGGTGCCCGTCGCAGACCCTCGAGGACATCACGAACCGACGCTGCTCGCACGCCGACGATCGGACGTACAGTTCCCAGGCGGCTCAGGTCGGTCCGAGCGATGTGAACAGCGCTCGACCGTCCGCCCGGTCACCCAGATCGTGGCAGGCTTCCAGGATGTCGCCAGCGCAACACTCCGGCCCGCACACCGTGACGACCGATGCCGAACTGGAGGCACTGATCGGCTCACCCGACGAGCGGGTCAAGATGAAGCTCCTCACCGAGGTCGACGCCACGGCCCGAGCGTTCATCGAGCGCGCTCCGTTCGTCGTGGTCGCCACGTGTGATGCCGACGGGCGGCTGGACGCATCTCCCAAGGGAGACCCACCCGGATTCGTCCACGTGATCGACTCCAAGACGCTCGCAATCCCCGAACGGAAAGGGAACGCGCTCGGCTTCGGGCCCCGAAACGTTCTGGCCACCGGCCGCATCGGACTGATCTTCATGGTCCCGGGACAGCGCGAGACCTATCGGGTCAACGGAACTGCCCACCTCACACGCGATCCGGCGCTCCTCGAAAGGCTCGCGGTGTCGGGCAAGCCTGCGCTGATGGCGACGGTGGTCGACGTGGAGGAGGCGTTCTTCCACTGCGGCAAAGCGATGATCCGCGCCAAGCTGTGGAACTCGCCCGACGACGCCGAAGCCGACCGACACCCCATCGCAGAGCAGATCGGCGCCATCCTGGGGGACGAGAAGTTCGTGGACGTGATCGCGGCCGATCTCGAACAGAACTACCGGGACGGCCTCTACTGACCTGCTGGGACGGCCCCCACCCGAAGTCGACGGGAACGAAGCAGTGATCGCCGACCCGGCCCTGAACCGAACCCAACGCGAACCAGGCCCGGCAGGGCCCAAACCCGTACGCCCCGACTCAGGTTGGTCGGCGTCGGGGTGGGTCGTCGGTGAGGAGTCTCGCGGCGCGGTCGTAGGTGAGGTAGTTCCACGCCCAGTTCACGAGCACGTTGGCCCGGTTCCGGAAGCCCATGAGGTACACGAGGTGCAGACCCAACCAGCTCACCCAGCCGAGGAACCCGCTCAGCCGGCGACCGTTCGGGAAGTCGACGACCGCCTGGTGGCGACCGATGGTGGCCATCGAGCCCTTGTCGACGTAGCGGAACGTCTCGGTCGGACGTCCTGCGAGACGGTGACCGATCTGACGTGCCACGTGCCGGCCACCCTGGATGGCAGGTTGGGCCACCTGCGGTAGCGGCGCGTCACGATCGGCTGCGACGTCGCCGATCGCGAAGATCTCCGGCCGTTCGGGCACCGACAGATCGGGGGCGACGACGATGCGTCCGCCACGGCCGAGCTCCACCCCCAAGGTTGCAGCGAGCGGGTGGGCGCGGATCCCGGCGGCCCAGACGAGCGTCTGGGCGGTGAGACGGGTTCCGTCACCCAGCACGACCTCATCGGGCGACACCGACGCGACGCCGGTGCCGGTGATCACCTCCACGCCCACCTTGGCCAGGCTTGTCCGGGCGTGTTCGCCGCTGGCCGCGCTGAAGGTCCCGAGGAGCCGGTCGCCGGCCTCCACCAACACCACACGCGCCCTGCGCACGTCGAGCTGAGCGAAGTCCTTCGCGAGCACCTTGGTGAACAGCTCCATCAGTCCGCCGGCCATCTCGACGCCTGTCGGTCCACCTCCGCACACCACGACGTCGAGCGCGCCCCGGGCGACGAGCGACGGATCGGTCGCCGCGGCTTCGAACCGGCCGATCACGTGCTGTCGCAGCGCAACGGCGTCGGCGGCCGACTTCAGAGGGAACGCGTGCTCGTCCACTCCCGGCACGCCGAACGACGTGGTGACCGCGCCGACAGCCATCACCAGGGTGTCGTACTCGATCGGTGCACCCGCGTCGGTGTACACCAGCCGCGCCGGGGTATCCACGCCGGTCACCCGAGCCATGCGCACGGTCACGTTGCGCTGTGTGCGGAAGATGCCGCGCACCGCGTAGGCGATGTCATCGACGTCGAGACCTGCAGTCGCCACCTGGTACAGCAACGGCTGGAACGTGTGGAAGTTGTGGGCGTCGATCAGCACCACGTCGACCGGCTCGTGGCGCAGACCCTTCACCACGGCCAGGCCGCCGAACCCGGCGCCGATCACGACCACCCGGTGTCGGCGCTGCACGGTCAGGCCTCCACGCCGTCGCTGAGGAGCCGTTCGATCACGACAGCCACCCCGTCGTCGAGGTTGCTGAGTGTCACCTCGTCGGCGAGGTCGCGGGTGGCGGAATGGGCGTTCGCCATCGCCACAGCGTGGCCCGCCCACTGCAGCATCTCGTGATCGTTGAACTCGTCGCCGAAGGCCACCACGTCGGCCGCCGCCACACCCAACTGCTCGCACAGGTACGCGAGCCCGGTGGCCTTGTCGATGCCGGCCACGCCCACCTCGACGCAGTCGGCGCCCATGTGGGTGACCGAGACGTCGTGGCCGAGGATCGTCGGTAGGAGTGCCAGGAGCTCGTGCGCGCCGTAGTGATCGTGGAACACCATCAGCTTGACGGCCTCGACGGCTCCCGCCGCTGACTCGAGGACGTCGAGGGTGGGGGGTGTGGGCGTGGGCGCCGGCATCCGTTCGGCGAAGCCGGCCTCGTGCGCAAAGCCTGCGTCGGTGGCCAGAGCGAAGCGGTACCGCGCATCGATGGTGCGCAGCCGTTCCACCACGCCGGTCGCCAGCCCGATCTCGAACCGCACCGACCGCAGGACGTGCTGATCGGGCAGTGTGGCGACCACCGAGCCGTTGGCCATCACGCCGTGTGTGACCGCGTGGCCGAGCTGAGGCATGAGCATGTCGACCATGAACGGCGGGCGCCCGGTGGCGAGCACCACGTACCAACCCGCGTCACGTGCCGCTTGCAGCGCGTCGGCGTTTCGGTCGGACACCTGTCCGTCGCGCCCGAGCAGGGTGCCGTCGAGGTCGGTGGCCAGCAACCGCATGGGTGTCAGTCTGGTCGCCTCCGGTCAGCTTCCACGCATCAGATCCACGAGCTTTCGACGCCACTCGACGCTGCACTTGTCGGCCTGCACGCTGACCAGGGCTGTCTGATCGAGTGGCATCACCCCGGGCACTCGTTCGAGCATCACCTTGTCCTCGGCACCGATCGCCATGTCGAAGCGCAGCACCTCGTCGGACGGCACCGTGAAGTCGTCGTTGCGCCACACGACGAAGGTGAAGTACGACGTGACGTCGTCGATGGGGGTTGCCAGCAGCAACAGGATGTGTTCGAGGCCGGTGTGGTAGGCGATCGTGCTCCTCACGTCGAACGGGAGGTGAAAGCCCGTGCTCATCTTGCGTTCGACCACATCGCCCGTCTGGCCGCTGACGGCGGTGCCGCCAGTGGTGTTGTTGGCCGTGACCTCGTACGTGTAGCCGTGCCACCCGTGATCGAGATCGCGCATGTCGAGCCGAGGGATGCGCGTGTCCTGGGCGATGCCGAAGGTGCCGAGATGCACCCACGGGAAGTGGGAGAAGTCGAGGAAGTTGTCGGTCATCCGCGCCGCGCACGTGCGCCACACCTCGACCGGCGTGTTGAGCCGACGGAACGCGGGGTCGCTGTCCTGGGTGATGACGGGCAGGTCGTGGGCAGGTGTGCCGAGGCACAGCCAGACGAGGCCGTACTGCTCGCGCACGTCGAACGTGGACAGACGCGCGCGCGGCGGGGGCGGCACGTCTTCGCTCGCCGATGGCACCGCGACGCAGACGCCATCGTTGCCGAACGTCCAGCCGTGATACGGACAGACGAGACACCCGCTCTTCACGGTGCCCGTGCTGAGTGGTGCCTCGCGGTGTGGGCAGCGATCGGGTGCGGCGATGACGTCCCCCGCCGCCGATCGATAGAGCACGACCTTCGTGCCGAGGAGGGTGACGGCCAACGGGTTCACGGTCACGTCGGCCACCCTGGCCACGGCGTACCACGCGTTGCGCAACGCGAGGTTCTGGCAGAACGTCGACGTGTGGGATCCGGGCGAGATCTCAAGGGCGGGCGTGTCAGGGGCGGGCACGGGCATGGTGTGGCAACCTTTCGGGGTGACGGTTCCGGCGACAGATGACGAAGGCGACGAACGGGCGGCGGTGGCTGCTCGGGTTCAGTACATCGTGCGTGGTGCCGATGTCGTGACGATGAACGACGCGCGAACGGTGGTGTCGGATGGAGCGGTCGCCATCACCGGCGATCGAATCGTGGCCGTCGCTGCATTCGCCGCGCTGCGCCGTGAGCATCCGACGGCCGAGGTGATCGGCGACGGCACCGGCATCGTGACGCCTGGTTACGTGAACGCACACCAGCACCTCACGGGTGACCGATTGATCCAGTCGTGCATCCCCGACGCGATCGATTCGCAGGAGGCCATCTTCGGCTGGGCGGTGCCGGTGCACGCCGCTCACACGGCCGACGACGACGAACTGTCGGCCATGCTCGGTTCGATCGCAGCGGTCACCAACGGCATCACCTGTACCGTCGAGGCAGGCACGGTTGCGCACCCCGAGCGTGTCGCTGCCGGCATCACTGCGGTCGGGATGCGGGCCACACTCGGTCAGTGGGGCTGGGATGCCGAGGGAGTTCCGTTCGGTGCGCCGGTGGACGAGGTGCTCGCCCGTCAGTCGGCGCAGCTCGATGCGATGCCCGCCGGTGGTCTGGTGGAGGGCTGGGTGACGCTCGTCGGTCACGACCTGATGAGCGACGAACTGGCCGTCGGGGCGAGCCAGCTCGCCCGCCGCCGTGGGGTCGGTATCACGTTCCACATCTCGCCTCACTCGGGCGACGCAACGAGCTATCTGGCCCGAACCGGCAGACGTCCGTTGGATCACCTGGCCGCGTTGGGCGTCCTGGGCCGACATGTGCTGCTGGCTCACGCCGTGCATCTCGACCAGGGCGAGCTCGACCTCGCGCTCGAGCACGACGTCGCGATCGCCTCGTGCCCGTGGGCCTACCTGCGGCTGGCGCAGGGCTTCGTGATGAACCAGCGCCACGGTGAGTTCATGGCTCGCGGTGGGCGACTGGCGGTGGGCTGTGATGCCGAGAACGCCGGCGACGCCGTCGATGTGCTCCGGGCCGCTGCGCTGCTCGTGGGTGTGATCCGCGACTGCGCCAGCGATCCGTTCGCGGTGACCGCGGATGATGCGCTCGCACTGGCAACCATCCGCGGCGCGCGAGCGATCGGAAAGGGGCACAGCATCGGTTCGATCGAGGTGGGCAAGCAGGCCGATCTCGTCGTGCACTCCACACGTGGCCCACAGTTCACGCCGCGCGGGACCGATCCGGTCCGCCAGATGGTGTGGGCATCCGACGGACGCTCCGTCGAACACGTGGTGATCGCTGGTCGGCACGTGGTGCGCGACGGTCGCTGCGTGACCGTCGATCTCGAGTCGCTCCGCGAGGAAGCCCGCAGTCGGCGGGACCATCTCCTCCAAGCGCACGGGTAGAGACTAGGCCACGTTCCGCCTTGGTCAGACCATCAGTCCAACCCGGACGGGCGTGCTAGCGTGCGAACGACACCGACCACCGGTGCCCTGTCGGGACGACAGCGGTCAGTGGGACCAAGGGCGGGCGAGCAACCCGTGAATCCGAAGGGCAACACGAGTGAGTGACATGGACCAACCTCAGCCCGGCCTCCCCGAAGGGGTGTACACCGGTGTGCCGCACGAGGGCCCGCTCGTCGAGACGCACTCGCGGCGCCCGACGACCGTCCGGTGGACCCACATCGCGCTGCCGTCGACCGACATCGATGCGAGCATCAGGTGGTACGAGGAGTTCACTCCATTGCGTCTGCTCGATCGTCGAGAAGACGCCGATGGCTACGGCGCCTGGCTCGGCCATCCCGACATGGTCGACACGCCGTTTATCCTCGTGCTGGTCAGCTTCTTCAAGGACCAGGACAAGGGCCAGCAGCCGATCATGGCCCCGTTCGCCCACATCGGCATGGAGATGCCCGCCAAGGCCGACGTCGACGCGATCGCCGCCAAGGGCAAGGCCGCCGGTTGCCTGTCGTGGCCGCCCACGCTGATGCCCGACCCGATCGGCTACATCTGTGCTCTCACCGATCCCGACGGCAACATGATCGAGTTCTCCTTCGATCAGGGCGTCTACGAGAAGGTGCAGGAGGTCTGGGGGTCGTGACGCCCAGCGAGGTCTGCACGTCGTACCTCGCCGCGTTCGCCACAGGTGAGCCGGCGCGCGTGGTCGCACACGTCACCGACGACTTTGTGAACGAGCACACGGCCGCCCTCGGCACCGGATGCGAGGGCAAGGAGGAGTACTCGCGCCGTGTGCCGAACTTCCTGGCCTCGATGCCGCAGCTCCGCTACGAGGTGGAAGACGTGATCGCCGACGGCGACCGCGTGGTCGCGGCGTACACGCTGCACTCCCACGTCAACGATCGCGATGTCGCCGTTCGCGGTGTGATGCGGTTCGTGGTACGCGACGGTCTGATCGCGAAGCGCATCGACTACTGGGACAGCCTGGTGTTCCAACGGCAAGCCGGGATGGTCTGAGGCGTCGTGACCATCGGTGTGAGAACCCTCGGTCACAGCGGACTGAGGGTGAGCGAACTGGCCCTGGGAGCGATGATGTTCGGACGGTGGGGCAACACCGACGTGGCCGAGTGCCACCGGATGGTGCACCGGGCGATCGACGCCGGCATCACGCTCGTCGACACCGCCGACATGTACGACGACGGCGCCAGCGAGGAGATCCTGGGTGCGGCGCTGGTGGGTCGGCGCGACCGGGTGGTGCTGGCCACCAAGGTGGGCAACCCGATGGGTGGCGACACGGCTCGCTCCGGCCTGTCGCGGCGATGGATCGAGCAGGCCTGCGACGACAGCTTGCGGCGGCTGCAGGTCGACCACATCGACCTGTACCAGATGCACCGACCCGACCCATCGACGCCGATCGAAGAGACGCTCGAGGCGTTCGATCGGCTGGTCGCATCGGGCAAGGTCGGCGCCGTCGGCACCTCGACCTTCACCTCGAACCAGCTCGACGAGATGTATCGGCTCGCCGGCGATCGAGGGTGGGTGCTGCCCACCAGCGAGCAGCCGCCGTACTCGATGCTGGCCCGCGAGATCGAGACCGAGGTGCTGCCCACCCTGAAGCGGTGGAACGTCGGCGCGATCGTGTGGGCACCGCTGAACGGGGGCTGGCTGACCGGCAAGTATCAGCGATCCGACACGGACCCCTCCTCGCGGGCTGAGCGCCAGCCCGAGCACTTCGACCACCGAGATGTCGAGATCCGCGACGAGAAGCGGGCCAAGGTCGACGCATTGCAGGGGATCGCTGTCGAGATGGGGATGTCATTGACGCAGATGGCGCTCGCCTTCGTGCTCGACGATCCCTCGGTGACCGCAGCGATTATCGGACCGCGGACCCTCGAGCAGCTCGATCAGTTGGTGAGCCTCGAGCCGCTCGCGTTGCCCTCCGGCGCGCGTGAACTCATCGACGCCGTGGTCGCGCCGGGACGCAACGTGAATCCGGCCGACGCCGGCTGACGAATCAGCGCCAGCTCACCAGCCGGGCGTCACCACGTCGGGAACTTCGCCTTGTCGGGCAGGCCGCTGCGGGCGGTGATCGACTCGCCCATGCGCTGGGCCTCGGCCCACATGCGCTCCTCGTCGATGGTGGTGCAGTGCCCGTCGGCCACGACGACCTTGCCGTCGACGAGCACGGTGTGCACGCCGCGACCGTCGGCCGACCACACCAGCTGGTTCATCACGTTCAACAGCGGGCGCCACTCGGGCCGGTCGGTGTCGTGCAGCACGAGATCGGCCTTCATGCCGGGCAGCAGGGCACCGATCTCGTCCTCCATCAACATCGTGCGCGCCCCGCCGAGGGTGGCCATCTCGTACGCCTTCTCGGCCGGGAACATCTGGGCGTCCATGCGGGCGTCCTTGAACAGGCCCGCCACGAGGTAGGTGGCGCGCATGAGGTCGGAGTAGTTCGAGGCGTTGTTGCCATCGGTGCCGATGCTCACGTTCACACCGCGCTGCACCATCTCGGGGAACTTGCCCACCTGGGTCACGCCGTAGGCGACCTTCAGCGCCGTGGTGGGGCAGTGCGCCACGCTGGCGCCCGACTCGGCGATGAGCGCGAGCTCGGCGTCGTCGATGCGCACCACGTGAGTCATCGCCACGTTCCGGTCGAGCACCCCGAGCTCGGCGAGGTGCACCATCGGGCGCTGGCCGAACTCGGCGATGAAGCCGTCGGGATCGAGCTGTGCCGGCGACATGTGGAAGCTCATGCCCACACCCCGCTCGTCGCTCAGCGCTTTGGCGGCCTTCCACAGCGGGTCGCTGCAGGTGGTGTGACCGACCAGGATGCTCCACGCCCCGATGCGACCGTCGGCGTGCGAGGCGTGCACGTCGAGCTGGTGCTCGAGGTGTGCGATCGCGGCATCGGTGCTCTGGCGGTACACGCTCGGCTCCGGTGGCAGGTCCCACACCCAGCGTCCGACGCGCCCGCGGATGCCCACCTCGACGAGCCCGTCCACCACCTCGTCGAGGAAGCGGATCGTGCCCGCCTCGAGGAAGGTGGTGGTGCCCGAGCGGAGCATCTCGACTGCCGCCAGCTGACCCGACACGCGCTCCTCGGCAGCATCGAACACCGAGTACAGCGGGCACAGCCATTCGAACACGTTCTCGACGAACGGCGTGTCGTCGGGGACGTACCCGCGGGTGAGCGGCTCGCCGGTGATGTGGATGTGGGTGTTCACCATCCCGGGCGTGAGGACGAACCGGTCGCCGCCGAGCACGCGGTCGGCGGTGTAGCGCTGGTGGATCTCGCTCGCCTTGCCGACGGCGACGATCGTCGAGCCGCGCACGGCGACCGCACCCTGGCGGATGATGTCGCGGTCGGCGTTCATCGTGACGACCTGCCAGGCGTCGACGATGACGTCGACGTGTTCGGGTGCCTGCTCGCTCATGCGCTGTCTCCTGTCGAGAGGGTGGAAGGGGTCGACGGTCGGTCGGCGACGTAGACGAAGTTGAAGCCGATTGGCTCGATCATGCGGATGCCGGCGAATCCGGTGTCGCGCAACCAGCCGGTGACCTGGGCGTTGGTGAGCATCCCGCCCCGGGCGGTGTTGGCGAGCATGGTGAGGCCCATCTGCACCCCGAACGGGTTGAACTTGCGGTCGTTGTCGGCGAAGTAGTCGGCGATCAGCACCGTGCCGCCCGGCGCAAGCGCAGCGAACGCCCTGGCGAGCAGCGACCGCGACCGTTCGTCGCCCTCCGTGCGGCAGACGTGGCCGAGCACCACCACGTCGTACGAGCCGGCGTCGATCTCGATGTCGTGGAAGTCGCCCTCGCGGAACCGCACCCGATCGGCGAGGCCACGTTCGGCGACCGTGTGCACGGCCAGATCGATCACACCCGGCAGGTCGTTCACGACGGCCGTGCTGCCGGGCGACTGCTCGAGGATTGCGATCGCCCACGGTGCGCGGCCGGCGCCGAGGTCGAGCACGCGCAGGCCCGGGCGGCGGGCCCAGCCGAGTCGCAGGCCGAGACGAGTGGCGGCGCGCAGCTGGGTGGGGAAGGTGGCCTGGACGAGGGGTCCGTAGAACGCTTCGGGGATGTCGTCGATCGGCTGGGTGACCACGCCCGTGCGGATCGTGTCGGCGAGGTGCTCCCAGTTCGCGAGCGGTCCGGGCGCCACACGCACGAGGGCGGCCATCGACGCCGGACCGTTGGTGCACAGGTAGCGCTCGGCGGTCTCGGTGAGCTCGTAGACCTCGGCGACCTGGTCGAGGAACCCGAACGACACCATCGCGTCGCACAGGTGCTGCAGGTGCACGGTCGACACCGACAGGTTGTCGGCGAGTGGGCCCACCGGTGACGGACCGAGTCGTTCGATCGCGTCGAAGACACCGAGCTCGATCGCGGCCACCAGCATCCAGTACGAACCGACACCCTGGATGACCGCCCACACCGGACCTGACGGCGGCGGCTTGTAGTCGCGCCACGGCCGGCCCCGGTGGGCCATCGTGTGGGTCTTCTTCAGCTCCGGGTACGGCGAATCGGTCGCCATCAGTGCGTCACGGCTCGAGCAGGATCTTGCCGAAGAAGTCGGACCGTTCCATCTTCTGCTGTGCCTCGGCGCCGTCGGCCAGTGCGAACACGCTGTCGACCGGTGCCAGGAATCCACCTCGTGGTCCTGAAGATGTGTACACCGACCATGCCTCACCGAACTCCTCGTACCGGTACGGGTCGGAGCCGAGGATCTGGATGCCCATGTGGAACATGAACCC
Source organism: Actinomycetes bacterium (assembly GCA_031400715.1). Taxonomy (GTDB): domain Bacteria; phylum Actinomycetota; class Acidimicrobiia; order Acidimicrobiales; family Ilumatobacteraceae; genus VFMC01. The sequence continues at coordinate 17,963 of JANNQK010000051.1, read as the reverse complement.
GAGCGACGGGATGGTGGCCGTGTCGCCGGTGGTGTTGCCGCAGTTCACCAGCCGCCCGCGCACGCCGAGGGCGAACATCGACTGCGCCCACAGTGCCGGACCCACGTGATCGAACACCATGTCGACACCGGCGCCCGCGGTGTGCTCGCGGGCGAAGCCGGCTACGTCGGTCGTGCGGTTGTTGCAGGCCGCGTCGGCGCCGAGCGCCAGTGCCTTCTCGCACTTGTCGTCGGTGCCCGCCGTGGCGAGCACCCGGGCACCGGCGTGCTTGGCCAGTTGGATCGCCGCCATCGACACACCGCTGCCGGCCGCGTGCACCATCATCGTCTCGCCGGCGACGAGTCGTCCCACAGGGAACAGCGCGTGCCATGCGGTGAGCCACGCCGTGGGGAAGCAGGCCGCGTGATGCCACGACATCGAGTCGGGAATGCGGTGCACGTGCGTCGCCGGGGCGAGGCACCGTTCGGCATAGCCACCGGCCACCGTGGCGCCGATCACTCCGAGGTCGCCGTAGAGGTCGCCCATGCCGGCGAGCTGGGAGCCGGCATCCACTTCCGACAACGACGGATCGACCACCACACGGTCACCGATCGACACGCCCGTCACCTCCGATCCGACCTCGACGACGGTGCCCACCACGTCCATGCCGGCGATGTGCGGCAGCGTGAAGCCGGGCATCGCGAACCAGCCGTTGCGCTGCACCACGTCGAGGTGGTTGAGGCTCGTTGTCGCCACCTGCACGATCACGTCGTGTGTGCCCGGCGTGGGGTCGTCGACATCGACGTACTCCAACACGTCGGGTCCTCCGGGGTGGCGGTACAGCAAGGCTTTCACGTGGGCTCCTGTGATCCTTCTCGTGTCAGGTGAGGCCGCGGACGAACGGCTGAGCGAGCGCCCGTGGCTGTCGAGTCCGCGTCGCGAAGACCGCGGTCACCACGAGCGCGACGAGGTAGGGCAAGCTGGCCGAGAATTGGGCGTTGATCCGGTGGCCGAGCGATGGCAGCGTCTGTTGCAGCGCGAAGAAGTAGCCGAACAGCAAGCACCCCATGAGCGTGCCTCTCAAGGTCCAGCCGCCGAAGATCACCGCGGCGATGGCGATGATGCCCTTCAAGCCGACGTGGCCCGACTCGTATCCGGCGATCGAGATCTGCCCGAGGACGAGCACGCCACCCCCGAGGCCCGCACAGGCGCCGGCCACCATGATGGCTTCGCGGCGGCGGCGATTCACGTGAATGCCCGAGACGTCGGCCGACTGCGGGTTGTCGCCCACCGACCGAACCTCGAGACCCCAGCGGGTGCGGAACACGAGCCACCACGCGATCGGCACGACGAGCGCGATCAGGTACATCGGCCATGGCTGCCCGAACAACGCCTGGCCGACCACCGGGATGTCGTGCAGCAACGGCACCTCGGTGGGCTTCACGACCGACGTCACCGCTTCCCACTTGCTGTCGAGGAACAGCGCGAGGCCCAACACGAACAGGTTGAGCGTGAGACCCACCACGAACTGGTCGATGGTCAACTGATGGCTGAGATGTGCTTGGGCGAGCGCCACGACGACGCCGGCGAGCACACCGGCCAGGAGGGCGATCGGCACCACGTCGACGGCACCCCATGTGACGGCTGCCGTGTACGCCCCACCGATCATCATCGCCTCGATCGAGATGTTGAGCGTGCCCGCCTTCTCGGCCACCCACTCCCCGACGGCGGCGAACGCGAGCACGATCGCGAATCGCATCGCCGATTCGTACATCGCATCGGCTGTCAGCACATCACCGAGGACGGTCGTGATGCCGGCGATCAGCCCGATCATCGTGCCACCGTCACGATCGGCTCGTCGGTCGACACCGGTGCAGGAGGTGGAACGGCGCGCCTTCGTTGGATCGCTGAGACCGCGGGCGGTACCAACAGGGCGAGCACGAGCAGTGACCGAACGACGTCGACGATCGAGCGTTCGACCCCCGTGGCGGCCAAGAAACCAGAGCCGGTGCGAAGCATCGCGAACACCAGTGCCACAGGGATGCAAGCGAGGGGTCGGTTCCTGGCGACCAGCGCCACGAGCAGGCCCTCCCACCCGACGTTGTTGGCGAAGCCGGGCGTGTAGCGGTAGTTCGCCGATCCGGCCGCGAGCATCGAAACGCCGGCGAGCCCGGCGAATGCCCCGCTCATCGCCAGTGCCGATGCACCGGCGATCACCACCGGCACGCCGATTCGTTGCGCCGTGCGTGCGTTGCGGCCGAGCACCGTCAACCGAAAGCCCCAGATCGATCTGCTGAGCATCACCGTGACCACGATCGCGAGCGCCAGCGCGGCCGGCACCGTCCAGGGGAACTCGTTGCCGAACATGTGGATCTTGCCGACCCGCGTGGCGGCGTCCACCTGTGCGCTCGTCTGCACGCGATTGGGCTTGTTCGGGTCGTCGTCGAGCAACAAGAACGTCCGTGTCAACAGGTATCCGGTGCCCTGCGAGGCGATGAACACCAGCAGCAAGGTGGAGATCACCTCGGGCACCTTGCGCCAGTACTTGAACAATGCGGCGATGCCGGCCCACATGGCCCCGCCGGCGATCCCCGCCAGCAGCGCACCGACGAGGACGAGCGGTCCGGAACCGTTCGTGGCCACGTAGGCAGCCGCAGCCGCGCCGACAGCGAGCTGACCCTCCTGGCCGATGTTCACCAGCCCGGCGCGCGTGGCGATGATCGCCCCGAGAGCGACGATCAGCAGTGGCGCCGCCTCGGCGAGGGTGTCGCCCCACCGGCCGGGATTGCGCAGGCTGCCGTCGATCAGCGCCGTGAACACCTTGCGCCATGGTCCGCCGGTGATCGCGATCAGTCCCGCCGAAGTCGAGAGTGCGATCGCGACCGCGACGAGGTACAGGCCGACCAGTTTCGTGGTCCGATGTCCAGCGGGAGTCGTCGTGCCGACACCGGCGTCGACGGGCTCAGGTGTGGTCATCGTCGGGCTCCGTGGGGGATGTGCCGGTCGTGCTTGTCGTGCTGGAAGCGATGGCGACGCCGCCGAGCAGCAGGCCGAGGCGCTCCGAGGTCGCCTCGCCGCGCTCGAGTTCGCCGATCACCCGACCGCGAGACAGTACGACGATGCGGTCCGACAGTTCGAGGATCTCCTCCAGCTCCGTCGAGATCAACAACACCGCGATCCCGGCGTCTGCCGCGGCACGAAGTCGGCCGGTCATGTACTCGATCGCACCCACATCGAGGCCTCGCGTGGGTTGTGCGGCCACGAGCACGGTGGGGTGCTGTCCGAGCTCGCGGGCCAACACGACGCGTTGCTGGTTGCCGCCCGACAGGCTGCCGAACGGCGCGTCGGGGCCGGCAGCCTGGATGTCGAACTCGTGCATCAACGCAGTGGCGCGACGGCGCATCGCGGTACGGTCGACGAGGCCGAACCTGGCGATCGAACCCATTTGGTCGAGCATCAGGTTCTCGGCCACGGAGAGGTCGAGGACACACCCCGAATCATGACGGTCCTCGGGAATGACTCCGATCCCGAGTCGGACCATCGATCCGGCACGACCGGTACGGGCAGAGCGACCGTTCACCGACACCGAGCCGGCATCGAGGGTGACGAGGCTCGAGAGCAGGTCGCCCAGCTCGCGCTGGCCGTTGCCCTCCACCCCGGCCACGCCGACGATCTCACCCGCTCGTACGTGCAGATCGAGGTCGTCGAGGAGAGCGACGCCATCACGGACGACCCGGGCGCCCTGGATGCGGAGCACGATGGGTCGATCGTCGGGAAAGGCCGATCCGGCGGTCGTCGACGCCTCGACGCGGTCGGCGGCAACCAATGCGGTGGCGCCGAGCGCGGCCGCGCTGGCACGGAGCGACACGTCGCGTCCGACCATGGCTCGCGCCAGGGAGGCCGCAGAGGCGGAGGAGGTGCGCGTCCGCTCCACCACGCGACCCTGGCGCATGATCGTCACGGTGTCGGTGGCGTGCAGGATCTCGGCGAGCTTGTGGCTCACGAGCGCGACAGCCCGCTGCTCGGCGGCCACGACGTCTCGCAAGGTCGTGAACAGCTGATCGCTCTCGGCCGGTGTGAGCACCGACGTGGGTTCGTCGAGGATCAGGATCTTGGGATCTCGGCGGAGGCACTTGATCAGCTCCACCCGCTGGCGCAGTCCGGCGGACAGTTCACCGACACGACGATCGGGGTCGATCGCGAGCCCGTAGTGATCCGCTGTCTCCATCACCTGACGGCGGGCGGCGCTCCGGTCGAACGTCGATGCGTCGCCGAGGAGGACGTTCTCCCAGACCGTGAGTGCCTCGACGAGGCTGAGGTGCTGGTGCACCATGCCGATGCCGAGCGCGGCCGCTGTCTGAGGGTCGTGGATGACGACCTCACGGCCGCCGAGGGTGATCGTTCCGCTGTCGGGTTGCACCAGCCCGATGAGGATCTTCATGAGCGTCGACTTGCCGGCGCCGTTCTCGCCGAGGATGCCATGCACCTCGCCAGGCAGCAATTGCAGATCGACCGCGTCGCAGGCGCGGACCGGCCCGTAGTGCTTGGACACCGCGGACAACCCGACCGCAGGGGCGAACGCCGTGGCGTTCGCCCCCACAACCGATGCGTCCACGTCGTGACGACGCGACGTTGGTAGGTTCAAGACCTCAGCCGCCCGAGTACGCCTGGCCCTTGATCGCCCCGAAGTCGGCAGCGAAGTCGCCGGCGGCGATGCTGGCGTACACGTCGTCCATGGCCGCCTGCTGCTCCGTGGTCGCGTCGCAGATGTCGGCACCGGGTTCGGGATCGACACCGACCTTGAAGACCCGGACGTCGCCTTCCTTGAACGTTCCGTCCAGGATGCCGACCAGGTTTGCCGCGAGGTAGTCGCCGCCGTCGAACTTCACCTGGATCTGGTAGTCGAGATCGTCGCGGGCGCACGCGTCCGACGAGCCGGCCGACATCGTGATGATGTCCGCCTCGTTGGCCAGCTTCACCAGCGGTTCGTGGGCGCCGCCCAGGTAGGGGTACACGGCGTCTGCACCGTTGGCGATCGCGCCGTTCAACGCCTCGGTCGCACCAGCGGTGTTGTCGAAGTCGAACGGGAAGGCACCGGTGGGGATGTAGGTCATCGTGTAGGCGGGGTCGACTGCCTTGAGACCCAACTCGTAGGCGAGGTACGCCTCCTTCTCGAAGTTGAGGTCGCAGCATCCGATGAAGGCCACGCTGTCGCCGCCCGAATCCTCGAGCAGCAGACCGGTGGCGTAGCCCGCGGTGTAGCTGATCTCCGACGAGTCATCCTGGCTCTGGGCCAAGCCCGGGTCGCCCGGGTAGCCGGCGCCACAGTTGCAGTACCAGAAGATGTCGGGGTACTCGGCGATGAGATCGACCAACGGATCGGCGATCTCGCTGGCTCCCACCAGGATCACGTCGACGCCTTGATCGGCGAGGTTCTTGAGCTCGGTCGCGGCATCTTCGGTCGTGATGTTGTCGACGACGATCGGCTCGGCGAACCCGTTCTCCTCCGAGACGGCGATCGTCTGATCGACGAGCGCCTGGTAGTACGCGCCGTCGTCACGAGGGCCCGCCGCGGCGACGCCGAACAACACCTCGCCGTCTCCGTTGGTGTCGAGGTCGACTGCAGCGGCCGCGGCTTCCGTGGTCTCCGGTGCGGCTTCCGTCGTCTCGGGCGCGGCTTCTGCGGTGGTCTCGGGCGCCGTCTCGGGCGCCGCTTCGGTGACCTCCGAGGTCGCCGCCGGATCTGTGGCGACGCTTTCGGTGTCGTCGTCGCCGCATGATGCGGCGATGAGGCTCAGGGCGGCGACTGCCGCCAGTGCGATGTGCGTTTTCCTCATGGTTCTCCCCCACGTTCGTGGTGTGTCGTGTGCTCGGGTGTGAGTAGGTCGTTGATCTGTGTGGTGCTGCTCTCGACGGAGCTCTGTCTGGGGTCCCTCCCGTGCCCCTGGTGCTACCTCCGCGACTCGTGGTGCCCGGCCGGCACGGCGATCTCGGCGAGCAGGGCTCGCTTGTGGCGATAGGCGTCGACGAGCGGCTCGCCCGATGCGAGCGCGCGGGCGACGAGCATCTCGGCTGAGGCGTATCGCGCTGCAGCATCGAGCACCTGATCGGCGAGGTCGGCAGGGACGCGGACGCATCCCGCTGGATCGATCACGATCACGTCGTCGGTGTGGATGGCGACGCCATCCACCGAGACCGGTTCGCCCACCGACATCAGATGGGCGGCGCCGTTGGGCCCCACCAACCGCTCACCGGCGGCGAGCACCGGCAGGCCGATGGCAGTCATGTCGGCGCGGTCGCGCACCCAGCCGTCCACCAGGACTGCGGTCGCGCCTTGTTGGCGGGCGGCACCGGCCAGGATCTCACCGAACACGGCACCCGGCACAGCTCGGGCGCCAGCGAGCACCACCACCCGACCGCTGAGATCGTGGGACAACACGTCGTAGATCGGGCTCAGTCCGGGTCCGGAGTCGCCGTGGACCAACTGCACCGTCAGCGCGCGGCCGGAGATCGACGCAGGCGCGGCCACCACGGGAAGCAGCGGTGGCGTGAGCCAGCCGTCGAGCCCCCACAGGGCGAGCACGTCGGCGATCGCCGACACGGGAGGGGGCGCCTGCCCCGGCGCGATCGTCACGCGGCCGGCCACGCCTTCCGGTAGTGCTTCACCAGCCACTTGTTGAACTGCACGTGGCTCTCCTCCTGCCACGAGTAGCGGCCGCGAGCGGCGTAGCGGCTGTTCATGCCGCGTTGCACCTTGGTGGTCGCGTCCTGGTCCTGCTTCACGAAGACCTGCACGCCTGCATCGCTCATCGAGAACAAGTGGTCGAACATCGGGTGCTCGAGGGCCGACGGGTGGAACAGGTAGCCGATCTCGACATCGATGGTGCCGGCGGTCTTGGGTCGCACGATGAAGAAGAACGCTTGATCGGGCGCCGTGCCGAAGCACAACGTGGGAGGCATGAGCGCGAAGGTGGAGCGCGTGCGCTCCTGCTCGGTGAGCTGTGGGAACACGGGCAGCAGTGCCTTCGTGGTGGCGTTGAAGCCGCCGTCGATGTGCGTGTAGCCGTTGGTGCGGAAGATCACGTTCGAGCCCGGCGCCCAATCGACGGGAAAGGCCGCCAACTCGCTCGGGCAGAAGTCCTGGATCGTGTGGTGCAGCTTGTTGGCGTGGTAGCCGTCGTTGAAGTTCTCGAACATCACCTTCCAGTTCCACGGAAGGTCGGTGAGCGTGAAGGTGCCAGGGCACACCGCGTGCTCGAGGTCGTAGTGCTCGAGGTAGGGCGCATAGGTGGCGAGCGTGGGCGCCAATGGTTCGGCGTCGGGGTCGTGGTGCACGAAGACGAAGCCCTGCCACACCTCGACGGCGAGCGCCGGCAAGGGGAAGTCCTTCTTGTCGAAGCCCTCCGTGCGTTCCATCGCCGGCGCACCCAGCAGACGGCCGGTGAGGTCGTAGCTCCACAGGTGGTAGGGGCAGGTGAACTTGGTGCAGTGGCCGTCATCGTCCACCACCTGCATGCCCCGGTGCTGGCAGATCGACGAGAACGCATGCACCCGACCATCCTTGGCCCGCGACACGATGATCGGTTCGCCGTTGCCCGTGGTGGTGGTGAAGTAGTCGCCCGGCTCGGGAATCCGACTGGCCACCCCGACGCATTGCCATTGCGAGGCGAAGACCGCGTCACGCTCGAAGGCGAGGAACTCTTCGGAGGTGTAGATCTCCGGGGGCAGCGTGACGGCCGTCGCGTGGTCGGTGGTGCTCGCGTCGAACGACGTGAGCAGGTCGTTGGTGAGGATGCTCATGAAGGTGACCTCCCTGCGGTCTCGCGTTGCGGTGATGGCGAAGACGGTGATGGCGAAGACGGTGCGGCAGACTCTGCAGCTGGATCGCGCAGCAAGAACTTGCGGATCTTGCCGACGCTGGTGCGAGGAAGTTCGTCCACGAACTCGATGTCGCGCGGTCGCTTTGCCTTGGTGAGACGGTCGTTGCACCATGCCGTCAGCTCGTCGAGCGACGGTGGGTTCGCCGGGTCGGTGGCCACCACGAACGCAACAGGAACCTCGTCGCGGATGGCATCGCTGCGGCCGACCACGGCGGCTTCGAGCACCTGTGGGTGGGAGGACAGCACCTGCTCCACCTCCACGGTCGACACGTTCTCGCCCGCCACCTTCAGCACGTCGGCGCGGCGGCCGGCGAAGGTGAAGCGACCGAGGGCGTCGCGCTCGGCTCGGTCGCCGGTGAGGAACCAGCCGTCGCGGAACGACGCTGCGGTGGTGGCCGGGTCGTCGAGGTACTCGAGGAACAGCGTGGTGCCGGGCGCCCCTCCCACCACGATCTCGCCGATCTCTCCCGGCTCGACCGATCGACCGTCCGCCGCTTGGACGTCGACCAAGCAGCTCCGTGTGACGAAGCCCATCGAGCTCGGCACCGGATCGTCGGGCCGATCGGTGAGCACCGCCGGGATGGTCTCCGTCATGCCGTACAGCTGTCGGGGCGAGCAGCCGAGGAGATCGCTCAGCACCGCGTACTGGTCGTCGGCGATGTTCATCGCGTACCAGCAGTGTTCGAGGGCACAGCCAGGAACCGGGGTGGCTCCACGCTGCAGGATCATGCGGATCGGCGCGGCGAACAGGCTGGCATGGGTGGCCGAATGGCGCGCCGCTTGTGCCACGAACCCGCTCGCAGAGAACGTGTGCATCAACGCGACGGAGGCACCGACCGCGATCGCTGACGCGAAGCTGTAGTACTGGGCGTTGGCATGGAACAGCGGCAGCACGACCAACTGCCGGTGTGCCGATGTGAGCGCCGCCGCACTCGCCATCGTGACGCCGGCGAAGGCGTAGTTTGCCTGGGTGATCACCACGCCCTTCGGCGCACCGGTGGTGCCCGAGGTGAACATCACCGCAGCACGATCGAGCGGGTCGACATCCGGCCATGTGCCGATCGTGTCGGTGCCGAACAGCTCGAGCGAGGTGTCGGCCTCGTCGATGGTGATCGCGTGGGTCCGGCCTCCCGAGGCCGACACTGCTTCGTCGTACACCGGACGCCGATCCGTGGCGCAGAACCCGATGATCGGGGACGTACGCCGAAGGTGCCCGGCCAGTTCGTTCGCTGTCCCCATCGGGTCCGAGGGCACGATCCATGCCCCCAGCGCATTCGTCGCCAGCCAGACCGCCACGAACGAGGGCGAGTTGGTGAGGGCGAGGTGCACCGCGTCGCCGCGGCCGACTCCGCGATCGCGCAGATGCGCCGCAACGCGACGGACGACGACGTCGAACTCGCCGTACGTCCACTGCCGCACCGATCCGTCCGGACCCTCGAACGTCAGGAAGCTCGCATCGGCCGCGCCGGCGACCGAGCGATGCCACGCTCCCGAGAGGGTGCCCGGATCGTTCATGTCATGATCCTCCGCCCGCATCGGCGACGTTCGATGTCGGGGCGCCGTAGCCGCCGCCACCGGGAAGGTCGAGGCGCACGTGGTCGCCCGGCTGCAGGGTGATGCGGGCTTGCGTGCGAACGGGTTCGCCGTTCACGGTGAATGCCCCCGCGCCACCCTCGAGGCCCCCGAAGATGCCTTCGGGGGCGTGGGTGAGTCGCGAGGTGACGGCGTTCAACTGCCACGCCCGTTCGGTGTCGACCGTGAACTCGATCGTCTGACCGAGACCGCCCACTTGCGCCCCATCGCCCCCACTTCCTCGCCGCAGTTCCTTGCGAAGGAAGCGGATCGGGGCAGACGCCTCCACCACCTCGATCGGAACTGCCGAGACCCCGGTCGGGTACGAACACGCCGACAGGCCCGGCTTGCTGGCACGGGCACCGACGCCGCCTGCGTAGGTGAACATCGCCGTGATGAACGGTCGACCGTCGTCGTGGTTGCCGCTCACCTGCATCGTCCAGACCGCTCCGGAGCCTTCGGCCATCGCCTGTGCGGGCCTGATCTGAGCCAATGCCTTCAAGAGCGCGTTGGGCAGGAACATGCCCACGACGTGTCGCGCGGTGCACGGTTGCGGTGAGACGGCGTTCACGATCGAGCCGACCGGCGCCTCCACCTTGATCGGGGCGAGGCTGCCGTGGTTGTTCGGAAGCTCGGGGTTCAGCACCGATCGCACGGTGAACGTGGTGTACGCGTGGGTGTAGTTCTTCACCACGTTGATGCCGTACGGGCTGGCGCCCGAGGAGCCCTCGTAGTCGACGGTGATCTCGCCGGCCACCGGATCGACGATCACCGCGCACACGATGTCGATCTCGCTGCCGTCTGCCAGGTCGAGCACGGCGCTGGCCCGATAGGTGCCCGCCGGCAGCTCACGGATGCTGGCCCGGGTGGCCGCCTCGGAACGGGTGATGATCTCGTCGGCGAGTGCCTCGATGTCGTCGAGGTCGTGGCGGTCGCACAGCGCGCGCAGGCGCTGCGCGCCGACTTCGCCGCTGGCCATCTGAGCGTGCAGGTCGCCGGCCATGTGGTCGGGTTGGCGCACGTTGGAGAGGATGAACTTCCACGCGTCGTGGTTGCGTTCGCCGGCGATCATCAGCCGCACGATCGGGATCCAGATGCCCTCTTCGAAGACGTCGCGCGCCCCGGCCCCGATGCCGTAGCCGCCGACGTCGGTGTGATGGATGGTCGATCCGAAGAACGCGATCACGCGGCCTCCCCGGAACACGGGGTACAGCACGGTCACGTCGAGCAACTGGCCGGCCGTCTTGTACGGGTCGTTGGTGATCAGCACGTCGCCGTCGACGAGCGAGTCCGTCGGATACTCCTCGAGGATCGCCGACGCCGCGCGAGCGAGCGAGTTGATGTGCCCGGGCGTGCCCGTGACAGCCTGCGCCACCATGCGGCCACGCCGGTCGAACACGGCGTTCGCCAGGTCGCCCGCCTCGCGCACGATCGGCGAGAACGCGGCGCGCTGGAGCGCGCGCGCCTGTTCGTTCACCGTGGCGATGAGGCTCTGCCACAACACCTCGAGCTCGATCGGATCGAACGTGCGTGTCATCGCGTGTCTCCTTCGAGTCCCTTGCCGGTGGGTCGTTCGGCGAGGAGGGAACCATCGGGCAGGACCGAGGCGATCCAGCCCGGGCGGATGACGGCGGTGGTCTCGCGCTCTTCGACGATCGCCGGGCCCTCGATGCGTTGACCGACGCCGAGGTCGGTGCGGCGGTACACCGGCGTCGCGACCGCAGCGGTGCCTCGGTCGAAGCGGACGGGCCGATGACGGACAGGTTCGCCGATCGAGGTTCCGACGACCGCGGTGGGTTCGACCGTCGCTGCCGGGGCGAAGGCCGACAGCCGCCACGTCACCGCCTCCACACCCACGTCCGGAATCGTGAGGCCGTAGATGCGCCGGTAGTCGGCCTCGAACATCTCCACCACTTGGTCGTCGGTGGCGGGCCACTCGTCGCCGCTGGTCTCGCCCACCCAGATGGTGATCTCGTTGCCTTGGCCTTCATAGCGGGCGTCGAGGCCGTACCGGAAGCGGATGGCCTCGGGGGCGACGCCGGCTGCGGCCAGCACGCGGCGGCCCTCGTCGCGGAGCTCGCTCAGCAGTGTGTCGCGCTCGGTGAGATCGACCGAGGCGAGGCTGCGCACCATGCTGCGCGCCAGATCGATGCGCACAGGGGTGACGAGGGTGCCGAATGCCGAGAGCACGCTGGCGTTCACCGGGAACACGACCCGGGGTGACTCGAGCAGCTCGGCCACACCGCACGCGTGAACCGGGCCGGCACCGCCGAATGCGAGCAGGGTGATGCCACGCAGATCGGCTCCCTGCTCCACGGCGTGCATGCGCGAGGCGGCGGCCATGTTCTGGTTCACGAGCTCTTGGATGCCGGCCGCGGTGTCGTCGGCAGAGAGACCGAGCGGCGTCGCGACCGAGGTGAGCGCGGCGGCACACGCATCCATGTCGAGGATCATGTCGCCTCCCAGGAAGAAGGAGGCGTCGAGCAGCCCGAGGGAGAGGTCGGCGTCGGTGACGGCCGGCTTGGTGCCACCACGCCCGTAGCACGCAGGGCCAGGATCAGCACCCGCCGACTCCGGCCCCACCTTCAGCAGCCCGAGCTCGTCGATGCGCGCCTGGCTGCCACCACCCGCGCCGATCTCGACCAGATCGACCGATGGCACCGAGACCGGGAATCCCGATCCCTTCTTGAAGCGGTACACACGGGCGACCTCGAAGGTGTTGGTGAGCTCCGGCTCGCCGTCGACGATGAGGCACGACTTGGCCGTGGTGCCGCCCATGTCGAAGCACAGCAGGCGGTCCTCGCCGAGACGCTTCGCGAACCAGCTGCCGGCGAGCGCGCCCGCCGCAGGGCCTGACTCGACCAACCGGATCGGGGCGCGGGCCGCGTCGTTGGCGGACACGACGCCGCCGTTCGACAGCATCATCAGCACCGACCCTCCGAACCCCTCGCCGGCGAGCCACTTCTGCAACTCGTCGAGGTACGGGCCGATGATCGGCATCGTCGCTGCGTTGCAGGCAGTGGTGATCATGCGTGGGTACTCGCGGATCTGCGGCGAGATGTCCGACGAGATGCACACGGGCACGCCCAGCTCGCTCCGCAGGTGCTCGGCGATGATCCGCTCGTTGGCCGGATTGGCGTAGGAGTTGATGAGGCAGATGCCGACGGCTTCCACGCGTGCGGCACGGAGCTGGTCGGTGATCGCGGCGAGGCCCGCGGGGGTCGGCACACTGACGGCGTGACCGTGGGGGTCGGTGCGCTCGTCGATCTCGACCACTCGGTCGCGTGGCACCGGCGGGGCCGGGAACTCGATCTGCAGGTCGTACATGTCGTAGCGATGCTCGTTGCGGATGAGCAGGGTGTCGCCGAAGCCCGACGTCGTGACCACGCCCGCGCGACCGATCTTGCCTTCGATGAGCGCGTTCGTGATCAGCGTGGTCGCGTGCACGATCGGGGCGGTGATGTCGGAGGGCCGGACCCCCGCTTTCGCCAGGAGTTGGGTGACGCCGGTGCGCACGCCGTCGAGGGGGGCGCTCGGGGTGGTGAGGGTCTTGTCGACGACCACCCGGCCCGACGTCGCATCGAACAGCACGACGTCGGTGAACGTGCCACCGATGTCGACGGCGAGTCTCCAGTCGGCGCTCACGTGGCACCACCCGCTCGCTTGCTCTGCGCGGGCAGCTCGCCCCGCATGGTCCGCGGCGGCGCGAAGACGTCGAGGATCCACACCTCGTCCAGTTCGTCGTCGCCGATGAACAGGCTCTCGCCGTGCCAGATGGTGGCCGGCGCGAAGTAGAAGTCGCCTGCGTTCAGCACGCGCCGGGTGCGATCTTCCGCGTCGCCGATGCGGAAGTCGAGGGTGCCGCGCATGATGACGCCGAGCTGCTCGTTCGAGTCGTGCTTGTGCAGCACCGAGCCGTCGGCGCCGCCTGTGATCCGCCAGAACCAGAACTCGAGGTGGTCGCCGATGATCACCCGGCGGCGAAAGCCGTCGCGGTCGGTTTCGACGAACTCGTCGTCATCGAAGAAGTAGACGTACTGGTCGTGGAGACGCTCGCCGTTCACGCTCGGGCCGTTCTGCTCGAGCGCGCTCACAACAGACGCTCCACCATGCGACGTTCGACATCGTCGAGGTGCGCCACCACTGCGGCAACCGCCTTGCGGGTGTGGCCTCGCACGACGGCGTCGGCGATGGCCTGATGTGCGGTCGTCGACGTCGAGATGAGGTCGAGGACCTCGGCCCGGTTCACCTCGGCGTACAGCAACGAGGAGAACTCGCCCGAACCGAACAGCTGGGCCAGGGCCTTGGCGTGCACCTCGTGCAGTAGAGGGTTCCCGCAGGCACGCGCCAGCGCGGTGTGGAAGGTGCGGTCGATCACCCGGAACTCTTCGAGGTCGCTGGTGACGATCGCAGCCAGCGCAGCGATCTCTTCGCGTTCGGTCTCGGTCGCCCGCTTGGTGGCGAACTCGACGATTGCCGGCTCGATCACCTGGCGCACTTCGAACAGTTGGGTGACCAGCGCCTTGCGGTCGTCACCGGTGAAGTTCATGTCGGGCAGCTGCTCGGCGACCACGCTGCGGTTGCCTCGCCGCTCGAGGTATCCGGCGATCACGAGTCCCTGGATGGCCTCCCGAACCGAAGTCCGGGCGACGCCGAACTCCTGGCACAGCACGCGCTCGGCCGGCAGCGGTGTGCCCGGCGCGAGCTGGCCGGTGTGGATCGCGTCGGCGAGTCGTTGTCGGATCTCGGCCGACACGGTCTGTCGGGTGACGGGGTTGAAGCTGGTGGGACTCATCGCAGGCCCACGGCGGCGAAGCGGGCGCGCTCGGCGTCGAGGTCGAGCGGTTCGATGATCGCGAGGTTCTCTGCGTCGCCCCAGTGCTCAGGTGGCACCAGCCACATCACCTCGAACTCGAGTCCATCCGGATCCTTCGCGTACAGGCTCTTGTTGGCACCATGGTCGCTCGCGCCGACGAGTGCCCCGATCGCCTGCAGCTTGTCGCGCATGGCAGCGAGCTCCTCGAGCGTGGGTACCTCCCACGCCAGGTGGTACATGCCGACGGTGCGTCCACCGGCCTCGCTGGCGGCCGCGCCCTCCCCGATCGTGAAGAACGCGATGTCGTGGTGGTTGTCGCTCGCCGGGGCGCGCATGAAGACGAACGCTCCAGCCGGGTGTTCGATCACCGTGCTGAACCCCAGGACGTCGGCGTAGAACCGCTGCGTGCGCGCTGCACTGCGTACGTACAGCACCGCATGGTTCATTCTCGTGATCGGCATGGACACCACTCCGTCTCGCTGGTCACGACCCGATCAGGGGTCGACGTTGGACTGATGGTCAGACCATAGCGGACGGTGGGGAGACGGGTGGGCACGGGCGCGAGGTGGGGGCTCTGCTCAGCCGGCGAGGATCGAGCGAGCGATGGCGGCATGACAACCGAGCGTGCCGTCGACCACTTGGGTCACGCCGAGATCGATGGCGACCGAGGCGAGCGAATAGGCATCGTCGGCGCTCAGCTCGAAGTGGGTCTGGAGGAACCACAGCATCTGCCCTGCGGCTCCGCGCATCGCCTCGTCGAGGTCGGCACCGAAGCCGTGTGTGTACCAGTGGCTCGCGGTCTCCATCAGCGGTGTGGTGATGCCGAGACCTTCGATCACCCTGACCTGGATGGTGGCGTCGAGCGACGCCTCGATCGCCGTTCCGCAGATCTCGCCATCGCCTTGCGCGAAATGAGGATCGCCGACGTACAGACCAGCGCCCTCGATCGACACCGGATAACACATCGTCGCGCCCGGCCCGAGTCGCCAGTTGTCGACGTTGCCCCCGAACGGTCCGGGAGGGATCGAGGAAAACCTGCCCGGCTCCGCTGGGGCCACGCCCATCACACCGAAGTGGGGGCGAACCGGCACTCGAACGTCGCGGGAGAACGGCTGCCGCAGCGTGGCCTCGGGGGGTGAGACCACGCCGGGCAGGTCGTAGACCGGACGCTCGACGAAGTCGAATCCGAACACGGGTCGAGCGATCGGGCCGAACGAGCCGGGAGGACCATCGTGGGCATCGAGGCCGTAGATCGTGATCCGCTCCTTGCCGAACACGTCGTAGAACAGCCCCCAGTTGGCCGCACAGTTCGAGCCGAACGGCAACCGTGGCGTCATGTCGAGGATCGTGACGGCGAGCGCATCGCCGGGCTTGGCCCCGCGCACGTGGATCGGTCCCGTGAGGATGTGGACGCCGGGACCGCGAGCCTCTGGTGCGATCGCGCTCCACAGGGCACGGATGCCGTCATCCATCAACAGATCGGGCGCGTCGCCGGCGTGATGGGTGATGGCTTCAATCGCGATGATGTCGCCGTCGTCGACCTCGAGGCATGCCGGCTGATCGCGATCGATGTAGCCCCAGTAGCACGTGTCGGGGGTCGCCGGCAGCCGGTGGACCGATGGCGCTGCGAACGACCCGGCGGCCGCCGTCACGGGCAGCGGCACGGGCGGCGGAGGTGACATCTCCGGCACGCTACGAACCCCCTGTTTCGCACAGGTTTCGTCCCGATGACGACTACGGACTGACGGTCAGACCAACGTATCCCTGCGATGAGAGATGAGTGCGCCACCGCCGCTCATCTCTCATCGCGGGGTGCCGACGAGGGCGAGCGCGGTGATGGTGCGCAGGTCGTCGGCGGTTGCCGTCGCCAACATCGCGCCCCGGTCGAGAGCGAAAACGGCGGCCGCCGCAGTGCTCGTGGCGATCACCTGCGATGCCGGCCGGAAGGCGTCGCCGAGGGTGACGGCCGACAACACGACCCGGGATGCACCGTGGGCTCCCGGACCGGCGAGGGCTCCGTGTCCCAGTTCGAGCTCCTGGTCGAGCACGGGAACCCCGCCGACCACGATCCGCTGATGAACCGCCAGGTGGCCCGAGGGCTCGTCGTGTCGACCGCGCACGATGGTCTCGACCAGCCGTGCCGAGGCGTCGGGATGTGCGGTCACGAGCATCGACGTGCGGTGTCGGCTGCCGTGCACGCTGACGGTCGGCTCGGGCCACCAGTCGAGCGAGGCGCCAGACCCGAGCGTGATCGAGACGTACAACTCCGATGCCATCCCGCTCGGGCCGGGTTGCACGAGCGCAGCGCCGGTGGAACGAACCCGCACGGCCGCGCCCTCACCGATCGTCAGGGAGACGCGCAACCGGTCGCCGCCGAGCGGGCCCGCCGCCCCGTTCACCCACGACAACGAGAGCTCGGGTCCGTCGGTTCGGGCAACGCGGAACAGCAGGGGCACCTCGCACGACACGTGGTCGAGCCTGCTCCGCCCGGCCGCGTCGACGCAGACCACCAACTCCGACGTCGCCTCCACCGGGTCAGGTCGATCCTGGCTCAGTCGGCGCGATGCCAGGCACGCAGTTGCGCCCGCACCCACTCGGCAACGTCGGCTGCGCCATCAGGGTCGACGAGCGACGTGAACAGCATCGGTAGCGAGCCTCGGCGCGCCGTCGCATCTCGTTGCATGACCGTCAGATCGGCGCCGACCAGAGGGGCGAGATCGGTCTTGTTGATCACCAGCAGGTCGGCGGTCGTCACCCCGGGTCCGCCCTTACGCGGCACCTTGTCACCGCCGGCGACGTCGATCACGAAGATCTGCCGGTCGACGAGCGCCCGACTGAAGATCGCGGTGAGGTTGTCGCCTCCGCTCTCGAGCAGCGTGAGCTCCACCGGCGCGTGGCGCGCCTCGAGGTGCTCGACGGCGTCGAGGTTGGCGGAGATGTCGTCGCGGATCGCGGTGTGAGGGCATGCCCCGGTCTCGACGGGCACGATTCGATCGTCGGCAAGGACGGCCATGCGCCGCAGTGCCTCGGCGTCTTCGGTGGTGAAGATGTCGTTGGTGACCACGACGGTGCTGATCTCGGGCGCGAGCCGTCGACAGAGCGCGGCGACGAGCGCGGTCTTGCCGCTGCCCACGGGGCCACCGATGCCGATCCGAAGAGGTCGAGTGCCTGGCGCGCCGAAGGCCCACATCGAGTCGTCGGGCACCCCGTCGTGATGCCCGTGCGTGTGGCCATCGCCTGGGTGATGAGGTTGGCCAGGATCGTGATCAGGAGGCAAACAGCCTCACCTCCCAGGTGGCGTGGTGCTCGGCCAGGATGTCGGCGAGCAGACCGGTTGTCGATGGAAGTGGTGCGCCACCCGCGGCGGCGTCTGCGGCCGCTGCGGCAGCGGCCGCCAGGGTGTCGAGACGGGGCGCGAGACGGGCGGCGAGCGCGTGTACGTCGAACGGGTCGAGGCCGATCAGTCGGACAGCGGCCGTGGTGATCGCTCCCACCAGATGGTGCAGCGAACACAGGGCGGCGTCCGTGGGCGACAACCCGGCGCTCGCAGCGACGGCCCCGAGGGCGATCGGCTGGAGCGGCCCGTCGGGATGGATCGAGCGCAGGCGTCCGTACGCAGCACCCGGCCACGCGCGCACGGCCGGTCGGAGCAGCAGGCGGCCGAGCGAGCGGCTCACCCACCACAGCCGCGGCGATGGCGTGCGCGCCGAGAGCTC
>JANNQK010000050.1:0-9682 GCA_031400715.1 Actinomycetes bacterium | reverse complement strand
CAAACGATGCGGCCACGGGTTCCGCCGGTTCGACAACTACCGGCTCCGCGTCCTACTCCACACCGGCGGCGTCACCTGGCCCGAACGACCCTCACCACCCCGCATCCGAACACGCAGCTCCCCACTCAGATGAGTAGAGCCCCAATGCTGGTCTTCGGGCATCAGACTGATCCGGCCTCGTTGCGGCATCAACCCGACGAGCCCCGTGTATGCGGCCGGGATCCGGATGGAGCCTGCACCATCGCTCGCCGAGGCCGCACCGACCAGCCCGGCTGCTACCGCTGCAGCCGATCCGCCACTTGAGCCGCCCGGCGTTCGAGTGGTATCCCACGGGTTGCGGGTATCGCCGGTCGCGTCGCTCTCTGTGAACCCGTAGATCGCGAGTTCGGGAAGGTTGGTGACCCCCAAAGCGATCGCGCCTGCGTCGAGGAGTCGTTGAACGTGGACCGAGTTCGCCTGAGCGGGCTGGTCGTAGGCGTTGGTGCCATGCCGCGTGACATGGCCGACGAGGTCGACTTCGTCCTTGAATGCGACGGGTACACCAAGCAACGGCCCGGTCTCGCCGTGGGCCACGCGCTCGTCCGCGAGACGAGCGGCGAGCGTGGCCTGCTCCGCGAACACTTCGCGAAACGAGTTCAGCGTCGGATCGATACGCCCAATCCGTTCCAGATAGACCGCCACCAGCTCTCGCGCTGAGATCTCCCGCGCCGCAACCATCCGTGCCTGCTCGGCGATACCGGCAAACGCAACATCGACGGCATCCATCACCGCACGCTAATGGAGCACGCAGCGCCGCTGAACGACGACGGCCTGATCAAGGCGATCCCGATCCTATGGACATGAGGTCCGCCTGAACAGTGCGAACCTCCATCGGGTCCGACAGTCAACCGGCGGTAGGTGGCAGGGCGTTGCGTCGTGAGGACGGATCGAACAGGCTGCTCTCGTGATACGCCACGAACTGAGATCGCGTTGACCGCATCGGACCCGCGACGGCTGGTCACCGAAGCGTTCGACTATGACGGAGGCCGCTCGGTCACTGAACCGAGGTCTGGATCGGCATCGCACTCCGGCAACTGTCATCGATCGAGGTCCCCGAATGACATGAAGGCGACGGACTCCCTGATCTCGTGACCACCACGCGGACAGACTGAGAGCGTGAACACCGTGATTCAACGTATCCAGCCCGATGAAGGTGCCACCCTCAAGTCGGTCCGCCTGGCGGCGCTGGTGGACTCACCTTCGGCGTATTCATCGACCTATGCCGCGGAGGCGACCCAGCCGAACGATCATTGGGACATGCGAGCGACAGTCGGCGCCGCCGGAACGACGAGCGCCACCTTCTTCGCAGTCAGTGGCGAGCTCGTCATCGGCATGGTCGCCGCATACCGACCGGACGACGCAGGACGCTCGGTCGAACTGGTGTCGATGTGGGTCTCGCCCGCACAACGACGGGCAGGCATTGCGGCTGCACTGGTCGCGACCGTCGTGGACTGGGCTCGCGAGACCGGTGCGGCCGCTGTGGAGCTCTGGGTGACTCGTGGCAACGACGCAGCGGTGCGCCTCTACGAGAGCCAGGGGTTCCGCCTGACCGGCGAACACGAGCCATTGCCGTCGGATCCGTGCAAGCACGAACTACGTATGTGCCGAATCCTCGGCTAACCGGATCCCGGCGTGCTGATCCCGCTCACAGCTGACCCCTGCCAGAACGATCCGCCACGGGTGCCTCCCGCTCGATGTCCCACAGTCTCAGCAGTCTTCCTCGATAGCGCCGATCTGATCTGTCGCGGGCGAGGGTGTCAACCGAGGGCTTCAGGAATGACGATGGCGTGGTGCCGGATTGGGCAACGGAACGCGCTTCACGCCCGTGGATCCACCACCGTTTTGACAGTCTTGGCGCAGCCGTCAGACGCTGCTGGCAACCCCTTGTCCTCGATCTGATCCTGAATCGAGAGGAAGTGCTGCGCGTCGATTTGGCAATCAGCGCACACGAACACGTCGCCGTCAGCCGACCAGTTTCCCAACGCCTTCGTCCGATGACAGACGGCGCACACATCAGCCGAGTCGAGCATCCCCTCATCCTCGCTTGCCAGCGCGCCAGCGAAAAGTCATCTCGAGCGGCGCCAAGCCGACGTCGGAATCGAGCTGTGATGCCTTGGCGCCGGAGGTGCTCTGGCTACGGATTGGAGGCTGAGAGGTGGAGGATCTGAACGGGGAGGTTCGGTGCGCCGGCGAGCCGACGGTCTCCCGTGAGGAGCGGCGCGCCGAGGTGTCGTGCGAGGGCGACATAGACCGCGTCATGGATGATGATGTTCTTGCGGAGGGTCCACGCTTCGGAGATGAGCGGTTGGCTGCGGCTGACCACCACGGGGAGAGTGAGGAGACGCTCGATCGCCGAGGTGGCACGAGCCTCGTCGATGACGTTGCGGAGCAGCATTCGCCGAACGGCACCAGCTACCTCGACGTGGAAGTGATCGGGCACCCACCACTGTCGATCCCGAGGTGCCAGCGAGAGCAGGCGCCGGCCGAGCGATGATCGCACCACGATCTCTGCGCCAGCGGAGGCGTCGAGGACGACGGCGCTCACGAAGCGCTTGTGGTGCGGTCTTCGTCGATCATTTCGGCCGCTGTGGTGGGGATCTCGATCCAATCGTCGTCGCGTTCGAGGTCGGCAATCCAGGCAGCCACGGCGTCGGGTGAGGTGTCGACGTTGGAGTTGACGATTTCGATCGCCTGGTCATCCTGGAAGTCGTCAACGCGCCGAGCCATGGCTGAATCGTACCGACACGCGCGGGACTGTCAGGAACGATGTACCAGGGGCGTGATCTGGGCGCCAATGGGCGTGATGTCGTGGCGAGAGGGGGATCACGTGAGAACGACGGTCTGACCTGGATCCGATAGCGGTCGAGATCGACGCAGTCCCACCGCAAACCCAGGAGCTCGCCGAGACGGAGTCCACCGAATCCGGCGACGAGCACGAACGCTCGTCGCCTGGAAGCGGCAGCGATGTCGCGCGGGGTCAGCGTCGAGACCGCGATGGTCGAAGCACTCACCAATTGGGCATCCGGTGAAACGATGCCGGAGTTGTCCTTTGTTGGCATCGGTGAGGGTCGCCCGGATCTCGCCGAGTCACACGCCGAGATCCTTGCTGAGCATCTTCGCAACGCTTCGTGATCGTCGTTGACACCGGGATCCTGGTCGCTGTGGCGAAACGGGCCGACCGATGGCATCAATCCACGCGACTTCCGCATCGTGCGACCTGCGCACTGCGACGGCTACGAACTCCTGCCCACCACCACCACCTGAACTCGGGCTGACGCTGACAGCATCAGTTCCCTACCAGCGGCACGGCATTGTCGCTGGCGGGTTTTCGGCGTCGTTCCATCCGTTCGAGGAGGTCGTCGTGTTGAGATGGGTAGAGGTGACCATAGCGGTCGAGGACCACTGATACCGACGTGTGGCCCGCGAGGGCAGCGACTTGCTTGGGGTGGGCGCCTTCGGCGATCCAGAGCGAGACGGCGGTGTGGCGGAGGTCGTGGATGCGGAGCGGGGTGAGTCCGGCGCGTCGCACGGCTGGTGTCCAGAAGCGGCGGCGGAACAGCGAGGGTCGGATGGGTTGGCCTTCGGGGGATTTGAAGACGAGGTCTCGTCCTTCTGTGTGGAGCGGTCCGGTCTCGGCGAGTGCATTGCAGACGAACGACGGCACGGGGATCGAACGGAAGCTGGCTTTGGTCTTGGGTGGCCCGAAGTCGATGCGTGCTTCGATGTCGACGAGTGTTTCGGATACCTGGATTCGTTGGCGGTCGAAGTCGACGCAGTCCCAGCGCAGGCCCAGGAGTTCGCCGAGGCGGAGTCCACCGAATCCGGCGACGAGCACGAACGCTCGGTAGCGGGCGTCGATCGCATCGGCGAGCAGCCAGATCTCGTCGGAGGTGATGAACCGCATCTCCTGGTGCTCGATCTTCGGGAGCGGGAGCTTGGCCACTGGGTTGGTCGCGATCAGGCGGTCCTCGAGCGCGGCGTTCATCGTCTTGTTCAACACCTGCACGACCTTGTGGATCGTCGCTGGCGCGAGGTTGCCCCCGGTGGGCGAACCAAGCCGTGCCAACCACTTCCGGACCGTCGTCCGATCGAGCTTGCCGATCGGGGTGGTGCCGAACACCGGCCGGATGTGGTTCTTGAAGTGTTGCGCGTCGCGGGCCCGGGTGCTGGCGCGCAGGTTCGTCACCGTCGGCCACCACTGATCCCACCACTCGCCGACCGTGATCCGCCCGAGCCGCGGGTCGATGAGTGTCCCGGTCATCCGGTCGACCTCGACGAGGCTCACGTAGGCATCGGCGTCGCGCTTGCGCTTGAACTGCTTCGACCGTTCCGCGCCGTCGGCCGTTCGGTACCTCACGAGGTAGGCGCGCGAGCCGTCCTTCAACCGCTTCTCGAGGACCGACGCCATGCGGCAATCGTACGCTCCAGGTACACGCCAGGTACACAGACACATCAACACGGGGTGGGACTGGTTGGTACAGGCTGGACAGAAAGTGCCAGCTCAGAGGTCATTTTGACGAATTCCACCTGCATGGAAAATCGCTTGATTCGCCTTTGCAAGGTAGATGTCAGGGGTTCGATTCCCCTCGTCTCCACGATGTGATGTCGCGAGACATCCTGGACAGCTCGAACCCTCATCGGGGTTCGGGCCGTTGTCGTTTTCGGGGTCGTCGCGCGGTGCGCTGGATGCCGGTTGGGAGTCATCCTCGTCAGGTATCGAGTCCGTCACGGCGACGGCTACGGTCTCTCACGATCGTGTGCGTCGCACGGCTGCCGATCACAGAGGGAGCCTCATGGAGTCGATCGTCGACGTCGAGCAGGATCCGGTGCCGCTGGTGCTGATCATTGCCAACGTGCTCCGGCGAAACGAGACCGACCCGAAGCGAGCACGGCTACTGGCGCACACCACGGGGCGGGTCGTGTTCCGGTCGGCATCCGACCCCCAGGTCGTGACGATCGAGTTCCGGCGCGGCCGGGTGATGGTCGCACGCGGTGCGGCGCCCGATGCGGACATGACGATCGTCGCCGATCTCGCGACGATGTCCGAGGAGAAGCCACCGAAGCCGGCGGTATCCGGAGCGCTGAGTCACGTGCGACTCGCACTCGCGGTGTCGAAGCTCCTCGATCCGCCGCTCGGTGACTGGCAGCAGGAGGCGGAGCGCTTCTGGGCGTACGCATCGCCCCGACCCGGTTGCCCGTCCGGGTTGAAGGTGACGTGCCTCGACGACGGACGCGTCGCCGAGTTCGGGGTCCGCCCAGCCGAGTACGAGATCCATGGCACCGCGCACCGGCTGCGATCGGTCTTCTCCGGTGGCTCCGTCCTGGGCGAAGACCTGCTCGCGGGCAAGCTCTACGCGGTTGGCATGCTGCGCCACACCGCCGAACTCACGGGATGCAGCCTCGACTGGATGATGGGCAGATGAGCTCCCTCACGGATGAGATCGGCGAGCGGATCCACCGCGACGGCATTCGCTGGGTGCGCACCGATGCGATCACACTCGATGGGCTCGTCATCGGCAAGCACCTCAGTGCGACCAAGTTCCTCGGTTCGTTGCCCGGCGGCAATGCGATCAGCGAGATCGCCCATGGGATGGACCTCGGCGGCACGCCGTACCTCGCGTGGTGGAACGACTGGCGACCCGACGCGCTGGGCGACATCGTCATGCGCCCGGATCTCGACACCTTCGCGGTGCTTCCCGACCGGCCGAACACCGCAACGGTGTTGTGCGACAACGTCGAGCTCAGTGGCGACCCACTCCCGCTCTGTTCGCGGAGCTTGCTGCGCCGCCTCGTCGACGAGCTCGCCGGGCGTGGCCTCCGCGCCCGCGCCGCGTTCGAGGTCGAGGCGATGGTCTTCGTCGATTCACCGACCGCCGCACGCCGCCTCGGTTGGCGCGGGCTCACCCCGATGTCGTTGCCGACAGCGCTCGGCTACCTGCATCAGAACACGCGGTATCAATACCGCTACCTCGACGAGGTGCTTCGCCGGCTCGAAGCCATCGGCGTTCCGATCGAAGGCTTCCACGACGAGGCCGCGCCAGGACAGATCGAGCTCAACCTCGACCCGGCCGACCCGGTGGCCGCTGCCGACCATGTCGTGCGGATCAAGCAGACCATGAGGGACGTGGCAGCCGATCAGGGGTGCGTCGTGACGTTCATGGCCAAGCCGAGCGCTGAGTACGGCAATGGACTGCACGTCCACCACTCCCTCACCCGCGACAGTTCGGCCGTGTTCCACGCAGTCGATGGAATCCTCGGCGACGAGGCACGACGTTGGCTCGGTGGCCTCGTCGCCTCCCTTCCTGCCGCGACCTCGCTGCACTGCCCCAACATCAACTCGTTCCGCCGGATGGTCGGTTTCTCGGCGGCACCGACCGTGGCGTCGTGGGGTCACGACGACAAGTCGGCTGCCGTGCGGGTGCTGTCGCGCAGCGCGTCGTCGGCACGGATCGAATGCCGTGTCGCGGGCGGCGACGCAAATCCCTATCTGGTGCTGGCTGCCGTGCTCGCAGGCGGGTTGGCAGGGCTCGATCACGACATCGATCTGCCGCCGCCGATCGGTGTCGCCAGTTGGGGGCTTCCGCCGACGGGGTGGCCCCACCTGCCCACCACGATCACCATGGCAGCCGAGGCGCTCGAGGCCGACGGCCGCCTCCGAGCGGCCCTGGGGGAGCCGTTCGTCGACCAGTGGGTCAAGACTCGACGATGGGAGTGGCTGATGTACCACACGACCGGCGGCGATGCATCCGCCGTAGCGACGACCGGCTGGGAACTCACCCGATACTTCGAGGTGGTGTGACATGACGACCCGACCGCTCGTCGGCATCACGGCTCACGGCACCATGATCAACGACGATGACGGCATCCGCGTGGCTCACTCGGTGGCAGGGCGGGCCTACCTGCGCGCCGTCCACCGCGCCGGGGGCCTGCCGATCCTGCTCCCGTTGGTCGATCCTGACGACGCGGACGACCTGCTCGACCGTGTCGATGCCCTCGTCGTGACCGGCGGCGCCGACGTCGACCCCACCCACTACGGCCAGGCACGAAGTGCTCAGTGCGGCGTCACCGACCCGGAGCGAGATGCCGTCGATCTGGCGTTCGCGAAGGCGGCTGTACGACGCAACATGCCAACCTTGTGCATCTGCCGGGGCGTGCAAGTGCTCAACGTGGCGATGGGTGGCACGTTGGTCCAGCATGTCGACGAGCACATGCGCGTCGACCTCTACGACCGCGACGTGCACGACGTGCAGGTGGCGCCAGGATCACGGCTTGCGTCCCTCCTCGGCTCCTCGTCGCTCGCCGTCAACAGCCTCCATCATCAAGTCATCGACCGTCCCGGCGACCGGGTCAGGATCGTGGCCAACAACGGCGACGGTCACCCTGAAGCGATCGAGATCGACGGAGCGCCGGCCGTGCTCGGCGTGCAGTGGCACCCCGAGCTCCTTCGCCACCGCAGGGAGCAGCTGGCCTTGTTCCAGTCGCTCATCAGTCGAGGCTGACGAGGGGACGCGATCGTGGTGCTCTACCGGTTCCACACGTTCGACGTGGATGTCGACGCGCGTGAGTTGCGTGGCGAAGGAACGCCGATACATCTCGAGCCGCAGGCATTCGATCTGTTGGTGCACCTCGTGGAGCATCGGGACCGCGTGGTGCCGAAGCACGAGTTGCTCGACGAGGTGTGGGGCCACCGCTACGTGTCGGAAGCCGCGATCACCACACGGGTGAAGGAGGTTCGGCGTGCCGTGGGCGATGACGGTCGACGCCAGAGCGTCATCCAGAACGTGCACGGCCGCGGATACCGCTTCGTCGCTTCGCTCCAGGAGGCGGCGATGCCGGGCGGTGGTCTGATCGGCCGGGCGAAGGAACTCGACGAAGTCGTCCTGCGTCTCGGCCGCGCTCGTGTGGTGACGCTGTTGGGTCCGGGGGGCGTGGGGAAGTCGACCCTCGCCCTCGCCGCTGCGGAGGCGCTCGCTTCGTCGTACCTCGATGGCGTTCACGTCGTCGAGTTGGCTCCCTTGACGGATGCGTCCGGGGTGCTTCCCGCAATCGCAATGACGCTCGACACCGTGCTGGATCCGTTGAGATCTGACGAAGCAGCACGAGCCATTGCACGTCGCGAGGCCCTGATCGTCCTCGACAACTGCGAGCACGTCGTCGACGAGGTCGCCGTCGTCGTGGGCAGACTCCTCAGATCTGTCGACGGCCGAGTGGCTGTGTTGGCGACGAGCCGCGTGCGGCTCGGTCTCGGCGTCGAAGACATCCAGAACGTCGGACCGTTGCGCCCCCAAGGAGCCGTCGACTTGTTCATCGAGCGAGCGACTGCGACTCGGAGCGAGTGGCATGTCGGCCCGATCGACGAATCGACGGTTCACGAACTGGTCGACCACCTCGATCGACTGCCACTGACGATCGAGATGGCCGCTGCTCGACTCGGGTCGATGACGTTCGAGGAACTCGACGCGGCCGTTCGGGAGGGTGGCCGGCTCCTCCAGGTGTCGCACCGCACACCGACCCACCGCCACCGCACGTTGGGATCGTTGGTCGAGTGGTCGGCACAGCTGCTCGATCCGAGCCAACGGCGCGTGTTCACCGAGTGCTCGGTGTTCGCAGCGTCGTTCACGGCGGCCGACGCCCGGCAGGTCGTCGCTGAGCCGTCCTCGTGTCATGCGGCGCTCTCGGCGCTCGCCGAGCGATCGTTGCTGACCGCAGACCTCGGTGGCGTCGTCGCTCGCTATCGACTGCTCGACACGGTGAAGGCAGTCGCTTCCACGTGGCTGCACGATGACGGACCGGAGATGGAGCAGGGAGCGCGTCGCCGTCACGCGCAGTTCGTTGCATCAGTGGTGGCGGAGATCGACCGGGGGATTCGTGGCGCCGACGAGGTCGACGCGCGCCGACGCCTCGAGAGCATCGTGCCCGAGACACGTGTTGCGTACCGATGGGCCAGTGAGCACGACCCGTTGCTCGCGTCGCAGATCAGTGGAGCGCTGCACCTCGCCGCGTATTGGACGTTCTGGACGGAGCCGGCCACATGGAGCCAGGCGTTGCTCGATCGATACCCGGAGCGAGCACCCGAGCTCGCGGGAGCGAAACTCGCGGTTGCCGCGTTGGCAGCGAACCGAGGCGAACTCCAGCGGGCGTGGGAGGCAGCGAGCAGCGTGCTGAACGTTGCGTCAGATGTGCCCTCGCGAGCGGCTGCCATGGAGGTGCTCTCCGACGTGGCGCTGTACGACGGTCGTCTGGAGGACTGCTCGCGACTGACCGCCGAGCTGTACGAGTTGGGCAGCACGCTCGCAGACCCGCACTTCGTCTCGCTCTCGGTCGTGAACGCTTCGCTTGCCGAGGTCTTCGGCGGTGATCCTTTCGCGGCACTCGACCGCCTCGACCGCGAAGGGATGCACTCGGCAGCGCCATCCGATCAGGCGTGGATCTGGTACACCCGCGGCGAAGTGCTCGGTGCGCTCGGCGACCCGGGTGCGGCCACTGCGTTCAGAGAGGCGATTCAGCTGTCCACGCTGGCGGGGAACCCGCTCGTGCGATCGGTGTCGCAGATCGCGCTCGCCGCTGATCTGGCGAGGGTCGGTGACGCGGCGGGATCGCTCGTGGCAGCCTCGACCTGTCTCCGCGACTACCTGCGACACGG
>JANNQK010000049.1:0-14024 GCA_031400715.1 Actinomycetes bacterium | reverse complement strand
CATCAGATTCCTGCGTTTCCGCCCCGCGTCGAGATGACCCAGGGTCGCGTTTGGTCGCATACGCGTCGATACGACGCGGAAGTGACCAAACGCGTGGGGGGCTCTGCGGCGTTTGGTCGCGGACGCGTCTGGGCGACGCGAAAGTGACCAAACGCGCTGCGGTGGGGGGTACGGTTCGGTCATGGCGGGGCAGCACTTCCGGGCGGGGGTGGTCATCGTGGTGCGGCACCCGGACGGCCGGCAGGTGTTGGCGTTCGAGCGCAGCGATGCGCCCGACAGCTGGCAACTGCCCCAAGGTGGGCTCGACACCGGTGAGGAACCGATCGAGGGCGCATGGCGTGAACTGCTCGAGGAGACCGGGCTGGGCGAGGCGCACGTGATCGCACGGGCCGAGTTCCCCGATTGGGTCGCGTACGAATGGCCGGCCGATGTGATGCGCGAGCACGGCAAGGATGGCAAACGTCGAGGCCAGGTGCAGAAGTGGTTCCTCTTCGATGCGTTGCACGCCGACATCGAGCCGACCCCGGACGGCAGCGAGTTCGTCGCGTGGCGATGGGTCGAGCCCGACTGGTTGATCGCGCACGTGCTCGATTGGCGCCGGCCGGCCTACGACCGGGTCCTGCGCAGTCTGTAGTCAGCGCTCCAGCAGGTACAGCACGATGCGCGGCCCGCGGGCATGGAGCTCACCGAGCCGCTCGAACGCCGCTCGCTCGGCCTCGACCGTCGACGATGAGTCGAACGCGGCGAGCGGGGCGAGTTCGGTCTCGAGCAGGGGGCTCCGGTCACCGATGCCCGCGGCCGAGAGCATTACGCCGAGCACCACCATCAGCGAGTCGGCCTCTGCCCGCTCTGGTGCTGTCAAGGGATCCCACACCGAGACGACGGTGGCCCCCTCCGGCGCGCCGACCCGTGACTCCACTTGCACGAGCAGTGAGGGCGGCTCGAGAGACGTGGCCGTGCGATGTCCGCCCACCTGCAGCCGTTGGTCGGGGCGTGCCAACGGCCGGAACCCGCGCCCCTCCAGCAGAACGATCAGGCCCGATTGCACCGCGCCGGCCACGTACTCGTCGCCGGCCAGGTCGATGACGATCGGCACCCCGGCCAGCAGACCTGCACCGTCGGCGTCATCCGCGAACTGCTGGACGACCGGAGCCAACTCCTGGAACGGGTATCCCAGCCCGACCGACCCGACGACGTGGATGGTTGCGAGACCGAGCGACACCAACCCGGTCAGCACCGCGAGCATCGTTGTCGCCGTTGCCGTCCCCTGTGGCGCTGCATCCGGCCGGGCGGCGATCGCACGATCGTCGTCGACGGTGCCAGGATCGCCAGCGCTGTCAGCGCCGCCAGCGCCGCCAGCGTTGGAAACGTTGTCTGCGCCGCCAGCGCCGACAGCGCTGTCAGCGCCGCCGGGGTCGCGTGTGCGGTCTGCGTCGGCAGCGTGGTCGCTGGGGTTGCCGGCGAGGTTGCGGGTGGAACGTCGCTCGAGCGCCCAACGGATGGCCACGGATGCGACGAGACACCACGTGATCGCGGCCGCGGCCACCATCCATGTGGTGAGCCAGATCAACAGCGGTCCGCGGGTGCGGGCAACCATCAGCACGCCCCCGAACCAGAGCAGCGCAACGGCTTCGAGCGAACGCGCCTGCGTCGACCAGCCATGGCGTGAGGCGAGGCGGTGAGCGACAGCGAGTGCGATCAGGCCCGCGAACGGTGCGACTCCCCACGCCGAACTGCTGACGATTGCAGCGAACGAGGGCAGGCGCGGCTCGGAGAAGAACGTGAGCGAAGTTGCTCGTCCGATCACCCGAACTGCCTGTTCGAACCCGACCGGAGGTTCGGCGGACGTGAGCGTGAACCGGATCGATCGGACGAAGTTGCCGGGCCAGTTCACCGTGGTGTCGACGAGTGCGGGCAGCATCGACAGCGCAGCGGCGGAGCACCAGGCCAGCGTGAACCGGCGCCATCGAACGAGCCCCACGACGAGCGATGTCACGGCCAACGGCAGCAGGAGCACGCCGTACGCGGCATGAGTCTGCGCAGCTGCGACGAACACGACTGCGGTGACCGCCGCACCTCGGCGGTCACCGAGCAGCACAGCGGCGGTGGCGGCCACCATCGTGAGCACGGGGATGACGACCACGCTTGCGTTCCACGGGTCGGTCAGCAGGTGCGATGTCCCTGCCGCGAGCGTCCACATGGCAGCGATCGCCATCGCCCAGGTCGCCACGGGGGATACATCGGCCCGAATCCCCGGCACCCCCGGCACCCCCGGCTGCCCTTCGCGTGCCGAGCGGCCGGCAGGCTCCAACAGGCGAACCGCGACGACGAGGGCCGTCACGTTCAGCGCGAGCGCTCCGAGCCACAGTCCTCGCCATGACGAGCCGGCGATCAGGTAGGGGATCGCGAGCAGGTCGTAGAGGATGGGGCCGGGATGGTTCCACCCGTATCTCGACCACGCACCGGTGAGGGGCGAATGCCGGGAGAACACGTCGCCGGTCTTCAGCTCGATGAAGGCCCAGTCACCAGCCGTGGCGTACGAGCGGGAGAAGACCAGAACCAGATGTCCGCACACCAGAACGACGAGTCCGACGATCCAGGGGCGCGATGCGACGTGGGCGCTGATCTCCCTGGGGGGCCGGGAGGGCATCGCTGGATGGTAGGTGCGAGCGGGCCACCCCTGCTCGACCGTGCTCGGGTAGCGTCGACCGGGTGACCGATCTGTTCAGCGCTGCGGCGGAACAACGCCTGAAGTCGCAGGCCCCACTGGCAGCTCGGTTGCGGCCGCGCACGCTCGACGATGTGGTGGGCCAGGAACATCTCGTGGCCCAGGGTCGTCCGCTGCGTCGGCTCGTCGAGAGCGATCGCCTGACGAGCGCGATCTTCTGGGGTCCGCCTGGCACGGGCAAGACCACGCTCGCGCTCGCGGTGGCCGGCACCACGAAGCGCGCGTTCGAACAGCTCAGCGCGGTGACCGCGGGCGTGAAGGACGTTCGTGAGGTGATCGAACGGGCGCGCCACCGCTTGGGCGAGCGCGGCCAGGGCACGATCTTGTTCCTCGACGAGATCCATCGATTCTCGAAAGCGCAACAGGATGCTCTGCTGCCGGCGGTGGAGGACGGCACGCTCACCCTGATCGGCGCGACGACGGAGAATCCGTTCTTCGAGGTGAACCCGCCACTCCGCAGCCGGAGCACACTGTTCCGTCTGGAACCGCTCGACCGCGATGCGATCGCCACGCTGGTCCAGCGCGGGCTCGATGCCGAGGGCACCACGGCCACCAGTGAGGCGGTCGTTCACCTCGTCGATCGAGCGGCCGGCGACGGTCGACAGGTGCTGACCGCGCTCGAGGTGGCGTGTGCGCTCGCGCACCCCGGATCGGTCACGCTCGAGCACGTCGAGTCGGCCCTCGGTACCAGCGCCCTGCGCTACGGACGCGACGACCACTACGACGTGGTGAGCGCGTTCATCAAGAGCATGCGCGGCAGCGATCCGCAGGCGGCGGTGTACTACCTCGCGCGCATGCTCGAGGCCGGCGAGGACGCCAAGTTCATCGCCCGCCGGATGATGATCTTCGCCAGCGAAGACGTCGGGCTAGCCGACCCGACGTCGTTGATGATCGCCGTGGCTGCCGCCCAGGCGCTCGAACACGTCGGCCTGCCCGAGGCACAACTGAACCTCAGTCAGGCCGCCATCCATCTGGCAACCGCACCGAAGAGCAATCGCGCCGCGCTCGCGATCTGGAACGCGCGCAGCGACGTGCAGGCCGGTGCGGTCGGCGAAGTGCCACCGCACCTGCGCGACGCTCACTACAGCGGGGCGAAGACACTCGGTCACGGCACCGGCTACGAGTACCCTCATGATCATCCCGACGGGTGGATCGACCAGCAGTACCTGCCGGACGAACAGGTCGACAAGCGCTACTACGAACCCACCGAGCACGGGCGAGAACGAGAAGTGCGCGACCGCATGGTCCGTCGCCGGCGTGGTGGCGGGGAAGGAACTCCAGGATGACCGCTGCAGGGATGACCGCAGGAGAACTGGCCGTCTTGATGGCAGCCGTGCTGTGCTGCATCGGTTTCGCGGCACTCGTCGTGGTGCTGATGCGTGTGCTCGACACGCTGCGGTCGCTGAGAGGTGAGGTGGCGACGTTGCGGGCCGAGACCGGTCCTTTGCTCGCCGAGATGCAGCAATCGACGCGATCGGCGACGGCGGTCGTGAACGAAGCTCGCCACGATCTCGATCGGTTCGATCGCGTGCTCGGCTCGGCCGAGGCGATCAGCGATGCCATGGCGGGCACGGGGCGCGTCACTCGTGCGGCGCTGAGCACGCCGGTCATCAAGACGGCCGCGTTCGCCACCGGCACCAGCCGAGCGGTCAGACGCCTTCGTGGCAAGGACCCAAAGCCGTCGCGTACCAGCCTGCGGCAACACGGACGCGATGGTTCGATCGAGCGTGGAGGCGCAGCATGATGAAGCGTGTGACCTGGTTCGTCGGTGGCCTGGCTGCCGGAGCAGTCGGCGTGGGCGCAGCGAAGAAGAAGGCCAAGGCCGTTGCAAACGACCTGGCGCCGGTCCAGATCGCCCGGAGAGCGACAGGACAGGTGACCGAGCGTGGCCATCGCGTGGCCGACGCCATTCGCGAGGGCAAGCGGGCGATGCGCTCGAAAGAGATGGAGCTGCGGGCCCGAATGGACGGACGAGCAACCACCCTCGCCGACGAGCTCGCCGATGTCGACACGGTGCTCGTCGACGGCCGCCCCGTGGAAGCCGGCCAAGTGATCGTGTTGCGACAGGTGCGCGACGCGAAGAACGAAGCGGCGTCCGACTCGCGGCGCCCGAAACGCATCAAGCGTCAGGCCTGAACCGGAGCGGCATGGCAACCGGAGCAGTGGCGGCAGCGCTTCGGAATGCGCTCACCGCCGATCGTGTGCGGACGGGTTCGACCGAGCTCGGCCTGTACCGACGCGATGCATCGAACATCGACGGCACTGCGAGCGTGGTCTGCTTTCCGGAGACCACCGCCGAGGTGCGCGAGGTCGTGAACATCGCCGTGCGTCACGGCGTGCCCTTCGTCGCACGGGGTTCGGGCACCGGCCTTGCCGGTGGAGCCACGCCGCTCGATGGTGCGATCGTCATCGCGCTCACCAAGATGAACCGGATCATCTCCGTCGATCCGCTGAACCGGCTCGCCTGGGTCGAACCCGGCGTGCTCAACCTCGACCTCACACGCGCCGTCGCCGCGCACGGGTTGCACTTCGCGCCCGACCCCAGCAGCCAGCAGAGCTGCTCGATCGGCGGCAACGTGGCGAACAACTCCGGCGGGCCGCACTGCCTGGCTGACGGCGTCACCACGGCGCACGTCCTGGCGGCAGAAGTGGTGATGCCCGACGGAGACGTGGTGGTGTTGGGCAGCGAAGGTGGCGAACCGGACGGTTACGACCTCCGCGGCGCGTTCGTGGGGAGCGAGGGCATGTGTGGCATCGCGACGCGCATCTGTGTGCGGCTGACACAGAATCCTCCGGATGTGCGCACGATGCTGTTCGACTACTCGACGGTGGAGGACGGGGCACAGACGGTCAGTGCGATCATCGCCGCCGGCATGGTGCCCGCGGCGCTCGAGATGATGGACCAGCTGTGCGTGCAAGCGGTGGAGGAGTACATCCATGCCGGCCTGCCCACCGACGCTGCGGCCGTGCTGTTGGTGGAGGTCGCCGGCCCCCCGAACGGCGTGGCCGACGAGGTGGAACGCATCGTCGCGATCGCCCGTGCGCATGGCTGTCGCACGGTGCGCGTGGCCCAGGACGAAGCCGAACGCGCCCTGATCTGGAAGGGCCGCAAGACCGCGTTCGGGGCCGTTGCCCGGATCAAGCCCAACTACTACCTTCACGACACGGTGGTGCCCCGCCGGGCACTGCCCGCGGTGCTGCGCCAGGTGTACGAGATCGCGGATCGTCACGGGATCCTGGTGATGAACGTGTTCCACGCGGGCGATGGCAACCTGCACCCACTGCTCGTGTTCGACAAACGAGAGCCAGGGATGATGGAGAAGGTGCATGCTGCCGGCGACGAGATCGTGCGCGTCTGCGTGGCGGCGGGCGGAGTGCTGAGCGGCGAACACGGGATCGGACTCGAAAAGCGCGATCTCATGCCGCTCATGTTCGGCCCTGCCGATCTGGCGGCGCAGGCGGCATTGCGGGCAGCGTTCGACACGACGGGCCTCGCGAACCCGATGAAGGTGTTGCCCAGCCCTGCGAGTTGCGGCGACTCGCATCACCTGCCGGAGGGAGCGTGGATCTGACCGCGTTCGCGGACGAGGTCGGCAGCGAGGGTCTGGTCACCGTGTGCGGGCTGGGCACACGAGGTGGGGCCGTACCGAACGTGCGCCGAGTGATCGCGCCGTCGGGCATCGAGTGGATCCAGGCAGACGAGATGACCGTGGCGTGCGGTGCCGGTACCACGGTGGCCGAGCTGTCGGCAGCACTGGCCGAGGTAGGACAGCGCACGGTGTTGCCCGATGGCGGAACCGTCGGCGGTGCGCTCGCTCGTGGACACAGCGGGATTCGGCGGCTCGGCGATGGTCCGCTGCGCGACGTGCTGCTGCAGACCCGGTACGTGGGCGCCGACGGTGCGCTGGTGAAGGCCGGAGGACCCACGGTGAAGAACGTGAGCGGGTTCGACGTGTGCCGGTTGCTGGTCGGTTCGATGGGCTCGCTGGGCTTCCTCGGCGACGTGATCCTGCGGACCCGGCCGACCGCAACGCACGCCCAGTGGTTCCTGCGAGAGACCGACGACCCGATGGCGGTCTTCGCGACCGTCCACCGTCCGATCGCGGTGCTGTGGGACGGAACGCGGGTACACGCGCTCCTCGAGGGTCATCGCCTCGACGTGGAGGAGACCGCACGGCGGGCCCGCCTCAGCGAGAGCGCCGGGCCGCCCCGGTTGCCCGAAGGCCGACATACGCTCCGTTCGGCCGACGTGCTGGGCTCGACGGCCCGGCTCGCCCCCGGCAGCTTCGTCGCCGAGCTCGGCCTCGGTGTCGTCCACGCTGCGCCGGGTTCGGTGGCTCCATCGATCGTCGATGCCGGCGTGGCCGCCATCGCTCGCCGAGTGAAGCAGCAGTTCGATCCCCTCGGTCGGCTCAACCCCGGCCGCGAGGTCTGAGCCCCGTGACGATCGGTCCACCCTGATGCTTCCGTTCATCGCCCGACCACCGGGCGATCCGCAGGCCTCGTTCGATGCCGCCGTCTCCGCCGCCGAGCACTGGGGGCTGGCCCGGCCGAAACTGATGCGTCACGGCATGAACACCCTGTTCACCGCAGGCGACGACGTCGTGTTGCGGGTGGGCCGACCGACCACCGATCCGGCCGCGGCGATCTGGCTGGGGGAGTGGCTCACCGAGCGAGGACTGCGCGTCCCTCGGTTCTTCGCCTCCGACATCGTCGTCGCGGGTGAGTTGTCCGTGTTCGCCCAGGTTCGCGAGCCTGCCGCCGGATCCGTCGACTGGGCCGATGTCGGTGCCACGGTGGCACGCCTGCACGCGTGCTCGGACGAGGAGATCGCCGACGTCTCGGCGCACTACCCCACGCCGCCGTGCATGTCGTTTCCGTGGTGGGACTTCGATGCGCTGCTCGATGACATCGGGTCCGACCTCGATGAAGCGGCGCGTGCGGGGATCGATCGGGTGATCGCCGGGAGCAACTGGCGCAACGAGATCGGCGAGGTCGTCCTCTGTCATGGCGACGTGCATCCGGGCAATGTGATCGCGACCGTCGATGGGCCTGTGCTGCTCGACTGGGACCTGTTGTCCCTCGGCCCGCGCGCGTGGGACCACGGACCGCTGATGAACTGGACCTCGCGCTGGGGCGGGGCACCGGGTGTCTATGAAGCCTTTGCCGACGGCTACGGCTCGTCGCTGAGGGGCGATCCGGTCGCCGAGGCGTTGGCGGAGCTGCGCCTGGTGGCGGCCACGCTGATGCGCGTGCGAGCTGGCCGAACCGACCCCGTCGCCGCGACGGAGGCCGAACTCCGGCTGCGCTACTGGCGCGGTGACCCCACCGCACCTGCCTGGACTGCCGCCTGAGTTCGTCGCCGCGCAAAGCCTCAACCGAGCGGGTGGAGGTGCCGATACCTCGAGGTGACCTTTCATGAAGTGACAACTCGCGTGCACCACCAGCCGGTGGTGGTCCGCCGCTTCGGACTCACGCCGATCCAACTCGGCATGCTGTTCGAGGGCCCCATGCAGGGCAAGCCTTCGGTCAACCTGCAGCAGATCGTGCTCCGAATGCCGGGCGAATCCTTGCAGCTGGATGTGTTCGAAGAAGCGTGGATCTGTGTCCAGGCGCGCCACGAAGCGCTGCGCACGTCGTACGCCTGGGTTGGGCGCGACGAGCCCGAGCAGATCGTGTGGTCGGAGGCTCGCGTGCGGGTCGGCCGCGTCGACTGGCGTGAGCAGTCGGGCGAGCACATCGAGAGGCTCCTCGTGGAGTGGATGGACGCCAACCGGCAGGTGGGCTACGACGTCGTGGCCCACCCGGAGCTGAAGATCGAGGTCTTCGACGTCGGCTCGGACTCGCTCGGCCCGTCGACCATCGTCGTGTGGACCAACCATCACCTCCACGTCGATGGTCGCTCGTTGCGGGTGTTGATGGAGGAGGTGTTCGACGTCTACGAGCGGCTGCTCGCGGGTCGATCGGTCGAGCTGCAACCGGCGCCGCGCTTCGCGGACCACGTGCACGCAGTGGCCCGTCAGGATCTCGTCGGCGCCGAGGAGTACGTGCGGCGGCGGTTCGCCGGCTATTCGCAACCGGTTCAGTTGGGTCTTGCGGCGCCGCTCGTGGGTGGAGCTGTGCCGAAGGCGGCTGAAGCGATCCGTGTGTTGCCGACGGAGGTGATGAATCGACTCGACGCTCGTGCGCGGGAGGCCGGCGCCACCATGGGCACGGCGCTGATGGCCGCGTGGGCGGTCCTGCTCGGGCGTTACTCACGGCGCGACGACGTGGTGTTCGGGTCGACCCGGTCGGGGCGGCACTCCACGTCGGACGCCGCAGACATGGTGGGCTGCATGATCAACACCGTTCCCCTGCGCGCCGATGTCGGTCGCAGCGTGACGGTCGACGAGCTCATGCAGAGCCTGCGCGACCAGCAGGTGCAACTTCGCCCGTACGAGCACATGCCCTTGGTCGAGGTTCAGCAGTGGAGCGACGTCCCCAACGGGACGCCCCTGTTCGAGACCGATGTCGTGTTCGAGCGTTATCGACTCGAGGACCAGCTCCGCGCCCTGGGCGGTAACTGGGTGAACCGCAGTCTGAGAGGCTTCGGCGAGGTCGAGCTCGGCCTCATGCTCCGTGGCTTCATTCGTGCAGGGCTCGAGCTGCACATCGACTTCGACGAGTGCCGCTACGACGTGGAGACGATGGATCGCATGGCGGACCACGTGGCTCGCCTGCTCACCCAGATCGCCGATTCAGCAGCCGACACCGAGCTGCGCGACCTGCAGATGCTGGGCGACGACGAGAAGGTCTTCCTCGTCGACGGCTTGAACCCGAGTCCCGTCCGCTGTGATGCGACGCTGCCCGACGAGTTCGAGGCGGCGGTCGCGACGCACGCCGACGCGCCAGCGCTGAAGGAAGTCGACTCGTCGCTGACCGTGTCGTACCTGGAGCTCGACCAGCGGGCGAACCGCTGGGCGCATCTCCTCGCCCGGTACGGCCTGGCGCCCGACGACCGGGTGGCGTTGTTCCTGCCGCGTTCGGTGGCGTTCGTGGAGTGCGTGATCGGCGTGGCGAAAGCTGGGGCCGCATGGGTGCCGATGGACCCCTCGTACCCTGCTGAATCGCTGGCGCACATGCTCGTCGACAGCGCGGCCTCCGTGGTGCTCACGACTCGTGAACTGGCTGCCCGGCTGCCAGCAGGAGATGCCACCGTGGTCGTCATCGACGACCCGCTGGTACGCCAGGCCGTCGAGGGTCTGCCATGCACGGCACCCGATCGGTCCACCCTCCGTCACGACCATCTCGCGTACGTCATCTACACCTCCGGTTCCACCGGTCGGCCCAAGGGTGTCCTCATCGAGCACGGCGCGCTGACGGGCTATCTGCGCAGCGTGATGCAGATCTACGGTCTCACCAGTGCCGACAGGGTGTTCCAGTTCTCCGCGCTGAGCTTCGACACGTCGATCGAGGAGGTGTTCTCCACCTTGCTCAGCGGTGGTCTGCTCGTGATGCGCAACGACGAGATCGCCGGCTCCGGCGAGGAGTTCCTCGACGCCGTGGAGCGTGAAGGCATCACGGTCATCGGTACTCCGACGGCCTACTGGCACCTGCTCGTGCAGCACCTGGAGGAGAGCGGGTCGACGGTGCCCCCACAGGTACGGGCGGTGGTGGTGGGCGGCGAGAAGGCCTCGCGCCGAGCGCTCGACTCGTGGCGACGGTTCGCCCCCCGGACCACGTTCATCAACGGCTACGGCCCGACCGAAGTGACGATCGCGTCCGCTTTCTACCGCCTCGACCCCGATCGGTCCTTGGCTCCTGGCCAGGAGATACCGATCGGGCGGCCGGCGTCGTGCTCGCGCAACTACGTGCTCGACCCGCACGGCGATCCGATGCCGGTCGGCGTCGCAGGGGAGCTGTGGGTGGGCGGTCCGAACGTCGGCCGGGGCTACCTGAACCAGCCCGCCCTCACCGAGGATCGATTCCGGGTCGATTGGCTGTCACCGGTGCCGGGCGCTCGCATGTACCGCACCGGGGATCTGGTTCGGTGGCTGCCGGACGGCAACCTCGAGTACCTCGGTCGGATCGATCGCCAGGTGAAGCTCCGCGGCTACCGCATCGAGCCTGGTGAAGTGGAGTCCGCGCTCGAACGTCATGCCGGCGTCGCTCGAGCCGTGGTGGCGGTGCACGGCACAGGTGGGCTGGAACGGCTGGTGGCCTGGGTTGTCCCTGCAGCCGGCCAACAACCGGAGCCGACGGACCTGCGTGAGTTCGCACGCGAGCATCTGCCGGCGCACATGGTGCCTGCTGTCGTGGTGCTGATCGAAGACGTGCCCGAGACCCCGGGCGGCAAGATCGACGTGCGCGCGTTGCCGGTCCCGGATGCCCGGCCTGCCGCTCGCGGCGGCGCCGTGCCGCTGCTCGGAACGAACGGGGCGACCATCGTCGACTGCTTCGCCGCGGTGCTCAAGCTGGACTCCGTCGGCCCCGACGATTCCTTCTTCGATCTCGGTGGTCACTCCCTCCTCGCCATGAAGCTGATCGACAGGATCGATCGAGCGCTCGGCCGCCGACTCACCCTCGGTGAGTTGCATCAAGCTTCGACGCCACGCGACCTCGACGCCCTGATCGGTGGCACGAGCGAGGGGCCGACCGATGGCCGCGCGTTCGAGCACCTGTTGCCGATCCAACCCAAGGGCTCCCTACCGCCGCTGTTCGGCGTTCACGTGCTCGGGCCCAACGCGGCGTGGTACCGACCGCTCGCGGCTCGCCTCGGCGACGACCAACCCGTGATGGGACTGTGGATCGCCAGTCCCGATGTCGACACACCGGCCGACCTGCAGGTCGTTGCGGCGACGTACGCCGACGAGATCGAGCGTTGGTGTCCGACCGGGCCGGTCGGGTTGGCGGGCATCTCCCTCGGTGGCTTCGTCGCTTACGAACTGGCGCAACAGTTGCGCACCCGCGGTCGGGACATCACGGTGCTGGCGTTGTTCGACACTGCCGGGCCGGGCGGCCGCCCGCAGCTCGAAGGGCGTCAACGCCTGCAGAGGCATCTGCAGCACCTGCGTCTCGATGGGATCCAGTACCTGAGTGGTCGGGTGCGTGGCAAGCTCTGGAAGCTCCGCGAGAAGAGGCGTGCTGTCCGCGCCCGGCATCGCCAGACCCGCGGTGGTGAGATCCCCGCCGACATGTGGATGTCGCGATTCATCGAGCTCAACCAAGCGGCCGCCGGAGCGTACGAGGTTTTGCCCTACGACGGCACGGTGACGGTGTTCCGTGCGACGAAGGTGAGCTTCGATCGTCCCGAGGTGATCGAGGGCGGGCTGGGATGGGGCGCCTACGCTCGCGGCGTCGACGTGATCGATGTGCCAGGCGATCACATGTCGATTCTCGCCGAGCCTCAGGTCGCGGTGATGGCCCACCATCTGCGCCATGTGCTGCAGCGTGATCGCGAGGCGAGGAGCCGATAGGTTCGGCTCCGCCGTGCACCTCTCGATCGACCCCGATGAACTCGCATCATGCGTTGGCTGTGGCTTGTGCCTGCCCCACTGCCCGACGTTCCGGTCCACCGGTGAAGAAGCGTTGTCGCCACGCGGACGCATCGCGGCGATGAGGGCCGTTCAGAACGACGGCGCCCCGACCGACACCTCGTTCGTCGAGTTCATGAGCACGTGCGTGCAGTGCCGCGGGTGTGAACCGGCGTGTCCGAGCGGTGTGCCGTTCGGACATCTGATGGAAGCCACGCGCAGCACGCTCGCCGAGCAGCGGAGCATCACGCCCTGGTGGCAGCGTGCCGGGTTCGGCGTGCTGGCGCACCATCGGCTCCTGCTCGCCGGTTCGTCGCTGCTCGCGATCGGGCAGAGAGCGCACCTGGTGCCACGGCGGTTCGGACTGGGACGTCTGCCCGTTCGCCGACCGGCCGCACTGCGTG
The DNA here is from genome assembly GCA_031400715.1 of Actinomycetes bacterium. GTDB lineage: Bacteria > Actinomycetota > Acidimicrobiia > Acidimicrobiales > Ilumatobacteraceae > VFMC01. The sequence goes on along the minus strand of JANNQK010000049.1, from coordinate 1,380 downwards.
GCACCGGAACCGACGTCTGGCTGTTCACCGGCTGCGTGATGGATGCGTGGCAGCGCGAGGTGCACGTCGCGACAGCGCGCGTGCTGCAAGGCATCGGCGTCACCTACGCGTTGCCGGGAGCGGGGAGCGGGTGCTGCGGCGCGCTTCACGTCCACGCCGGACTGACGGCTCCGGCCCGGCGCCTCGCTGTCGCGGTGATGGCATCGATGCCCGGTGACGCACCGGTGGTGGTGAACTCGGCCGGCTGTGGCGCGGCGTTGAAGGACTACGGACACCTGCTCGGCACCGATGAGGCACGTGCGTTCTCGCGTCGGGTGGTCGATGTTCACGAGTTCGTCGCGCCTCACGTCGATCGACTCCGGCCGGTGCGTCGGCTCGAGCCGGTCATCGTGCAGGACCCATGCCACCTCCGTCACGTGCAGCGTGTGCATCTCTCGGTGCGCGCGGTGCTCGCCCGCGTCGCCGATGTGATCGAGCTCGACGACGACGGGTTGTGCTGTGGGGCCGGTGGTGCGTACTCGGTCCTGGAGCCTGCGCTGGCCGGTCAGATCCGCGACCGCAAGCTCGCCGCCATCGAGCGAGCCGGTGGCGCCGAGGGAGCACGCGTCGTGGCCAGCGCCAACCCGGGCTGCGCGATGCACCTCCAGGCGGTCGGTGTGCACGTTCGACATCCGATGCAACTCGTGGCCGAGGCGCTCGGATGAGCCGCGATCACGACGACCTGGCCGAGCGTCTCGAGGCGATCGTCGCCGAGCTCGACGAGCGTCAGTTCGACATGCTCCGCGAAGCGGCCCGTGAACGCACCGGTCGTCCGGCCGACGACAAACGTCTCACGCAAGCCCGTCGCTCGATCGAAAAGGCGATCCACCTGCTTCGCGACGACCGTGGTCGCAGCGTCGACGACTGATCAACGACTGGTCGACGACTGGTCTAGGACACGGTGACCGGGTCGCCCACCCGCACCACGCCCGGCGTGGCGACCGTTGCGTACACGCCGACGTTCTGGCCGAGCTCGCGCACCACATGTCTGAGTACCGCCCGGTCGGCCGGGATTGCGGGCGTGACCTCGCGGGTCACCATCACGCACCGCGGACAGGCCGCCGGCACGTCGATGATGGTCTCACCGATGTGCAGCTGCCTGCCGACCCATGAGAACTCGGGGTACCCAGGTTGATCGGCGGTGTCGATCACCAGGTTCGGGCGGAACCGGCGCACGTCGATCACGCTGTCGGGCAGTGCTTCCTCGAGTGTGCGCATCGCTGACGTGGTCATCACGAGCAGCGGGAAGGCATCGAGGTAGGTGCCTGGCGACGATCGCCTCGAGACGCTCGGCCAGGTCGTCGTGATCGCGGCTCAGCCGAGCGCCTCGGCCACGAGTTG
>JANNQK010000048.1:0-18762 GCA_031400715.1 Actinomycetes bacterium | reverse complement strand
GTCTGACGGAGCGCCGGGCGGAGCACATCGACATGCGGATCGCGCTGCTACGCTCCGCCTTTCAGCAGACAAACGTGCCAATCAGCGACCTGCCCCGGGCGTTGATCGCCGAAATGATGAGTGGCGGGGACCAGAACGACGACATTGCGGTGCTGTGCGCCAGCTTCGAGCCACTCATGATTCCCTTCCGCCGTCTGCTTCCGGCCCACGCAGCGCACCTCGCTGAGCTGCGGGGCGAGCTTCGGGCGTGGATGTCGAACTCGGCACTGGGCATGGACCATTCCGATGACTGTCTGGTTGCCGTATGCGAAGCCGTGACCAACGCCATCGAACACGGCAAAGACGTCGAGGGTCGACCTATCGATATGCGCGCTGAGTACCGCGCAAACCGTTTCTCGTTCTCAATATCCGATCACGGGAAATGGAAGCTCCCGGTTGACAGCGGTGGGGCGCGAGGCCGGGGGCTCACGCTCATCCGGCTGCTCATGGATGAAGTGACGGTCGACGAGACAGACCACGGCACGACCATCAGATTCACCAAAGAAGTAGTGCTCCCGGAGGGCTCACGATGAACATCGAAGAACTCGCAGCTATGACCACTGAAACAGTAGACGGCACCGTGATTGCCCGAATCTCGGGCGAAATCGACAGCTCCAACGCCACGCATCTCGGGGACACGATCGTTGCCGCCGGGGTGCAGGCCAATGCGTGCGTGGTCGACTTGACCCTCGTGACCTATCTCGACAGCGCCGCGCTCACCATGCTGCATCGACTGGCACAGCAGGCGGCTGCGCTGCATCTCGTCATGCCGCCGGGCTCTCGTGCGGCGCGTCTCGTCGAGATTGGTGGGCTCGATACCGTCCTACGAACGTATCGCACCATCGAGGATGCGCTCGCCGGACTCTGAGCCGGTTCCCTGCTCGTCTCCTGGCAAGACGAGCTCGGGTCGACCTTCATCGGACGATTCTCGATCAACTGACCGTTCGCTGCGCGGCCGAAGTGGCGGAAGTCGTCCTCGCTGCTCGATCACCTGGCACCGCTACAACGCAAGATCCCAGAGACGGCTCCGACGAGGCGCCGACCCGCACCGGGACTCCGGTCGAACGAGCCGGGGGCCTCGTGAGCGACAACCGGAGCCTCCGGAGACCCGCGGTGTATGACGTCGGTCAGGTCGCGCCGCTGGTTCGTCGGACGACGCTCCTGCGCCTCATGGTCGGTAGCAGCGCCGCGACGACAACGACGCCCAGCACGATTGCAGCGACAACGGCGAACCTGCGCTCGATGGCGAGCGAGCCCTCGCCGACCGATGGCTGGAAGACGGCGACGAGTGCCATGACGCCTCCCACGATCCCGACGAACAGGATGGCGCTGTTCGCGCGGGTGAGGGCCGCGATCAGCAACAGGAAACCGAAGACGATTTCGATCAGCCCGAGCAGCGCGGTGGTCGTGTAACCGGCGACCTCGACAATCGGCTGGTCGAGGCTGCCGTCGATGCCCGCCCTGGCGGCCGTGATGCCACCGAGGATCAGCAGCCCGATCGCGACGACACCGGCAACGAGCACGCCCGGTGTGAACCCGCTCGTTCGCGAAGTGAGCACGGTCTCGGTCCCGATGGCGGCGGGGACCGGAACAAGCGGCGGTGCCGCGAACGCTGCTTCGCCGTCGCCGGGCGTCGCGGGCATGGCGACGAGCTCTCGCTCGTCGACGATCTGTGAACGATCCGACTGGATCTTCATGTGGTGGATCTCCTTTGGTTGGACAACCGAACCAGCAGGTGAGCTAGTCCTTCGTGAGTGCCTTGTGGGCGCTGTCGATGAACCCGTCGGCCTCTTCGCCGGCCTTGAGCCGGCCTTGAGCGCCGTTCAGCTTGGTGATGGACAGCACATCACCAGTAGTGGGCGCGGCCGCCGACCTGGCGACCGGACCGGCCGAGCAGCATCAGCGCCAGCCCGACGACGACCAGGATGATGCCGATCGTCCACAGGATCGGGATGGCGAGCACGGCGCCAAGAAGCAGGAAGATGAGTCCAAGAGTGATCATGCTCATCTGTACCCGCTTGCGTCCGAAAGCAAACCCGCAATTGTCGATCGCCTCACGACGGGTGACGGCATCGAGCTACGACATCGGCGCACGCCAGGCGCCGTGGGCATTGACGATGCGGATGAGGTGCGGCTCTGTGGCCTCGAGTTCGCGGACTGCTTCGACGAGGCCTTCCTCATCGGAAGCAAACACGAAGACGACGCCAATCGTGCGCCCCGGAGCGTGAGGTTGGCTCCACGCCTGCTCGCCGGCGAAGCGCCCGAGACCGCCCAGCATCGCGCCGATGACCGCGCCGAGGACAGCTCCGAAGACACCGGTCACGATCGTCGTCGACACGTGATCAGCTACCAGCCAACCCAGAGCAGCTGCGCCGGCGCCACCAATCAACACACCGAGTGCGCCGGTCAGGACGATTCGGCGATCGGGCAGGTCGGCGGCGCTCTCCGAGTTCTCCTGCCCGTGGGAGATGATGGTTGGCTCGATCGGATTGACGAACGTCGCTGCGGATCGTTTCCATCCCGCGTTGTGCATCCTCTCGAGGACCGCGAGCGTGGCTTCGCGACCGACGACGTGGGCCACTGCTGTGTGTGCCTCGAGGGCCATTGAACTCGTGCGGTTCTGCTCAGGTCGGAGATGAGCGTGCCGCCTGGTCCGCTCGGGACGCCAGGTGGAACGAGGGTTCTCCGACGCATCGAGCGCTTGCTGGGGCATCTCGCCCCGCAACGTCGGGCTCGGACGAATCGCGTCCTGCTCGCCCGGGAGGACCGACACTGTCGACCCGTCAGGGCGCCAGATCTCGACCGTGTGGTTCGGAAACTCGGTGCGGGTGTATTCCAGAAGTGTGGTCACTCCAGGTTCATACCCACCTCGGTCTCGATCGAACCGTCGGTCTCTCTCACGTCGTCGATCGCCGGCAGGAGGTCGTGGTGCATCTGTGTGCTTCCGGAGTCGAGCCAGGGAGGTGCGTACCCGATCCTTGGCCGTACCTTCCGGAATTCCGAGGATGCACGCAACCTGGCGGTACGTGCAGTCTTCGAAGAACGCCAGCCGGATCACCTCACGTTGTGAGCCCGGCGGACCGGCGAGAACTCGCGCCACGTCGTGGACGATCTCGGCACTCGAGAGCGCAGCGCCAATGTCCGATGATGCGAGTCGTGATGAATCGTCTCGAAACAGGCGAGCATCACGATCGAGGCCGCGTCTGCGCCGACGGAGCCGTCCACGGCCGGATCTCGACGACCTTCGGTCCGGTTGCCGTCGGCTGCCGTCCGGTCCAGAAGCGATGTCATCGGGTGCCTGGTGTTGTGTCGAGGTTGTCGAAGGCTTCGGCCAGCATGGCTTCGACACCGGGACCAAGTGTCGTGTGCACCAGTGACCCGCCGGCGAACCTGAGGGCTTCCGTCTGCAAGGCGATGACGTCGATGCTTCCAGCGAGTACGACGACGGTCGCTGTGTGCGGCTGGACCGCTGCCTTGAACCAGGCGACCCAGTCGTCCGGGATACCGATGTCGACGACGCGAGCAACGATGGCACCTGTGGCTGCGCCGATCGCAACACCGGCCAGCCATCCCACGGGGCCGCCGATGAGGAGCCCCAACAGACCGCTCCACATCGCGCCCGACAAGGCCGAGCCACCGGGCTGAGGATCGAGCGTCTCGCGCACTCTCACGTGCCCATGGTCGTCCTTGACGACCACAACCGCATCTCGCAGGACGATGTCTGAGCCGGCGGACAACCGGTTCATCGCCAACAAGAACTCCTGGGCCATCATGATGTTGTTGAAGGAGACCCCGATCAGTGAGTCGTCACGCTGGATCACACGATCGCTGTCTGCCGCTGTCGGACCCGTTGCCGCGACCCAACTGGACACTTCCGCGCCACTGATGTCGGGCGACTCGATGGGGGACGGGTGACGAGAGTCGGTCATCGGTTGAGCCGATTGGTGGTGAGCCACTGCCGGGCGATGTCGGCCGACGACATCTGGTCGATCACACTGAGCGCGTTGAGTCGGACCAACTCGGTTTGGGTCAACGCCTCGCTCACGTTCGTGACGACGGCCCGTGCGTCGGCTGACACGCGGTCGGAGACGACGGGGGCGATGTTGTCCGGGAAGAACAGGCCGTCCGGGTCGGCGAGCGCTACGAGGTCGTTCAAGCCGATCGTTGGGTCGGCGGTGTAGATGTTCGCGAGTTGGATGTCTCCGTCGAGGAGCGCCTTGACCGTCAGCGGTCCGCCGCTGTCTTCGACCGCGACGAAGCCGGCAACATCGACTCCGTACCGTTCTGACAGAGCGGCCGGGCCATACGGGCGGGTCTCGAGTTCGGAGTTCCCGCCGACGGTGATCGGCTCGGTGACGTTGGCGAGCGACGCGAGATCCGTCAGACCGTACTGATCTGCGAAGCTCCGGGTGACCGTCCAGGAGTTCTGATCGGATGCTGCTGAGGGCGTGAGCACCGTCACGCCGTCCGGCGTGGCCCGCTGCAGTTGCGCGTACACGTCCGCTGCGGTTCCACCGACTGCCTGCTCGTCGAGCGATTGCAGGAGGCTTCCGATGTACTCCGGAAACACGTCGATGTTGCCGTTCACCAGCTCCGGGAGGTACACCTCCCGCTGGCCGATCTGGAACTGCCGATCGATCTCGAATCCAGCGCCTTCGAGCGCCTGGGCATAGATCTCGGCAACGATCTCGTTGGAGTAGTACGCCTGTGATCCAACCACCAGCACCTCGTCGCTCGGTCCAGGCGAGTTGGCGCCGAGTGGGTCGTCGGACCCGCATCCGGCGATCAGCCAGACACCAACAGCGACCACGCCCATCAATCGGAGTTTTCGGGTGTTCATCTGGTCATCTCCATTCGGCCGCCGAGGCGGGCCATCGGTGTGGGGTCGACACCGTCGGTGCGTGCTGCGATCGAGACGCCCCTCGGTACGGACAGTCGCTGGACGAGTCCGAACACGGCTTCCGAGACGAGTGCGAGGCCGAACACGAGGAGCGCTCCAGCCAGCATCTTCGGGTAGTCGTTCGTCTTCAGGCCGGAGAAGATGAACCGACCGAGTCCACCCCCGCCGACGTAGTCCGCAAGGGTGGCGGTGGCGACCACTTGGAGCGATGCCGAACGCAGGCCACCGATCAGCAGAACGAGGCCGAGCGGTACCTCGACGCGCCGGAGGATCTGTCCTTCGGTCAGCCCGATCGATCGAGCAGCATCGATGATGTCGCGGTCGACGGCTTCGAAGCCTGTGTATGCACCGGTGAGGATCGAAGGGATCGCCAGGATGACCAGCGCGACCGACGGTGCCAGGCGACCAATTCCCCAGTGCAGTGCAACGATCGACAGCACTCCGAGTGTCGGTAGGGCGCGGGCAGCTCCCGAGAGCGCGACGGCGACGGTTCGGCCACGCCCGGTGTGACCGATCAGGAATCCGATGGGGATGGCGATCGCCGACGCGATGGTCAGCACCGAGATCGAGATCCACAGGTGCTCGAGGACCCGAGCCGGTATCGAGTTGTCGCCGCTGTAGTGCTCGGCATCGACCAACCAGTCGAACGCTTGGATGAAGAGCCTCACGTTGCACGGACCTGGTGTCGAAGGTCCTCTCGGTGGCGACCGACGGATGGGGTCCGACTCCACGGCAGCAGCATTCGCCCGATGGCGACAATGACGACGTCGAGCGCAATCGCCAGGACCACGGTCATGACGATGCCGGCGACGATCTCCTCTGGAATGTTCCGTTGAATCCCGTCGGTGAACAAGGAACCGAGGCTCTTGACGCCGAGAACTGCGCCGACGGTGGTGAGGCTCATGGTGCTCACCGCAACCACGCGCATTCCGGCGACCAGAACTGGACCTGCGAGCGGCATCTCGACCTGCCAGAACCGCCGCCGTCGAGAGAATCCGATGGCGTCGGCCGCGAGGACGAGTTCGCGGTCGACTCCGTCGAGCGCGTCCACCGTTGCCCGAACCATCAGAGCGATGCCGTACATCGTCAAAGCCACGATCACATTGCGTGCGTCACGTAGGCCGGTACCGAGAACGGCCGGCAACGCAATGAAGAGTGGGAGTGACGGGATCGCATACACAAGCCCGAGTCCCGAGAGCAGCAGTGAACGACCGCGGCCGAGCCGCCGCGCAAGTACGCTGAGCGGCAACGAACAGGCGCCGCTCAGCAGCACCGCCGGCACCGCTATGCGCGCATGTTGGAGCGAGCGCTCGATGATGAGCCCGGCATTGTCCGTGGTCCAACTCATCGGCTGACCTCCTTGGGTTGTTCGTCGAGCACACCGATCGGGCGGCCATCGCGATCGACGACGATGGCGTGACCGAACTCGTCTCGATTCACGAAGAGCCGGCGGGACTGACGATCGGATCCAACGAAAGCGGCGACGAAATCGTCGGCGGGACAGGCGAGCACCTCGGACGGCGTGCCGATCTGAGCGATCGTGCCGCCCTCTTTCAGGATCACGACTTGGTCTGCGAGGGCGAAGGCCTCGTCGACGTCATGTGTGACGAGAACGATCGTCTTGCCCAAATCCTTCTGGAGCCGACGCAACTCGTCTTGGAGATCGGCTCGGACGATTGGATCGACAGCTCCGAACGGTTCGTCCATCAAGAGGATGTTCGGGTTGCCCGCCAATGCCCTCGCAACACCGACCCGTTGCTGCTGCCCGCCTGAGAGCTGGCGCGGGTATCGACCCCCGATGCGCTCGTCGAGGCCGACCTTGTCGAGCAGTTCGAGAGCTTGTCGATGCGCTGTCCGGCGGGGAACGCCGTTGAGGAGCGGTACCGTCGCGATGTTGTCGATGACCTTGCGATGGGGGAGCAGCCCGCCGGATTGGAGCACGTACCCGATGCTCCGTCTGAGTTCCACCGCGTCGCGGGTCGCGACGTCGACGCCGTCGATCTCGACGGCGCCGTCGGTCGGCTCGATCATTCGATTGATCATTCGAAGGATCGTGGTCTTGCCGCACCCGGACGATCCGACGAGCACGGTCGTCTGATGCGAAGGAATCGTGAGGTCCAAGCCGTCGACGGCCAACGTGCCATCGTCAAAGCGTTTGGACGCAGATCGGAACCTGATCATCCGAGCACTCGTATTCCTCGCACGACAGGTCAGTACCCGACATGTTCCGTGGCGAAACGCCGATTGACGAGATCGTGCTGTGCGCCATGTCGAGAGTCCATGTGCCCGGTGCAACGGGAAGAGCCATGGAGAACCCTCTTCCGTCGAAGTGGTCCAGCGCTACTCACCTCGACGAGCGTCGAAACACTGGGCTCGGATCTCGGGACGAGTCTCCAATTGAGCTTGGCCGTGCTCGTCATCGGTGGTGGAGCGAACCCGCGATCATCCGCCGAGCGCTTCGATGCGCCGATCCCGACTGGCGTCGGCGAGCTGCTGCAACTCCTCATCCGGAGCGTGTTCGACGGCAATGAGTGCGTTGTCCGCTTGTCGCGAAGAGCGGATGAGTTCGTCGAGCTTGCGTTGTAGTGCGGCGACCTGTCGGCTCTGGGTGTGTTGGATCACGAACACCATCACGAACGTCGTCAGTGCGGTGGCGCTGTAGAGCGCGATCTGCCACCAATCAGGAAAGCCGGTCGCCGCACCGATGAGCAGCCAGGTCGAACCGACGCTTGCTGCGAGCGTGCCTGCCATCGCGTTGGCAGCGGCGTCGCCGACGCGGTGGAGCAGCCGGCTCCGGCGAGGTCCGGCGCTTCCCGACGCCAGCGATGGTGTCGCGGTGACAGGCGAGGTGAGCGGTGTGGCGGTCATGAGTGTGGTTGGGGCCAGGCACGCGATCGGAGCCGGTGCCAACCGGCACCGGCTCCGGCTCCGGCCCCAATCGAGATTTGAGCTGTTGTGATCAGCTCTTGGTGAGCTTGTCCTTGAGCGAATCGATGCCGTCGTTGACTGCGTCGCGCGCCCGGTCGACCACGTCCTTGGCCTTGGCCGCCTGCTGGTCGCGCTTGCCGTCGGCTTGCAAGTCATCGTTGTCGGTCAAGGCGCCCGCAGCTTCCTTGAGACGCCCCTTCATGTTGCCGGCGTGTTGTGTCATCGTTGCATCCCTTCCTACCGTTGACGGCCTGTCGACAGAACCGTTCGTTGATTCGGTTACCCGCTCCGCATGGACTCCAAACCGGCGTCGCGCGGCCACGAGGGTGAGCAATGCGATGAGGGCAGCGAGGGCCGCGGCGGGTATCCAGCGGCGGGACCCACGCCTGCGGCTGCGCACGGCAGACACGGCGTCGTGAATGAGTCCTTCCGCGGCGTCGCGCGTCGTGTGTGCTGTCGAGCCGATGGTGTCCATCAGGTGGGCAGGTGTCGGCAGACTCATGACGCCACGCTGACGGACGGTACCCGGCTGTAGCGCTGGGCGATGTTGGTCCAGTTCAGGTGCTGCACGGCAGCTGCGACCCACTTGGCGCGTTCGTTGCGGTGCGCCAGGTAGTAGGCGTGCTCCCACACGTCGATCACGGCGAGGGTGGTCGAGCCGGCGATGTGCTCGCTCTGGTGATCGTGAACGGAGCTGACGCCGAGTGCGCCGGTGACGGGGTCGGCGCGCAGGACGCCCCAACCGGAGCCATGTACGCCGAGGCACGCGGCGGTGAGGAGATCGTTGAACCGTTCGATCGAGCCGAAGTCTTCAGTGAGTTGTTCCTGCATCTCACGACCGGGCCCGTCGCCCGCCGGATCGAGGCTGTCCCAGAACAACGAATGCATGACGTGACCCCCCAGGTTGAACGTGAGTGAGCTCTGCAGCCCGGCAAGGCGTGGTGCGTCATGGGGATCGACGGTCGCGAGTTGTTCGGCGGCCGCGTTCGCCTCGGTCACATAGGCGGCGTGATGCTTGTCGTGATGCAGTTCGAGAGTCTCCGTCGAGCACCACGGCTCGAGTGCGTCATACGCAAAGGGCAGCGGCGGGAGCGAGTACACAGTGGTGGGTGCTTCTTTCATGCGGTTTGCCTACCCCGTCGAGCAGCCTTCCAAACGCGGGTTGCGTGGTCCGTGAAGAACCCGACCCCGGCACCGCTAAGCTCCTCGAGTGTCACTTCGCACGTTGGACGAGGTCTTGCGCGACCCTGTCCGACTGGCGGCAGTGGCGGCCACGGGCTTGGTCGACGATGAGCCGGATGCGTCGCTCGAGCGCCTGTGTCAGCTGGCGCAGCGGCTGATCGGTGCGCACGTGACGATGGTGTCGCTGATCGACGTGTCGACCCAGTTCTCGTGCGCGTTCGCGGCTGCCGACCCGAACGATGCCGGCATCGTCGTGTCCCGTGAGACACCGTTGTCGCGTTCGATCAGTCAGTACGCGCTGGAGAGCGACGGCCCCTTGGCAATTCCAGATGTGCGCGTCGACGACCGGGTGGTCGGAACCTGCGGCGTCGCGGACGTCGGTTTCGTCGCGTACCTGGGAATCCCGTTGATCGATGCCTCTGGCAACGTGCTCGGCAGCTTCTGCGTGATCGATCGGGTTGCCCGGCAGTGGACCACCGGCGAGGTGTCGCTGATGGTCGACCTTGCGGCAGCCGTGATGGCCGAGCTCGCCCTGCGAACCGTACTCAGGCGGGGTGACCTCGATCGCAGCCTGATGCGCGACCTGATCGACGCGTTGCCGACCTTCGTGGGTGTGCTCGATCCGAGTGGTCGAGTGACGTACGTCAACGGTGCGGCGCTCGATGCTGCCTCCGTGACGCTCGAGGACGTCATCGGGCTGCCATTCTGGGAGACGACGTGGTGGTCGTCGCAGGAGGCCTCCCGCGCCGCCGTTCGCCGGGCCGTCGAGCAATGTGCCCAAGGCCTGACGTGTCGCTCCGACGTCGAGTTCCGAGCCGCCGACGGCCCCTCGATCACGGTCGACCTCCGGCTGGCACCGATTCTCGACGCGCCCGGCCGAGTGGTTGCCATGGTTTCCTCGGCGCTCGACATCACCGAACGAATGCGCACGCACCGCGAGCTCATTCGCCTTGCTGACGTCGAGACGTCCGCGAGGTTGCGGTCCGATCGGATGTTCCAACTCGCCCGAGCGCTCAGCGGTGCGGCAGATGTCGGGTCGATCCTGCAACGCACCAGCCGGATCGGTGGTGAGCTGGTGGGCGCTGCGTTCGCAAACATCGGCATCGCCGACATCCCTGCCGGCGAGATCGAGTTGTGGCACAGCGCCGGCATCGAGGCGGACATCAGCGGGCGGTGGCCGAGGGTGCCGCTGGACTCGACCACCCCCATCGGCAAGGCGATGCTGACGGGGGAGCTGATCGAGGTGGCGACTCCGGAGGTCATGCTCGAACAGTTCGCCGGCGGCGCTGACGACGCGGCCCGGGCCGGGTTTGTCGCACTGGCGGCATACCCAATCCAACGCGGCCGAACCGCGATGGGGTTTGCGTGGACCACACCGGTCACGTTCGACGCGGAGATGCGGAACACGCTGGCCACTGTCGTCGAGCTCGTCGGCCTCGGGCTGCAGCGTGCGGAGACCAGCGAACGCGACCGAAGCGTCGCTGAACAACTGCAGCGCAGCATGCTTCCGACACGGCTGCCGGAGGTTCCTGGTGCATCGCTCGGCGCGCTGTACGAAGCCGGCACCCGCGGCATGCAGGTCGGAGGAGACTGGTACGACGTCTGCGTTGCGACCGACGGTCGCGTGCTCCTCGGCCTTGGCGACGTCGTCGGGCACGGTCTGCAAGCCGCGTCAGCCATGGGGCAGATGCGCACTGCTTTCGCAGCTCTGGCGCCAACGCTCCCCTTGGAAGATCTCGTCGAACGGCTCAGCGGGTTCTCGGTCGACGTACGCGGTGCGTGGCTGAGCACGATGGCCGTCGTCGAGTTCAGCGCCGACCTGGCGACGATGCGCGTCATCTGCGCCGGCCACGTTCCACCGATGTTGCGCCGCGCCGACGGGGTCGTCGAGCAGTTGCCCGACGGCGGACTTCCCCTCGGCATCGAGGGTCCGGAGCGCCGACACGTCGTCAGCGTCGACCTCGAGCCAGGTGACACCGTCGTGCTGTACTCCGATGGACTCGTCGAACGCAGGGTCGAGTCGATCGATGTCGGCCTCACTCGTCTTCGCAGTGCGTTGCAGTCAGCTGACACGTTGGACGGCCAGACGATCGTCGACCACGTGTTCAACTCGCTCGGTCGACCGAACGCCGACGACGTGGCCGTACTGGTGCTTTGCCGTGACTGAGCGGGTCGCGGATCTGTCGGCGTCGACAACACGTTGTCGTCCTGCGGGAGTAGCGGTCCCTCATGAGTGACGAGGCGCCGACCCTACAGATCGAGCTTCGCCCGGACGGCTTGCGACTCTTCGGCGACGTCGATGCCGCAGGGGTCGACTCGCTCGTCAGCCATCTCGATCCGCTCCCTGGGGCGGGGTCCGACATCATCATCGATCTGTCCGACGTGGCGTTCATCGACTCCAGCGGCTTTCGCGCCTTGATCGAAGCACATCAGCGAGCAGAGCGAGTCGGCCGGCGACTGGTCATGGTTGACCCCTCACCGGGAGTTCGGCGCCTCTTCGAGATCTCCGGCCTCGTGCCCTTCCTCCACGTGCGCACCATCGACGAGTGAGCGAGTGCGCGCCTCAGCCGTGCACGATCTCGGCCGGGCGCTTGGAGATCGATACGGCGTGGCCACTGATGGCGTACGAATCCACCACCGACGTGAGAATGCTTCGACCGAGATCATCGAAGGTGAGGGGATCCGCCGGGCTGATATCGGTGTCCGCTGCGACGAGACCGAGCGTGATCGTCAGGCCCGATTCCACCGGTGCGGTGCTCGATGTAAACCGAACGGCGACGCGGCCTGTCGGAGCGCGGTCGGCCATCAGCGCCCAAACCTCGCTGAGAGCGAGGCGCAGATCGTCGATCTCGTCCACGCTGAATCGGGCGTCCGCCGCCAGGGAGGCAGCGATCAGCCGTAGCGTCGCGATGTATCGGGTGTCGAGGGGGAGCTCGACGTCGACAGTGTCGATGGCGCGTCCATCGCTGCGATCCGAGGGGGGTGAGTCCGACATCACGGCCGAACGATAACCCGGGTTGTGGTGCGAGACGCGTTCGCGACGTTGGCTCCGCGGGGGCCGATCGTTCCATGTCGCATGAGTGGTGTCTATCCGGATCCGGTGCTTCTCAAACGAGAGGGATCGGGAGAGGGATCGGCTCGCACGTTTCGGTGGCGCCTCACTGGGGTAGCCCCGATGCATGTCGATCTTGTCCCGGATGCTCCTGAAGTTGGTTGGTGCCCTTCGTCGGCACGCATGGTTGTTGCTGGCATGGAGCCAACGCCACACGTTGACCCTTTGGAGCCGGTCGATCAGCGCCGAGCTGAAGGGCCGGAAACCGATCGACGTGGGGCGGGTACGTCGGTTGGTATCGGCGTTGTTCAAGGTGTCGTCGGATTGGCGGTTGACCAACTCGGCTGGCTTGACGATGCTCACCTTGGTCGACGACGAGGTCGTGGCTGATACGGACCCGCATTGGCCGCATCGCGACGTGCTCATCAGCGTCCTCGGCGGCGTCGAACAGATCAACGGTGTCCGATTCACCTCGGGTTCGGCGCTGTAGGGCCAGAGCTTCCAGCCCGTCCGATGCGGACAAGCGTCGCGTGGCGCTCGCCGAGATGCTGCAGGGGTCAGTCGCGCAACTGCAGCGTGCCATTCAGTCCGCTGACCTCGATAACGCGGCGAACGGCGGAAGACGGGTTGCTGATGATCAACTCGCGCCCTTGGTCGACGGCTCGGGTCGTGGCCTCGACAAGCACACGCAATCCGCTCGAGTCCATGAACGTGACGCCACGAAAATCAGCGATGACGACGTCCGTATCGGGTATCTCGGTCAGAGCCGCCGCAAGGTGAGGAGCGGTGTGGGCATCGATCTCACCCTCGACCGACCATCCGCCAACGACTGCGAGGATGTTGAGTTGCGACCCCGATTCCTGCATGCAGCGCAATCTATCCCCCCGGGGAGTGACGGCGCCCCCCACCTCGGGGATTCGTCGCGTCCACCCTGTGGCCGCGCCACCAACGTCGACTTCAGTCGTCAGACGGGCCTTCGCTCATCCACGCCCGCATCATCTCGAACGATCGGCGAAGCAGGCGTGAAACGTGCATCTGCGAGATCCCCATGAGTTCACCGACCTGTGCCTGCGACTTCTCCTCGAAGAAGTGCAGCTGGACGATCTCGCGCTCCCGCTCCGGGAGGCGGCTCAGCAACCTCGCAACCACGTGTGTGTCCACCACCTGATCGATCGAGCGGTCGGGCGCAGCAAGGGCACGATTGCGGTCGTTGCCCGTAGCGTCGGGGTCGCTCGAGCCGTCGATCGATCCCACGTCGTACGCTGCGGTGGCGGTGAGGCCGCGCAGCACGTCGTCGGCAGGTATCTGGAGATGTTTCGCCACCTCCGCCACGCTGGGCGATCGGCCGTTGCGCGCCACCAGTTCGTCGGATGCCCGTCGCACCTGGAGATGCAGATCCTTGGCCGAACGCGGTACCCGCAACACCCAGGTGCGGTCGCGCAGGTAGCGCTTCAACTCCCCTTCGATGGTCGAACCCGCAAAGGTGACGAACGAGGCGCCCAGCTCCGGATCGAATCGATCGACGGCCTTGATGAGGCCGATCATTGCGGCTTGGCGGATGTCGTCCTCGCTGCCGGTGCGCCAGAAGCGCTTGGCGATGTGGATTGCCAGGCCCATATAGCGTTCGACCAGCTCGTTGCGCAGCGCCCGCCGCTGCGTTCGCGCATATTCGCGAAACAGATCGAGCTCGACGGTATCGGAAGTCCTCCCGACCTGGCTCGAGTCTGCCGTTTCGGCGGGATCGGTCATGGATCCGTCGCCGCTGTCGGCAGGATTGCGATCACCCGAACGCGCTCGGAGTCGACGGCGACTCGGACGTCACTGCTCAGCGCGGCCACGATGGAGAGCCCTCGACCGCGTGGGGCCGACGGCGTCGTCGGGAGCCAGAGTTCCCGTTCCGGCGGACCCCCTGAAAGGAACAAGCTGCTCACCGTCAGTTCGACGAAACCCTGACCCTCCCGCACCATCGAGACCGTGTACCGATGGTCCGGCGCCGCCTGCACCGCGTTCGAGGCGAGCTCGCTGGCGACCAGCACCCCGCGCTGCGCCATCTCGTCGTCGCATCCGCTGGCACGAAGCCACGCCGAGACGTCGTCTCGCGTGATGCGCAGCGACTCCGGGGTGCCCGCGTAGTCGCGCTGGAAAGAGCGTGGTTCTTGCGGCGGACCGGACCGATTCATCGAACGTCGGGCTGGCGGATCGCGGGCCGGCAGCATCGGTACATAGCGCGGCTGAGCATACCCACCCGGCATACCCACCACGGTGGCGTCGAAACCCGGATGTCGACGGGCGCGGCGGCGCGGCGACGGTCCCTCGGCGATCCGATCGGGGTTTCGATCTGCCGCGAACGGGTACCCCCGTGTCACATCGGTGGAGGAGCTGCCGATGGACGAAAGGAGTCGCACATGAATGCCAGCCTCTTGTGGCTCATCGCAGTGGTCATCGCGATCGTCGGACTCGTGCAGTTGCTGCAGGGCCAGGTCATCCTTGGAGTCGCGCTGCTCGTCGCAGCAGCCCTTGTCGGCCCCGGCGGGTACAGCATGTTCCGGTCGCGCTCGTAGCCCAGGGATGACCGAGCCGAAGGATTGGGCGACCGGCGTACCGGCTGTGGTGAACAGCGTGTATCGCACTGTCTCGGCAGCCGGCTTGCGTCGGTCGGCAGGGGCGCTGCGCGTGATCAACCAGCCCGAGGGCTTCGACTGTCCAGGTTGTGCGTGGCCCGAGCCGCCCCCTGGCGAGCGACATCGCATCGAGTTCTGCGAGTCGGGCGCCAAGGCTATCGCTCACGAGGCGACGAAATCGCGGGCGGACCGAGCGTTCTTTGCCGAGCACAGCCTCGCGGACCTGCGCGGACGCACCGACCAATGGCTCACCTCGTCGGGCCGCCTGACCGAGCCGATGGTGAAGCAGCCGGGTGCACTCCACTTCGAGCCGATCTCGTGGGAAGACGCCCTCGGCACCGTAGCTGCATCATTGCGCAGCTCGACTTCGCCCGACGCGGCGATCTTCTACACCTCCGGTCGAACGAGCAATGAGGCTGCGTTCGTCTACCAGCTGTTGGCGAGGTGCTTCGGCACGAACAACCTGCCCGACTGTTCGAACCTGTGCCACGAGCCGACGAGCGTTGCGCTCGAGGAGGCGATCGGCATCGGCAAGGGCAGCGTGCGTCTCGCCGATTTCGTGCAGGCGGACCTCATCGTGATCGCCGGGCAGAACCCGGGCAGCAACCACCCGCGGATGCTCACAACGCTGGAGGCCGCGAAGGCGGCCGGCGCGCGGATCATCGCGATCAACCCGCTTCGAGAAGCCGGCCTGGTGCGGTTCAAGAACCCGCAGACGCTCAAGGGGATCGCTGGGCGGGGGACGAAGCTGGCGGATCTGCATCTCGCCGTACGGCTCGGCGGAGACCAAGCTCTCTTCCAGCTGTGGTGCAAGTGGCTGCTCGAGTCAGGCGACATCGCCGCCGGCATCGATCGCGAGTTCCTGGAGTCGTCGACGAGCGGCCTTCCCGCCTTGGCGGCGCACCTCAGCGGTGTCGACGAGGGCGATCTGCTCGAACGCGCCGGCCTGGACCGCGAGTCGGCACAGGCCGGTTTGGCGATGGTCGCTGGCGCGCGCAGGATGATCGTGTGCTGGGCAATGGGGATCACGCACCATGTGCATGCTGTCGACACGATTCGCGAAATCGTCAACCTCGCGCTCCTGGGTGGTCACATCGGGCGTGCGGGTGCTGGGCTCTGTCCCGTGCGTGGCCACAGCAACGTGCAGGGAGATCGCACGATGGGGGTGTTCGAGCGCCCGACGCCGGCGCTGCTCGATGCCATGGAGCGTGAGTTCGGGCTACCGATGCCTCGCAAGGACGGGCTCGACAGCGTCGCCGCGATCTCGGCGATGGCAACCGGCGCTGCTTGCGTCTTCGTAGGACTCGGCGGCAACCTCGCCCGCGCCGCTCCCGACACGGCCCTCGTCGAGGCAGCGTTCTCATCCCTGGCCATGAACGTCGGCATCGCGACGACGCTCAACCGAACGCACCTCTTGAGCGACGGGCTCACCGTGTTGCTCCCCACCCTGGGGCGAACCGACGTCGACATGGGACTCTCAGGCCCACGGACGGTCTCCGTCGAGGACTCCATGGGCATGGTGCACGGCAGCACGGGTGTGCTGCGCCCGCCGTCCGATCATGTGCGTAGCGAAGTCACGATCCTGGCGGGGCTCGGCACGCGGTTGTTCAACGACGAGCACCCAGTCGCCTGGTCTCGATTCGGCGTCGACTATGACGTGATTCGCGATCACATCAGCCGAGTTGTCCCCGGCTTCACCGACTTCTCGGCGCGCCTCGGCGATCACGGCGGGTTCGAACTACCGCACGCGCCGCGTGACCGGCGCGAGTTCGACACGGCGAGCGGCCGCGCCCAGTTCGGGATCACCCACGTTCGCAGCGTCCCGACCGACGCGCTGCTGTTGCAGACGATGCGGTCACACGATCAGGTCAACACGTCCGTCTACACCTCGAACGACCGGTATCGCAGCATCAGTGGTGAGCGTGACGTGCTGTTCATGAGCGCGACCGACCTTCGCCGGCTCGGTCTCCAGAATGGCCAACGGGTGGATGTCGTCACCGACCTACCCGGGCCCGAACGCCGCCTGCGCAACCAGCGCCTCATCGAGTTCCCGACCCCTCCCGGATCAGCTGCTGCATACTTCCCCGAGGCCAACGTGCTGGTGCCGTTGGATCATCACGGGACGATCGTGTCGACGCCGGGCTACAAGTCAGTGCCGGTGCGGCTGGAGGTCGTCCACATGGGAGCGCTCGTCGCCGCCGACTCACGAAGCGACGGCCTGTCCAATGCATGAGTTCGCGGTGTGGGCACCGCATGCCGACACCGTATCGCTGCGACTCTTCACGCAGGACGCTGATCCGATGGCGGAACACCGGATGGCCCCCGGTGACGACGGCTGGTGGCATGTCACTGCGGAGGCCGCAGACGGCGACGAGTACGTCTTCAACGTCGCAGCGGGGGGTGAGCAATGGGAGCGGATCGACCCTCGCGGGGTAGAGGTCACCAGTTCGGTCGGCCGCAGCATCGTGCGCAGCTCGGAACAGGGCGAGATGCCGTTCACGGCGCGACCGGTGTGTGAGTGGGTCGTCTACGAACTACATCCGGGCACGTTCGGCGGTGACCTCGACGGAGTCGTCGGTCACCTCGATCACCTGGTCGAGTTGGGCGTCAATGCGATCGAACTCATGCCGGTCGCCGAGTTCGCAGGCGATCAGTCGTGGGGATACAACCCCGCATCGCCGTTCGCGGTCGAGTCGTCGTACGGCGGTGCCGAGGCGATGCGTCGGCTCGTCGGCTCATGCCATGCCCGCGGCATCGCTGTTGTCGTCGACGTCGTCTACAACCACTTCGGGCCGAGCGACCTGTCGTTGTGGCGCTTCGACGGTTGGAGCGAAGGCAACGGTGGTGGCATCTACTTCTACAACGACTGGCGCGCCGAGACTCCGTGGGGAGCGACGCGCCCGGACTTCGGGCGTCCGGAGGTGCGCAACTACCTCCTCGACAACGCGCGGATGTGGCTGGGTCGTTACCGGGTCGACGGTCTTCGCCTCGACTCCACTGTCAACATCCGCAACGCGCGCGGCCACGGAGGCCCCGACGGGGATCTCGCCGACGGCTGGTCGTTGATGCAGGAACTCACGTCCATGGTGCACGACGAGTTCCCGAACGCCGTGACGTTCGCTGAGGATCTCCAACGTGACGAACGCATCACCCGGCCCGTGGCCGAGTCGGGGCTCGGCTTCGACTGCCAATGGGACGCCGGGTTCGTGCATCCGGTCCGCTCGGCGCTCACGGCTGAACGAGACGAGGACCGCGACCTGGACGCAGTGATCGCTGCGCTGACCAGCCCCGAGGGCTTCCGGCGGCTGGTTTACACCGAAAGCCACGACGAGGTCGCCAATGGCAGCACCAGGGTTCCCGCCGAGATCGACAACGATGTTCCCGGTTCGGCGCATGCGATCCGTCGGAGCGCGCTTGGTGCCGTACTGATGATGGTGGCTCCGGGAGTCCCGATGCTGTTCCAGGGCCAGGAGTGGGCCGACGAAGACTGGTTCGACGACGCCTCGCCGCTCGACTGGAGCCGACGCGACGAGCGATCGGGCATGGTGCTGCTGTGGGGTGACCTGATCCGGCTTCGCACGGGTCAAGACCGTCGGGCTCCGGGACTGCGCAGCGACTCGATCGAGTGCTGGCAACCGGTCCCCGGTGTGCTGGCCGTGCGGCGCGGTCGCAGCGAGACGGACGAGACAGTCATCGTGCTCAACATGTCGGCAGTCGACCACGAGCATCTCGATGTCGGTCTTGACGGCGCGTGGACGTGTGTGTTCTCGACGGACTACAGCGGTTACCACTCGACGGGTCGAGACACTCGAATCGGCGGCACGAGTGGTGGCTCTGCGCTGGCTGCCTACTCCGCGCAGATCTTCTCCCGCCAGCCGGCCGACGCAGATGTTTGAACATGCGCGGTTTCGGCAACCCTCTGATCGTCGGTCTCGGGCTCCCCGCCCGCAGCCCGGGACCGACGTACAGCCAGTCAGAGTCGGGCATTGCGGCGAGCTCGCCGACGCGTGACGATCTTCTTGGCTTCGTCGGCCCACAGC
>JANNQK010000047.1:0-4725 GCA_031400715.1 Actinomycetes bacterium | reverse complement strand
GGCGACGATGGCGGCCGCGAGCGAGATGACGATGTGTGAGACGACGAGGATGAACAGCATCGCCCCACCTCCTTTCTGGATCCTCCTGGACCCGATGAGATGGATGTTGATGCCGACCAGACTTCCCGGCGCTCCAGACAGGGTGGTTTGTATCGCACCTGTCTGCTAGTCGTCCTACGCCTGTAGAGGCGAGCCGTCAAGCGAAATCGTGCCGACCATGACGAGCCATCGGAAACTCCGGCCGGACCGTCGTGCGTCCCGATCTACATTCCCGGCCATGGACGTCACGCTGACCGACGGATACATCGCCCGCCCGTATCGCGGCCGCGAGGATCACCAGATGATGGCCGACGTGCTCGGCGCGGTGCGCCGCGCCACGTCGGACAACGAGGTGCCCAACGCCGAACAGTTCGACAACACCTACGGCAAGTTCCTCGCCGACGACTGCGTGCCCACGCGTGATGCCGTGCTGGTGTTCACCGCCGAGGGCGAGCCGGTGGGCTACGGGCGCACCATGCGCGAAGTGCACGAAGCGGGGGACGCGAACTGGACCTGCTTCCCCGTGCTGCATCCCGACCACACCGATGAAGCGTTGTTCACCTCGTTGATGGAGTCGATGCAGCGCCATCTGCACACCCTCGGACTGGGTGACCCGACGCCGCGCTGGTACCTCACCTTCTCGGCGCATCCTGGGCCCGGCTTTTCCGCTGCCGGCCCGTCGGCCTGGCTCGAGGCGATGGGCTACCAGCCGTTCCAGTTCGGAGCGACCCTCGTTCGCCCACATCTCGACGACATCCCCGACCTCCCGCTTCCCGACGGTGTCGAGATCCGCCCGGTGCAACCTCAGCACCTGCGCCAGATCTGGGACGTACACGAGGAGGCGTTTCGCGGCCAATGGGACTTCCACGAGCCGGCCGAGGTCGAGTTCCAGCAGTTCATCGACGACCCTCTCCGCGATGAATCGCTCTGGAAGATCGCGTGGGCAGGCGACGATGTGGTGGGACAGGTGAAGTCGTACATCAGCGCGCACGAGAACTCAGTCGTCGGCCGCCAACGGGGCTACACCGAGTACATCTCCACCCGGGCTGGCTGGCGTGGTCGCGGAATCGCCGGTTCCCTGCTGTGCGCCAGCCTCCGAGAGCTGCGTTCTCGCGGCATGACCGAAGCGGCCCTG
The DNA here is from genome assembly GCA_031400715.1 of Actinomycetes bacterium. Lineage (GTDB taxonomy): Bacteria > Actinomycetota > Acidimicrobiia > Acidimicrobiales > Ilumatobacteraceae > VFMC01. Next base: position 3,551 of record JANNQK010000047.1, on the reverse strand, counting down.
GGCGCCGATGTTGACAACCCGTCGGCGTTCGAGCTGTACCAGCGGCTCGGGTTCCAGGTCACCGCATTCGAAGCGGTGTACCGCCGACCGATCGGATCGGCCTGACTCACCCGTCCATTCCGAAGCGGTCCTGCAAGCCGGCTGCGAGCTCGAGCAGACGATCCCCCGGCAGAGGCGACAGCATCACCCGGGTGACACCCAACTCCCCCAGCTGCTCGATGCGGCCGCTCACCTCGTCGAGCGAGCGACCGCCGCCACCTGCGCTCAACTCGATCTCCGACGGGTCGCGGCCGATCGAGGCACACTCGGCTCGCATCGCGTCGAAGGCGGAACGGAGGTCGTCGAGGCTGCCACTTCCAGGGAAGAAGCCGTTTCCGATGCGCGCCGCTCGCTGGGCCGCCTTCGTGGTGTGTCCACCGATCACGATCGGCACCGAACCGTTCACGGGCACCGGACGGCTGATGCAGTTGTCGAAGTTGGCGTAGGTGTTGTGCACCGTGGCCTTGTCACCGGTCCACAGGGCTCGCATCGCCTCGACATAGTCGTCGTGGCGACGACCGCGATCGGAGAACGGCACGCCGAGCGCATCGAACTCCTCCTGCAACCAGCCGACCCCCACGCCCAGCAGCAGTCGCCCGCCGCTGAACACGTCGAGCGTGGCGACCTCTTTGGCGACCACGAGCGGGTTGCGCTGCGGAAGGATGAGGATGCCGGTGCCGAGCTTGATCCGCTCGGTCACGGCCGCGATGTACGACAGCCAGATCAGCGGATCGGGTAGGTCGAACTCCTCCGCTCCCCCAGCCATCTTGCCGCTCTTGTCGTACGGGTACTTCGACTCGTACCCGCTGGGCACGACGACGTGCTCCACGGTCCACAGGGACTCGAACCCCGCGCCTTCGGCGGCCACGGCGAGCTGGCGGGCACCGGCAGGCGTCGAGCCCATGCCGGTGTTGGTGAACATGAGTCCGAACTTCATGCCGCGCACCCTAGGCGGGCACGACGACTCGATCGAGATCCGGAGGCTTCGGCGCGTCAGCGGTCGGTGAGCGACTGCTGCCAGACCGCTTCGAGGCGATCGAGCCGTTCCGTCGCGAACGCACGCAGTTGATCGGCCACGCCTGTGACCAGCAGGTTGAAGACCGACAGCGTTCCCACGTGGGAATCGAACGGCCCGGCGCCGGCCGCAGCCACGACGAAGGTGCGACGCGCCACGGCCGACAGCGGCGACAGCAGACTGTCGGTGATCGCGACCGTCCACACCCCGACTGCTGCGGCGGATGCGGCTGCATCGACGACCCAGCGTTCGTAGCGACGGAAGTCGACGGACACGAGCACGTCGGTCGGGCGGAGCAACGCAATCTGACGGCGCACGGCGATGTCGTTGCCATCGAGCGACTGCACATCGTCGCGCAACGCTCCGAGATCGACGACGAGCTGTTGCGCCACTCCTCGCGAGGCATCGCCCGACAGGACGAACACCCGCGCCGACAGATCGGCCAAGTGCCTCACCACGTCGTCGAGCGTGGTCGGATCGATCGACCGCAGCGTCGACTGCACGTTCGCCTGCTCGAGCTGGGCATGCCGGCCCACGATGTCGCTGCCCACCGGCTCGCGGATGCGCTCGGCCGCGGGGCGCAGCTGATTGGCCAGATCGTGTTGCACCGAGGCCTGGAGCGCCGTGAACCCGTCGAAGCCCAACTTGCTCGCCAGCCGCACCACCGTGGCGGCGCCCGCTCCCGCGGCTGCAGCCAACTCGGCCACGGTGCCGAAGGCAACCAGCTGCGGATGCTCGAGCACCACCTCGGCCACCCGCCGTTCGGCGGTGGTGAGCGATGCGCCCGCTCTCCCGATGCGATCCGCGGATTCCACGACCTGGAGTGTAGATGCCGTCCGGCGTGCACCGGAGAGAGATCGAGCGAAACGTTCCGAATCTGGCTAGACTTGGAACATGCGTTCCAACGGCTCGATCTTGACCTCATCCACCGATCACGCGCTCCCCCCCGTCGTCGTCCACGCCTCGCCATGGACCGCGACACCGACAGCATCCGTGCCCGTCGCTGATCCGATGTCCGACGTGTTCGTGAACGCCGCTGGCCACGCGACCCGACTGCTGCCTGCCGAGATCCACGACGCGCTCGTCGACTTCGTCGATCAGCCTCACCGCAGCGGCGCGCTGCTGCTCAAGCGCATGCCCGTCGGCGAGCTCCCACCCACGCCGGCCACACCGACCACCCCATCGACCAAGGACCACACGAGCGAGTTCTCCCTGCTCACCGTGGCGCGCCGGCTGGGCCAGCCGGTCGGCTACGAGCCCGAGCATGGCGGCGACATCATCCAGAACCTGGTTCCGGTGAAGGGCAGCGAGACCCGCCAGGTGAGCACGTCGTCGAAGGTGGAGCTGATGTTCCACACCGAGGCGGCGTTCCACCCGCACCGGCCGCGCTATCTGCTGCTCATCTGCCTGCGCGGCGATCCGTCGGCGGTCACCACGCTCTCGTCGATCCACGAGGTGCTCCCCCACCTCCCCGCAGAGGTTCGCGACATCCTGTTCCAAGCCCGGTTCAGAACCGCGGTCGACGAGAGCTACCTCCACGGCCGCCAGAACGTGCTCGGCATGCCGATGCCGGTGCTGAGCGGCGACCGCGAGCTACCCACGATGGTGTTCGACGCCGATCTGATGGTGGGTACCGACGAGGCGGCCGACGAGGCCCTGCAGGTGCTGTCGCATGCTGTCGCATCGTTGCGCACCGGCATCGCCCTCGAGGCCGGCGACCTTCTGGTGGTCGACAACGCGGTCGCCGTGCACGGTCGCAGTCCGTACACGCCTCGCTTCGACGGGACCGACCGTTGGCTGCAGCGAGCCTTCGTGGTGAGCGACCTCCGCCCCAGCGCCGCCGAGCGCCGGGGCAGAGTGATCACCACCGTCTTCGGCGCCTGACCCACTCGCGCGTGTGCGCAGAAGTGAACCGCATCGGTTCGTTTCTGCTCACACGCGCTGTCAGCGGACCCAGAGGTACTCGCCGGGAATGCGCGGGTCGGCCGTCAGGCGGGGCGGGGGGCGAGCTCGGGGATCAGGTCGCCCGCGACCACCACCGGTTCGCCGTCGAGGGTGACGGTGCAGTGACGCATCGGGAGGTCGAAATGGCCGGCGGTGAACCGGCCCGCGGTCTCGTTCGCTCCGGTGGAGTACAAGAAGTTGCCGGCGAAGGCGCGCAGCTCGGTCCCCCACGTCTCGCGCTTGTCGTACAACTCGAGTGCATCCCACCGGGCGCCCGGATTCATGCCCCATCCGACATGGCTGGTGGCATAGCTCTCAGGGTCGCCGAAGGCCCCGAGGTACGACCGGAACAGGTCGGCGTCGAGTCCGTCACCGTCGATCTCGACGATGTGGTCATCGACGATCGAAAGTCTCACCTTCGACCTCACGTAGAGGTTGAAGGTGAGGTTCACATCCCCTGGTGAGAGCACGATGTCACCGTTCACCGACCCGGCGGCCGGGAAGACGAGCACCAGTCCACCGGGCCAGTGGGCGATCGAGCCGGGCCCATCGG
>JANNQK010000046.1:0-10168 GCA_031400715.1 Actinomycetes bacterium | reverse complement strand
TCGCGTCTGCCATTCCGCCACTCGGGCGAGTGACCGGGACACGATAGCCCCGCCACGGCACAGTCGGCAGCTCTGGCCGTCGGTTACCGAGGAGTAGTCACGGGGAGCTCTGGCGCACGTCTAGGGTTGCCTGCCGATGCTTGCATTCATGTTTCCGGGGCAAGGTTCACAGCGACCTGGCATGGGTCGACCCTGGGCCGACCACGAGAGTTGGGAACTCGTCGACGAGGCGTCGGCTGTGGCCGACCGCGACGTGGCGCGCCTCCTGCTCGATGCCGACGCAGACGAACTCAAGGACACGCGTAACGCGCAGCTCACCACATTCGTCTCCAGCCTGATCGTCCTCGACGCAGTGGAACGGCTCGGCGTCGAGCCCAGCTTCTGTGCAGGTCACAGTCTCGGCGAGTACACCGCCCTCACGGCAACCGGTGCGCTCGGATTCGACGAAGGCGTTCGCCTGGTGTGCGAGCGGGCCGACGCGATGCACGAGGCCGGCCATGACAACCCCGGCACGATGGCTGCCGTGCTCGGCCTCGACGACGATCTGGTCGAGGTGGCATGCCGGCGCGCCGACAGCGACGTCTGGGTCGCCAACTTCAACGCTCCCGGCCAAGTCGTGATCGCCGGCTCTCCCGAGGGCGTGGCCGCGGCGGCAGTGCACGCCAAGGAACTGGGCGCGAAGAAGGTCATGCCACTGCATGTGTCGGGGGCATTCCACACACCGTTCATGGCTCCCGCCCGCGATCGCCTCCGCAAGGCGATCGCCGAGGCCAATCCCCGCGACACCGAAGTTCCCGTGGTGTCGAACGTCGACGCGATCGGACACGACCTCGGCGCCGACTGGTCGTCGCTGCTCTCGGCCCAGCTCAGCAGCCCGGTGCGATGGAAGCACTGCCTGCTGGAGTTGGCCACTCTCGGTGTCAACAACTTCGTCGAGCTCGGCCCCGGCGCCGTCCTCACCGGCATGGCCAAACGCACCGTCGACGCCGCTCGCACGATCTCGGTCTCCACCCCGGAAGACCTCGACAAACTGCTCGACTTCGTCGGCACCGCTCCGGCCAGATCTGCAACCGCTCACGAAGGCGAGCACCTCTTCGCGTCGGAGCGGTTGGTCGTCAGTCCCGGCGCTGGGGTGTTCGAGCCGATCGCCGGTCTCGGGGAGGGCAACCGGATCGAGGTCGGCAGCGTCATCGGCCACATCGGTGACGTCGCGGTTCGCTCAGCGTTCACCGGTGTGCTGCAGAGCTACATCGCCGTCTCCGGCGAACGGGTCACCGCTCGCCAACCGATCGCCTGGCTGCGGACGGCCTGACATGCCCGCCATCCCGCACGGCGTCCGCGGTGCCGTCATCACCGGCTGGGGCACCGCTCTGCCTCCCAAGGTCCTCACCAATCACGACCTCGAGGCGATGTTCGAGACCGACCACGACTGGATCGTCGACCGCACCGGCATCCACCAGCGACACGTCGGTGGGACGACGACCGATCTGTCGGTCGAATCGGGTCGCAAGGCCATCGAGATGTCGGGGGTCGACCCGAACGAGATCGACACGCTGATCCTTGCCACCACCACTCCCGATCGAGTCGTGCCAGCCAGCGCGCCAGGCATCGCATCCGAACTGGGCCTCAGATGCGGCGCGCTCGACGTGAATGCCGCCTGTTCCGGCTTCATGTACGCACTGGTGTTGGGTCACGGCCTGATCGGGGTGGGCGCGAAGAAGATCCTCTGCATCGGAACCGACACGCTGGCGCGCATCACCGACTGGACCGATCGCAACACCGCCATCTTGTTCGCCGATGGCTCGGGTGCCGTGGTGCTCGAGGCCTGTGAGGGCCCCGGCCAACTGCTCGGCTGGGACCTCGATGCCGAGGGCGCAGCAGAACGGTTCCTGTACAGCGACATCGGCGGCTTCATCCAGATGGAAGGCAAAGAGGTCTTCCGCCGCGCGGTGCGCATCATGGTCGATTCCGCCACGAAGTCGATGGCGGCAGCCGGCGTCACCGCCGACGACATCACGATGGTCGTGCCCCACCAGGCCAACATCCGCATCATCGAAGCGGCGTGCCAACGGCTCGGCCTGCCGATGGAGAAGTGCGCCGTCGTGCTCGATCGCACCGGCAACACCTCGTCGGCATCGATCCCGCTCGCACTCGCCGATGGCCTCGACGCCAACCGGGTGCAGCCAGGAGACCTCGTGTTGCTCGTCGGCTTCGGCGCCGGCATGACCGCCGCCAGCGCCGTCCTTCGATGGGGTGGTGCGTGAGTCGAACCGTGCTGGTCACGGGCGGGGCCCGTGGCATCGGGCTGGCGTGCGCGCGCAGGTTCGCCGAACTGGGCGACAACGTGGCCGTCACCTACAACACCTCGCCACCACCTGCCGACATCTTCGGCGTGCCGTGCGACGTCACGTCGACCGACAGCGTCGATGCTGCGTTCAAGGCCGTCGAGGAACGATTCGGCCCGGTCGAAGTGCTCGTGTCGAACGCCGGCGTCACCAAGGACGGTCTGTTGTTGCGGATGGGCGACGATCAGTTCACCTCGGTCATCAACGCCAACCTCACCGGCGCCTACCGAGTGTGCAAGCGCGCTGCCCAGGGCATGCTCCGCGCTCGCGCAGGCAGGATCGTGCTGATGTCGTCGGTGGTCGGTCTGCTCGGCTCGGCCGGTCAGGCGAACTATGCAGCGTCGAAGGCGGGCCTGGTCGGTCTGGCGCGATCGCTGGCCCGCGAACTCGGCTCACGCAGCATCACCGTCAACGTCGTCGCACCGGGGCCTGTCGAGACCGACATGACAGCAGCCCTCGGCGACAAACGGCTGGCCGAGCTCGTCACAGCCGTGCCGCTCGGACGAATGGCCACCGCGGACGAGGTCGCCGGCGTGGTCGCCTTTCTCGCCTCGCCCGATGCGGCCTACATCACCGGAGCCATCATCCCTGTCGATGGCGGCCTCGGGATGGGCCACTAGCCTCTCAACACCACCCGTCGTCTCTTCGGACGACGACCCAGCAAGGAGATCCCGTGGATCAGGAACTGTTCGCCCGCTTCAAGAAGTGCGCCGTCGAGGTGCTCTCGGTCGATGAGGCCGCCGTCGTGCCCGAAGCGAAGTTCGGCGACGACCTCGACGCCGACAGCCTCGACCTCGTGGAGTTGATCATGGCCCTCGAGGAGGAGTTCGGCGTCGAAGTGCCCGAAGAAGACCTCGATGGCGTCGAGACCGTCGGCCAGGCGTTCGACTTGGTCGTCGGCAAGCTCTGATGGAGGGTCGCGCCCGTCGGGTGGCCATCACCGGCTACGGCGTGGTGGCCCCGTGCGGCATCGGCAAGCAGGCGTTCTGGGAAGGCCTGATCGGGCCTGGTCTCACCGGGGGTCGTACCACCTCGATCGAGGAGTGGGATCCACTCCCCTGGTTCGACAGCCCGAAGGAAGCCCGTCGTGCCGACCGCGTCGAACAGTTCGCCGTCGCTGCAGCCGCCGAGGCCTTCGAACACGCGGGCCGACCGGAGGTCGACCCCACCCGCTTCGGCACCATCTTCGCGTCCGGCATCGGAGGGTTGCAGACGCTCGAAGATCAGGTGCAGATCCGTTTGGAGAAGGGCGATCGTCGCGTGTCGCCGTTCCTCATCCCGATGCTGATGGCGAACGCCTCCGGCGCCTCGATCTCGATGCGCTACGGGCTCCAAGGACCGAACGAGACCATTGTGACCGCGTGCGCGGCCTCCACGCATGCGATCGGATACGCGGCACGCCTCATCGCGTGGGGGATGTGCGATGCGATGGTCACGGGCGGGTCGGAAGCCTGCATCACGCTCACCGGCGTCGCTGGTTTCGCCAACATGACGGCCCTGTCGTCCACCGGAGTGAGCATGCCCTTCGACGCCAAGCGCGACGGGTTCGTGATGGGTGAGGGCGCAGGCGTGCTCGTGCTCGAGGAGTGGGAGGCCGCCGTCGCTCGAGGTGCGAACATCGTCGGCGAGGTGCTGGGCGCGGGCAGCACCGCCGACGCCCACCACATCACGGCGCCATCGCCGGGAGGTGTCGGGGCCGTGCGATGCATGAACCTCGCGCTCGCCGACGCAGGTCTCTCCCCTGCCGATGTCAAGCAGATCAACGCCCACGGCACGTCCACTCCCCTCAACGATGCGGCCGAGGCCGCGGCGGTCGCCACGGTGTTCGCCGGAGCGATGCCGCCGATGACCTCCACCAAAGGGGTCACCGGCCACGCGCTCGGCGCCGCAGGTGCCCTCGAGGCCATCGCCGGGTTGTTGTCGATGGAACACCGCCTGATCCCGCCCACGGCGAACACCACCGAGGTGCTCGACGAGCCGATCGACCTGGTCACCGGGTCGTCGCGGGCGTGGACGCCCGGCCCGGTGATGTCGAACAACTTCGGATTCGGTGGCCACAACGGCACCGTGATCCTGGGCCCAGGACGCTGACCCACACACGCCGACACTCGTGTCACACCCCTTGTGCATGATGCGGGCATGACCCCAACGTTCCGTTCCCGCACCCGTTCCGCCGGCTCGCGCACCACCGCCGACTCCGGAGCCACCGCCCACAACGTGTTCTTCGACGTCGATCATCCCGAGGTCGCGCACACTCGCATCGACTGCCCCGACAACGGCGGCCTGATCGAACTGGTCGAGACCTACCTCGGTGCGGCGTGCGACGATCCGATGATGTTCGAGTACGTGGCCGACCTGCACGGTCTGGTCGCTCCTGCACGTCTCGTGCACCAAGCACGTCCGTGTCCGCAGTGCACGTTGGTCGCCGCGCCGTACTGGCTGAGCGCTGCCTGAACGTCAGGCAACGCTCAGGCATCGCTCAGGCAACGCTCAGGCATCGTTGGGCATCGTCAGGCATCGTCAGGCATCGACGAGCACGAACATCAGCTCGCATTCGCACGCCACCTTCTCACCCAGCAGCGCTCGACCGGTGCCCTTGCCCGCACGGGCCGACATACGACCCAACTGCACCTCGAGCGTGAGGGTGTCGCCGGGGCTCACCTGGCGCCGGAAGCGGGCGCCGTCGAGCCCACCGAACAGCGGCAGCTTGCCGGCGAACCGATCGTCGGCCAACACCGCGATCGCGCCCATCTGAGCGATCGCCTCGCACATCAGCACTCCCGGCAACGTCGGCCGACCAGGGAAGTGACCTGCGAAGAACCACTCATCACCGGTGAGCCGCCACAGACCGCTGGCCGATTGACCGGGAACGATCGACAAAACCTCGTCGACGAACAGGAACGGCGCCCGGTGCGGCAGCAGATCCGACGGCAGCGGGAGTGCGGGCACGGCGCCCATCACCCCTGCCCCGCGAGCGCATGCAGCGCGTCGAGCAGCTTGACCGGTGTGTCTTTCGGACTGATCTTGTACCAGACGTGCCGCAGCATGCCGTCCGGGTCGACCAGAAACGCCGAGCGCACGATCCCCATGTAGGTCTTGCCGTAGTTCTTCCTCTCCTGCCACACACCGAACTCCTCGGCCACGACATGATCGGGATCACTCAACAGATCGAAGTTCAGGCCGTACTTCGTATGGAATCGCGCGAGCGCCGGCACCCTGTCGGGGCTGATGCCCAGCACCACCGTGTCGCCGAGATCTGATCGCGCATCGCGGAGGAGGCACGCCTGCTGGGTGCACCCCGGGGTATCGGCTTTCGGGTAGAAGTACACGAGCACCCATTTCCCACGCAGCGTGGCGACGTCAACACTCGTGCCGTCGTGGTTCGCGAGCATGATCGGTGGCGCCGGCTGGCCGTCGAGGAGCATGGACCGGAGAGTAGCCGCCCGGGAGGCGCTCATCAGACGCTCCAGCACCCCCGACACACCCCGATACACACCCCCATACACACCGGCACACCCTCGACGACCTGGCCCGACACACCTCGCCACGACCTGTTCCGGCACAGGGAGCGCCCACTCCCCGACCACGGTCAGCGAACTCCGATCACCCTGCGTGACCAATCCTCTGCTCCGTGCTCGGTCGCGGACGACATCGCTCGCTCAGAGCACTTTGTCAAGCCCCTTGCAAGATCGACCACCCTGAGTGCTACTCTTGACGACAGCGTCCATCGAGGAGGTGTCTCGATGCAGCCCTGGTTTCCCCAGGGCGGCTTCGGTGCACCGCTGCGGGGACGTTACGCCGACACCCAAGGAGATCAACATGAAGACCCTTTCAGTCCGTCGCCTTCAGTAGGAGTCGCCCTCCACCCGGCCGCACCCTCGCGTGAGCGTGGTAGTGGTCGGGAATGCTGCGGAGTCGATCGTCGATCCAGTACTCGCGTGCGAGCACTCGATCGGCGACATCAGACAAGCATCCAAACAACACGACCCGAATCTCCTCAGGGGGATTCGGGTCGTGTCGTTTCCAGACCACCATCGGCACGAAGCAGGCCTCGCACTCGGCGACCCAGCACAGATCATCTTCGTAGTACCACTCGGTGAACCGCGCTGCTTCGCACAGTTCGCATGCCGCCTCGGCGTCGCCCATCTCGACAGTGTGGCATCCCCAGCAAATGAGAACCGGGATCATCCGGGCACGTGCCCGAGACGCGAAACGAGGGCCCGTCAGGCCCCCGTTCCGAACTTCTCGATCGCGATGTCGAAGAGCGATCAGCCGAGCAGCGCCGCGACGTCGAGGCCGTCCGGCACCAACACCTGGTCGATCACGTGGATCACACCATTGCTGGCGACCACATCGGTCTGAATGACGTTCGCATCGAAGATCTTCACGCCACCATCGGTGGTGATGGTGAGGTTCGTCCCCTGCACGGTGGGCACGTCTCCGGCGACCACGTCAGCGGCCATGACCTTGCCGGCGACCACGTGGTAGGTGAGGATCTGCACGAGCGCATCTTTGTTCTCGGGCAGCAACAGGGCGTCGACGAGGCCGGCGGGCAGCGCAGCGAAGGCCTCATTGGTCGGCGCGAACACCGTGAACGGGCCAGGGCCCTGCAGCGTCTCGACGAGACCGGCAGCGCCGACCGCAGCCACGAGCGTGGTGAAGTCGGGGAGGGAACTGGCCACGGCGACGATGTCGCCCGCTGCGGCGGGAGCGTCGGTGACGACCGGGGTCTCGGCCGCCTCCGTGACGGCGGTTGTGGCTTCCGTGGTCTCTTCGTCGTCGCCGCATGCGGCCAGGACGAGCAGGCTCGAGGCGAGGCCGGCAGCGAAGATCTTTCGTGAGATCGACTTGCTCGTGATCATGGTGGGGGCTCCTTGGGGGGTGTGTTCACGACCCGCCTGTTCGGCGGTTCATGATGATCTACGGAGCGGCCCGGCCGATGGATGTCATTTCGTGCTCAATGGGCATCGAGCGCAGCACGCACCTCAGCGACGTACTCGCCCACCGCTTCGGCGCCGCCCTCCAGCAGCCGTCGCACCACCGATGCACCCTGCACGACGCCGTCCGCCACCTGCACCGCTTCGCGCGCCTGTGCCGCGTTCGACACGCCGACGCCGACGAGCACGGGCACGTCGGTGATCGCCTTCAGCCTGGCGGCAAGTGCCGTGGCGGTCGCAGCCAGCGCGCTGCGCTCACCGGTCACGCCCAGGAGACCGACCGAGTACACGAAGCCACGGGCACGAGCGCACACCCGCGGCAGCCGTTCGTCGGGAGCGGTCGGCGCGGCCAGCATCACCGACTCGATCGACGCTGCGTCGGCCGCCTCGCACCACGGTCCGGCTTCCTCGAGCGGCAGATCGGGCACGATTGCGGCACACACACCCGCGGCGGCGAGTTGCGCTGCGAAACGTTGCAGGCCGGCGTGGTGAACCGTGTTGTAGTAGCACATCACCGCGAGCGGCACGTCGACGTCGAGCGACCGCGCCTGATCGAGGATCGACACCGGCGTGGCACCCGCATCGAGCGCCCGCTGCGACGCTTCCTGGATCACGGGGCCGTCCATCACCGGATCGCTGAACGGGATGCCGATCTCGATCGCATCGGCGCCGGCCGCGACGGCTGCACGGAGCGCGTGTTCCCAGCCCGGCAACCCACCGGTGATGTACGGGACGAGCAGTTTGCGCCCGGCTGCGCGCTTGTCGCGGAAGCTCTGCTCCATGCGACCGAATCCGCTCGCCTGGCTCACCGCAAGATCTCCATCATCTGAGCGACGTCCTTGTCGCCTCGGCCCGAAAGGTTCATCAACACCGTCTTGCCTTGGAAGGCATGTGCCTCGCGGGCGATCCATGCCAGGGCGTGGGCGCACTCGAGCGCAGGGATGATCCCTTCGGCACGCGCCAGCATCTTGAACCCCTCGATGACCTCGGCATCGTCGACGGCCGGGTACTCGGCTCGGCCGATCGAGGCCAGATACGAATGCTCCGGCCCGACGCCTGGATAGTCGAGTCCGGCCGAGATCGAGTGCGCCTCCTGCACCTGGCCGTACTCGTCCTGCATCAGATAGCTGCGCATGCCGTGGACCACTCCCGGCACACCGCGACCGACCGCTGCACCGCCGGCAGGCTCGACACCCACCAGCCGCGCATCGGTGTCGACGAAGCCGCTGAAGATGCCCATCGCATTCGAGCCACCGCCGACGCATGCCACCACGATGTCGGGGTCGGCCCCGTAGGCGCTGCGCATCTGCTCACGAGCCTCGTCGCCGATCACCCGATGGAACTCACGAACCATCCACGGATAGGGATGGGGGCCCATCACCGAGCCGAGGCAATAGTGAGTCGTCTCCACGGTGGCCACCCAGTCGCGCATCGCTTCGTTCACGGCGTCTTTCAGGGTGCGGCTGCCGCTCTCGACGGCCTCGACATCGGATCCCAGCAGCTTCATCCGGAACACGTTGAGCTCTTGTCGGGCGACGTCGACCGCACCCATGTAGACCTTGCACTCCAAGCCCATCAACGCCGCTGCCGTTGCGCTGGCGACACCGTGCTGACCTGCCCCGGTCTCGGCCACGATGCGCTTCTTGCCCATTCGCTTGGCGAGCAGGGTCTGGCCGAGCACGTTGTTGATCTTGTGCGACCCGGTGTGGTTGAGGTCTTCGCGCTTGAGGACGAGCCGGATGCCGAGCTGGCGGCCGACGTTCTTGCACTCGGTGATGATCGACGGGCGACCGGCGTAGTCGCGGAGGGTTTCGTGCAACTCGAGCCGGAACGACGGATCCGCCCAGGCCTCGCGGAAGGCGACCTCGAGCTCCTCGCACGCGGGCACCAGGGTCTCCGGCACGAAGCGGCCACCGAACTCGCCGAAGCGGCCGGTGGAAGAAGGTTCAGCCATGATGGTCATGTCGTCTCCAGGGATGTCTGTGGTTGGGGGGAAGATGTGCGCTGATCGCATGAGTTGCGCCAGCAACGGTGGCGCAGCGCGTCAGAGCTCGTCGGCCCAGTCGTAGGGCAGTTCGTCGGGACCGACGTGTCGCTCGGGCGCAGCCGCCCGAGCGCGCTCGATGAACGCCTTCACCTTGAGCGGGTCCTTGCGGCCGGGGTTGCGCTCCACCCCGCTGGCGACGTCGACACCCCACGGATTGGCAGTCGACACGGCGAGACCCACGTTGTCCGGGTCGAGCCCGCCGGCGAGGATGTAGCGAGGTCCCTCGGGCAGATCTGCGAGCAACGACCAGTCGAACACCTGGCCGGATCCGGGCGACGGCGCATCGACCAGGATCAAGTCGGTGCCGAACTGGTCGGCCCTGGCTGCGTCACGGCTGCCCGCCACCACTGCCTTGATCACCCAGCGCACCTGCGCAGCCACATCGGCCACCATGTCGGGCGATTCGAAGCCGTGCAGTTGAGCTGCCTTGAGGCCTGCACGATGCACGATGTCGATCACTCGGTCGGGGTGTTCGTCGCGGAAGACACCGACGGTGAGGATCTCGGGCGGCAGGCGGCGGGTGATGTCGTAGACCTGCTGAGCGGCGACCTGTCGGGTCGACGGGGCGAAGATGAACCCCACCGCGTCCGCACCCATCGCAACAGCGAACAGGGCATCGTCTTCATTGGTGATCCCGCAAATCTTCACGAACATGCAGGCGTTACGGTACCTCTCACGCCGACTCGGACGAGGATTGATTCCGCCGGTTTCGGGCTGACCCGACGTGACGTTCGTCCGACGACCTCAGCGAGCGCCGCGGAGGAGCGCGATGGTGGCCGCGGGGTCAGCGCTGGTGACGAGGGTCTCCCCCACCAACACCGCGTGGTAACCAGCGCCGT
>JANNQK010000045.1:0-13744 GCA_031400715.1 Actinomycetes bacterium | reverse complement strand
CAAACATGCGTCGACAACGCAGGCCCCGCCTGCGGACACCACAACCGATGGCGCTACCAGGCCAAAGTCACCGTCAAACGCCTCCCCGACGGAACCATCGCCACCTACCGAGCAGACGGCACCCGCATCGCACCACCACCCGCCTGACCCACACCCATGAACCCAAACACGCACAGGCCCGGCAGGGCCCATACCGACACGCCCCGACACGCCCCGATTCAGATCGGGGTGGCCAGGCAGCGCGACGGTGCGCCGAGATTTCAGCGGAACAGATCGCGGCTCTGGTCGCGCAGCACCGGTGCGATGACGGCGGAGTCGTCGATGTCGAACGCGAAGCCGCGCACCACACCCACCGGCACCCGCGAGGTGTTGCCCTTCACCAGCTCGGCGGCTCCGGTGAGCTCGTCGGCGGTGCAGATCGCCTGCACCTTGAACTCGTGACCGTGCGGGTCGACCTGGCCGATGTAGCTGAGGATCGGTTGGATGCCGGCGACGCCGATCGCGATGTCGGTCTGCCCCTCACGCCACGCCCGACCGAAGGTGTCGCTGATGATCACGGCAGCGTTCACACCCCCGGCGACGAAGCCCTCGCGGATGCGGCGTGCGGAGGCGTCGGGATCGACGGGCAGCAGCACCACACGTCCGTGGGCGCCGCTGCTCGACTGGTCGATGCCGCTGTTGGCACAGACGAAGCCGTGGTGGGTCTCGGTGATCAGGATCGGGCCCACCTGGCGGACCACTCGCTTCGACTCGCGCAGCACCAACTCGGTCACCGCGGGGTCCTTGTCCCACGGCAGCGACCAGTCGATCGCGAACTGCGATGGCTGTACCTCGTCGAGCTCGACGGTACGGCCCTCGGCCTTCGACACGATCTTCGACGTGACCACCACCACGTCACCGTCGGCCAGCGGTGTGCCCGCCTCTGCCGAGGCGGCGAGGATCATCGCGGCGAGATCGCTGCCAGGAACGATCTCGGGCAAGCCGGGAACACCGAAGATCTGCAATGCCATCAGCCGATCCGATCAGGTCGGGAGGCCGGCGAGGAAATCGAGGATCGCCGCGTTCACCGGGTCGGGATTGGTCAGGTTCGCCGCGTGTGCTCCCGACACCTTCACCACCCCACCGCACCCGACCAGCCGTGAGGCCATGTCCTCGGCATGTTCCATCGTGAGCGCGGTGTCCTCGGTGCCGTGCACCACGAGGGCCGGACACGTGATCTCGCTCAGCCGATCGCTGATGTCGTCGCGCGTGAGCAGGCAGCGAGCCGGTTCGGCGAGCGACTCCTTGGGGCGGGCCTGCCACTTGGCGATCCACGTGGCGTTCTCGTCGGGATCGTCGATGATGATCGTCGCCACGGCCTGGGCGAGCTCGTCGACCGGTCCGACAGAGAGCCACATGTCGACCATGCCCTGGTTGCCGGCCAACGTCTCCGGCGCGTCGAGCGCTGCGGCCGTATCGAGCAGGATGAGCGCCCGCACTCGCTCGGGCGCCGTGAGCGCCACACGCATCGACAAGAAGCCACCTTGGCTCATGCCACCGACCACGGCGCGATCGATGCCCAGATGATCGAGCAGGCCGATGCAATCAGCCGCTGAGTCCCAGTAGCTGAACGGCTTGCCATCGAACACGGTCTGGCCGAATCCCCGTTCGTCCCAGGTGATGACGCGGTACTGGTCGCGCAGCGCTGCCAGTTGATGGACGAACATCTCGAGATCCATCAGGAAACCGTGAGCGAGCACCACGACCGGGCCAGTGCCGCCTGTGTCTTCGTAGTGGATCTGTTGGCCATTGATGGCTGCGTGTGGCATGGGCTGAACGTAGCAGTGCGCCAGCGAGCACAATGGCGGTCATGACCGACACGGCAGCGCGAGTCAGCGAGATCTTCGATCCGGCGGCCTGGAGCCTCGTTCCCGGCTTCGACTTCGACGACATCACCTATCACCGGGCCACCGGCGCCACCGTTCGCGACCGCGGCACCGTCCGTATCGCCTTCAACCGCCCTGAAGTGCGCAACGCGTTTCGTCCCAAGACGGTCGATCAGCTGTACACCGCCCTCGATCACGCGCGGATGAGCACCGACGTCGGTTGTGTCCTGCTGACGGGCAACGGCCCGTCACCGAAGGACGGTGGTTGGGCGTTCTGCAGCGGCGGCGACCAGCGCATCCGCGGCAGGGACGGATACAAGTACGCCGAGGGCGACACCGCCGACACGATTCAGGCCGGTCGCGCAGGACGGCTGCACATCCTCGAGGTGCAACGGCTCATCCGCTTCATGCCCAAGATCGTGATCTGCGTCGTGCCCGGATGGGCCGCCGGCGGCGGTCACAGCCTCCACGTCGTCGCCGACCTCACGATCGCCAGCGAGGAGCACGCCCGCTTCAAACAGACCGACGCCGATGTCGCCAGCTTCGACGGCGGGTTCGGTAGCGCATATCTGGCCCGTCAGACCGGCCAGAAGTTCGCCCGCGAGATCTTCTTCCTCGGGCGCGAGTACACCGCCGCCCAAGCCCGCGAGATGGGCATGGTGAACGCAGTCGTGCCACATGCCGAACTCGAGGCCACCGCGTTGCGGTGGGGATGGGAGGTGAACGGCAAGAGCCCGACCGCGCAGCGCATGCTGAAGTACTCGTTCAACCTGATCGACGACGGACTCGTGGGCCAGCAGATCTTCGCCGGTGAGGCCACCCGACTCGCGTACATGACGGACGAGGCTCAGGAAGGTCGGACGTCGTTCTTGGACAAGCGCGACCCGGACTGGAGCGAGTTCCCCTGGCTGTTCTAGACCTGTCGAGGGGTTGGTCGGAGGTGTCGTGCTGATCCCTGTCGACGACCCCGACGACGAACGCCTCGCCGTCTTCCGGCTCAACGAACGCCAGCTGTCGAACCGGCTCCAGCGACGGAACGACGATGGCGAGGGTCTGTTCATGGCCGAAGGCGACCTGGTGGTGGAGCGCGCCCTGGAGGCGGGATGCGAACCGGTCGCCGCGCTGGTCGATCGAGATCGACCTCCGCCCGTGACCTCGGTTCTGCTGGATCTGACTCCCGTCTACGCCGGTGGAGAGCGCGTGCGGGCGCTGGTCACCAAGCTCGGCGTGCCCAACTCGATCGTGGCGATCTTCCGCCGTCCGCCGAGAAGCTCGGTCGAGGCGCTCGCAGATGGTGCTCATCGACTCGTGTTGGTCGAGGCGGTCGACAATCCCGCCAACATCGGAGCCATCGTGCGCAACGCTGCCGGCCTTGGCTGGGACGGGCTGATCATCGACAGCACCAGCGCTGACCCCCTGGCCCGGCGATCGCTGCGAGTGTCGATGGGCCACGCACTCGTGCTCCCACATGCGCGCACCACCGACGTCGTGGCCACCATCGCCCACCTCGCGCGTTCGGGGTTCACCATCGCGGCGCTCACCCCCGACGCCGAGGCCACCGATATCGACGACATCGAGAACACGAACAACAACGGCACCGTCGGGCGTATCGACACGTCCGACCGCCTCGTGGTGTGCATGGGGGCCGAGCGAGTCGGACTCAGTTCCGAGGTGATCGCGGCCGCCGCGCTGCGCGTGCGGATTCCGATGCACCGAGGCGTCGACTCGCTGAACGTCGCTGCTGCCACCGCCATCGTCTGCCATGCGCTGCGACGACGATGAACGACCGTCGCGACGGCTACGGTGCCGGCATGACGTATGGGGTGATCTGCATTGCACGTGTCGGCGGAACCGTGGGTCCCGACGTGGGCTCACGAGTGGCCGGCGTGCTCGGCTACCGACTCGTCGATGAGGAAATCGTCCAACGAGCTGCGGAGTCCCAAGGAATCGCGGTCGAAGAACTGGCCGAGGTCGAAAAGCGCAAGGGCACGCTCAGTCGGCTGCTCGAGAGTTTGGCCCTCGGCGGGGCGGCCGACGGATTCATGGCGGGCATGCCCGCAGTGATGCCATCCCTGGCGGTCACGGACCCCAAGGGGCTGCGCGCCCTGATCCGCACGTCGATTCTCGAGACGGCCGCTGACGGCAACGTCGTGATCATGTCGCACGCGGCGTCGTTCGCGCTCGCCGACGAACCGGGCGTGCTTCGTGTGCTCGTCACGGCATCGCCTGAGACTCGGGCCACATCGGCACTCGCAGCCAACGGTGGCGACGCAAAGAAGGCGGCCAAGGCGGTCCAGAGCGACGACTCCGCCAGAGCCGACTACCTCAAGAAGTTCTACGGGGTCGACCAGGAACTGTCCACGAACTACGACCTGGTGATCAACAGCGACAGATTGACCGCCGACCAGATCACCGATCTGGTGGTGCAGGCCGCGCAGAGCTGATCGGCAGACCGGTGTCGTTGCGGAGATGTTCCGCGGCTGGCACGAAGTAGGCCAGCAGCACCTGTTGCACGTCGGACGCGGCTGCGCGATCGGCGCCGTCACCGGGGAGGCGAAACTCGGTCGTCACCGCCTCGACCGCGTGGACCATGTGGTGCAGCCAGCGGTCGCGTTGCAGCGGTCCGACGGTGAACGGCATGTGCCGGAGCCGCAACTTCGGATGACCGCGCTCGTCGCTGTAGGTCGTGGGCCCACCCCAGTACTGGCCGAGGAACAGCGCCAGTCGGCGACGAGCCGGAGCCAGATCGTGTGGTTCCGGGTAGAGCGACAACAGCACCGGATCATTCGCCACGCCGTCGTAGAACACATCGACGAGGCGGTCGAAGAACGCCTGCCCACCGACTCGCTCGTAGAAGGTCGGTGCTGCCCCTTCTGCTGCCCCTTCTGCTGACTCGCTCACGGCGATCAGGCTAGGGAGAGCGTGGACGGGTTCAGAACGCGGGATCGAAGATACGTACGTTGGTGAGGTGTTCCGGGCGGAACACCATCGGCATCGTGCCGTCACACGGATCGAGGATCACGGCCTCGGGCGTGGCGAGCAGCACGAGTGCCGACACGGCCTCGCCGTTCACGTCGACTTCGATCACGTCACCGGTCATCACGTTCATGTTCATGTCCCCCTGGAGATCAAATGCGGAGTGGGTGTGTCCCTGCATTTGCACCAGAGGCGCCGCCCGCAGAGTCTCCAGTTCTTCGGCACGAGGGGTGACGACCTTGACAGGAAATTCTCCGGGTTCCCACAAGTCGAACCTTCATGAGAACGCGGGCGGCTCCCAACCAGGGAAGATGTCAGGAAGGCCGTCGCTGACCTTGACAGGAAACACCGGCGATCGCTTCTCGAGGAAGCTCGTCACGCCCTCACGGGCGTCTGCACTCTTCCCGCGAGCAGCGATGCCGCGGGAATCCACCCTGTGCGCGTCCATCGGATGGTCGGCTCCGAGCAGCCGCCACAGCATCTGCCGGGTGAGTGCCACCGAAACGGGCGCGGTGTTGTCGACGATCTCCTTGGCGATGGCCCGGGCGGCCGGGAGCAGATCGTCGGGGGCATGCACGCTGCGGACCAGTCGCCCCTCCTTGGCCTCCTGCGGGCCGAAGACCCGGCCGGTGTAGCACCACTCCGTCGCCTGGCTGATGCCCACCAGGCGCGGCAGGAAGTACGACGAACACGCCTCGGGGAGGATGCCCCGTCGAGCGAAGACGAACCCGAACTTCGCATTGTCGCTGGCGAGCCGGAAGTCCATCGGCAGGGTCATCGTCACACCCACCCCGACTGCAGGGCCATTGATCGCAGCGATCACCGGTTTGGTGCAGTCGAAGATCCTCAGGCTCACGATGCCCCCGCCATCGCGCGGCACGCCCTCGACGCTCGTCTTCACGTCGCTGCCTCCGGCGGCAAACGTGTCACCTCCCCCACTGAGGTCGGCACCCGCACAGAAGCCGCGTCCGGCGCCCGTGACGATCACGACCCGCACCTCGTCGTCGGCGTCGATCTCGTCGAACGCCGCGACCAGTTCGCGCATCATCGTGCCGGTGAATGCGTTCAGCTGATCGGGACGGTTCAGGGTGATGGTGGCGATGTGCTCGTCCACCGAGTAGATGATCTGGGTGTACTCCATCACCCGATCGTGGCAGGCCTGCATCGCACCCGCGAACCCGGACGAGATGGAACGAGGCCAGACGAGACCGGAACGACTAGACGTCGAGGAACTTGGTGGCTGCAGTGCCGGAGCCGACCGCACCCACGAGCATCCCGAGGATCATCAGCCAGAACACCACCCATTGCGGGTAGTTGCCCGTGACGACGAACGCCCCGAAGCCCGAGTCGGGCGGGAACGACTGCACGGTCGACGTCCAGTACCAGTTGGCCGTCAACACGCCCCCGCTGGCGAACACGGCACCGACGAAGCCCTGGATGAGACCCTCGAGCATGAACGGGACGCGGATGAACCAGTTGGTGGCGCCGACCAGCTTCATCACTTCGATCTCACGCCGGCGGGCGAACATCGCCGTACGGATGGTGTTCCAGATGAGCAGCACCGCCGAGAACAACAGGATCAGGGTGATGAGGTACAGCACGAACTGCACCACACCGCGCAGGGTGCTGAGGACCTCGATCTGCTTGGACGGGAAGGCAACCTTGATCACCTTCGGCAACCCACGATCCTTGTACGACGCAGCGATCTCGGTGAGCAACTCGGCGGACGCGTCGGGCTGTGGGACGACCTTGAACTGGGTGGGGATGTTCTCGGCCGTGAGCAGCTGCAACGTCTCGGGATCGCCGGCGAACAGCCGCCGCGCCTCGACCAGCGATGCCTCGACGTCGAGGTACTCGAGCTGATCGACATCGATCACGTCCGGCGTGCTCTCGATCGCCTGGCGGATCACCGCCAACTGCTCGGGGCTGGCGTCGTTCTCGACGTACACGATCAGCTCGACACCACCCGACCATTGCGACAGCTGGTTGTCGAAGCCACGGAGCACGAGCAGCGTGAGCCCGAGGATGAACAACGAGA
Organism: Actinomycetes bacterium; assembly: GCA_031400715.1. Taxonomy (GTDB): domain Bacteria; phylum Actinomycetota; class Acidimicrobiia; order Acidimicrobiales; family Ilumatobacteraceae; genus VFMC01. The sequence goes on along the minus strand of JANNQK010000045.1, from coordinate 6,865 downwards.
CGGCGGCGGTGATGACGGCCGCGGCGGTGAGCGTGAAGTTGCGGCGAAGGCTGGCCCACATCTCGCGGAAGGTGTAGCTGAGGCGTGAGAACATCTACTCGTACACCCCGCGGGCCTGGTCGCGGACGATGATGCCGCGATCGAGTTGGATGACCCGCTTGCGCATCATGTTCACGATGCGCTGGTCGTGGGTGGCCATCACGACCGTGGTGCCGGTCTTGTTGATGCGGTCGAGCAGACGCATGATGCCCTCACCCGTCGTCGGGTCGAGGTTGCCTGTCGGCTCGTCTGCCAACAAGATCAACGGCCGATTGACGAACGCACGCGCGATCGACACACGCTGCTGCTCGCCGCCGCTGAGCTGATCGGGAAAGCGCTCTTGCTTGCCCGACAGGCCCACCAGGTCGAGCACCGCCGGCACCTGCTGGCGGATCACGTGCTTCGGCCGGCCGATCACCTCGAGCGCGAAGGCGACGTTCTCGAACACGGTCTTGTTCGGGAGCAGCTTGTAGTCCTGGAAGATGTTGCCGATGTTCCGGCGCAGATGCGGCACCTTCGCATCCGGCATGTCGTTGATGTTCCGTCCGGCGACCCACACCTCGCCCTTTTCGGGCTTCTCCTGGCGGTTCATCAACCGCAACAGGGTGCTCTTGCCCGAACCCGATGGGCCGACGAGGAACACGAACTCGGCCTTGGCGACGTCGAAGCTGGCGTCCTGCAACGCGGTCACTTCCGTGCTGTAGCTCTTCGTGACGTTCTCGAGCTTGATCATGCGGGATCCGAACCTAGTTGGCTCACTCGGCCTCGCGGCGTCGCCATCCCAGGTACCCCTCCATGAACTCGTCGAGGTCGCCGTCGAGCACCGCATCGATCTGGCTGGTCTCGACCTCGGTGCGCAGGTCTTTCACCATCTGGTACGGCTGCACGACGTAGCTGCGGATCTGGCTGCCCCACCCCACCTGTGCCTGCCGACCGGCGATGCGGGCCATCTCGGCCTCGTGTTCCTCGATCGCCTTCGCGGCCACCATCGCCTTCAGCCGGTTCAGTGCCTTCTCTCGGTTCTGGAGTTGGCTGCGTTCCTCCTGGCTGCTGGCCACCAGACCCGTCGGCTTGTGGATGAGCCGAACCGCGGACGACGTCTTGTTGACGTGCTGGCCGCCCGCACCGCTCGCCCGGAACACCTGATCTCGATGTCGCTGTCGCTGATCTCGACATCGGGAGCGTCGATCACCGGCCACACCTGCACCGCGGCGAAGCTCGTCTGACGCCGGCCCTGGTTGTCGAACGGGCTGATCCGCACCAGACGGTGGGTGCCGCGCTCGCTCGTCATCAGGCCGTACGCGTATCGACCGGTCAGGGTGAACTCGGCGGACATGATGCCTGCCTCGGTCGCGGGGCTGATCTCGTCGATCTCGAAGCCGAACCCACGTCGTTCGGCCCAGCGCGAGTACATCCGCAGCAGGATCTCCGCCCAGTCCTGAGCATCGACGCCGCCGTCTTTGGCGTTGATCTGGACGATGCAGTCGTACTCGTCGTGGTCGCCGGTGAACAGGCTGCGCAACTCGAGCTGGCGGAGCTGGCCCGACACCGCCTCGACGCCCGCTGCGATGTCGGCTTCCTGCGTCTCGTCATCCATGTCGCGAGCCATCTCGTGCAACAGTTCCGTGTCGTCGAGTTGCTGGGAGAGCGAGTCGAACCCGTCGATGTCGCCCTTGATGTTCGAGTACTCGCCCGTCAGCTTCTTGGCCGCGTCTTGATCGTCCCACAGGTCGGGACGCGCCACTTCGACTTCGAGCTCCTTGAGGCGCAACCGGTTGGCGTCGACCTTGAGGTAGCCCTCGGCCTCACCGAGCCGACGACGCAGCTCTTTCAGGTCATCGGAGAAGTCACGCATCGGCGCCGTGGCACATCTTGAACTTCTTGCCACTCCCGCACGGGCAAGGTGCGTTGCGCGGTGTCTTCGACCACTCGTCCTTGACGATCGTCTGCTGCTTGGTGGGCGCCGGGGCAGTGGCCACCGCCGCGGCCTGGGCGGCCTCGGGCTCGAGGTCACCGGATGCCATGGCAGCCTTGGCCGCGTTGGTGAAGCCGCTCGCGAGCACATCGTCACTCGAGCTCTGCTGCATGTTCTGGACGACCGGAGCGGGCGCTTCCTTGCGCACCACCTGCACGTGCATCACGTACTTCACGAAGTCCTGCGCAATGCCCTTCATCATCGCCCCGAACATCTCGTAGCCCTCGCGCTGCCACTCGGTGAGCGGGTCTTTCTGGCCGACGGCGCGGAGGTTGATGCCCTCCTGCAGGTAGTCCATCTCGTCGAGGTGCTCGCGCCACCGCTGGTCGATGATGCGCAGCATCACCTGTCGCTCGACATCGCGCATCGTCGCCGCGCCCAGCTCGGCTTCACGCTTCTCGTAGTAGTTCGAGGCGTCGGCCACGATCAGGTCCTGCATCTTCTTGGTCGAGCCGGTGCGTTCGAGTTGCTCGACCGTGATGTCGCTCGGCCAGAACGACTTCAACTCGAGATCGAGACCGGCGAGATCCCACTCGTCGTCGGCGACGCTCGCGCAGTGAGTCTCGAGCAGCGCATCGATCGCATCTTCGAGGTAGTCCATCGCAGCAGCCTTGAGGTCGGCTCCGGCGAGGATCTGGTCGCGGCGCTGGTAGATCACCTTGCGCTGTTCGTTCATCACCTCGTCGTACTTCAAGACGTTCTTGCGGATCTCGCCGTTGCGCTGCTCGACGGTGGTCTGGGCGCGCTCGATGGCCTTGGTGACCATCTTGGCTTCGATCGCCTCGTCGTCGGGCAGGGCGCGACCCATCACCCAGCTGAGCGCTCCGGTGGCGAACAACCTCATCAGCTCGTCGTCGAGGCTGAGGTAGAACCTGCTCTCGCCCGCGTCTCCCTGGCGACCGGAACGACCACGCAGCTGGTTGTCGATTCGGCGGCTCTCGTGGCGCTCGGTGCCGAGCACGTACAAGCCACCGAGCCCGCGAATCACGTCGCCCTCGGCCTGGCACTGCTGCTTGAACTGCTCGAGCAGCTGACCGTACCGGGCCAGTGCCGTCGCCCGCTCGGCCGCGAACTCCTCGGTGACCACGGCGGGCAGCTCGAAGTCCTCGACCAGCAGTTCGAGCGCGAACCCCTCTTTGGCGACCTCTTGGCGGGCGAGACCTTCGGGGTTGCCACCGAGCATGATGTCGACGCCTCGACCGGCCATGTTGGTCGCGACCGTGACGGCATGCTTGCGGCCGGCCTGTGCGACGATCTGACCCTCGCGCGCATGCTGCTTCGCGTTGAGCACCTCGTGGGCGATACCGCGCTTGTCGAGCATGCGCGACAGACGCTCGCTCTTTTCGACGCTGATGGTGCCGACGAGGACCGGCTGTCCCCGTTCGAACTTGTCGGCGATGTCGTCGACGACGGCGCCGAACTTGCCGTCTTCACCTTTGTAGATCAGGTCGGCTTGGTCGAGGCGGATCATCGGCTTGTTGGTGGGGATCGGCACCACGGCGAGGTTGTAGGTGCCCATCAGCTCGGCGGCCTCGGTCTGGGCCGTGCCGGTCATGCCGGCGAGCTTGTCGTACATGCGGAAGTAGTTCTGAAGGGTCACCGTCGCGAGCGTCTGGTTCTCCTCTTTGATCTTCACGCCCTCTTTGGCCTCGACCGCCTGGTGGATGCCTTCGCTCCAACGACGGCCCTCGAGGATGCGGCCGGTGAACTCGTCGACGATCTTCACCTCGCCGTTGGCGATGATGTAGTCCTTGTCGCGCTTGTACAACTCTTTGGCCTTCAACGCCACCGACAGCTGGTGCACCAGGTTCTGCTGCACCTCGTCGTACAGGTTCTCGATGCCGAGCGCCTGCTCGACTTTCTCGATGCCCGCTTCGAGCGGCACGACCACTCGCTTGTCTTCTTCCACCTCGTAGTCGACGTCGCGCTTGAGCGAACGCACGACGCTGGCGAATCGGTAGTACAGCTTGGCGGCGTCGGCCAGGCGACCGCTGATGATGAGCGGGGTGCGGGCCTCGTCGATCAGGATGGAGTCGACCTCGTCGACGATCGCGAAGCTGTGACCACGCTGCACCTTGTCGGCTGCGGTGCCCGCCATGTTGTCGCGGAGGTAGTCGAAGCCGAACTCGTTGTTCGTGCCATAGGTGATGTCGCACGCGTAGCTGGCGCGCTTTTCGAGCGGCGCCGTGCGATAGCCGGGCACGACCAGGCCGACTTCGAGGCCGAGCCAACGGTGGATGCGGCCCATGTTGTCGGCCGCGAGCTTGGCGAGGTAGTCGTTCACCGTGACCAGGTGGACGCCCTTGCCGCCGAGGGCGTTCAGGTACGCCGGCAAGGTGCTGACGAGCGTCTTGCCTTCGCCGGTCTTCATCTCGGCCACCCAGCCGAAGTGCAGCGCGGCCCCACCCATCATCTGTACGTCGAAGTGACGCTGGCCCGACACGCGGACCGACGCCTCGCGCATCACGGCGAACGCCTCGGCCAGGATGTCGTCGAGGTCCTCGCCGCGCTCGAGCCGACCACGGAACTCCGCCGTCTTGGCGCGCAGAGCGTCGTCACTGAGCGCCTGGACGCCAGCTTCGAGGGTGTTGATGTGCGGAACGAGGCCTTGGAGGGCCTTCAGCTTCTTGCCTTCGCCGGCGCGAAGGATGCGATCGAGCAGTTTCATGCGGTTTCGAGCCTACCTGCGGCCTGCGCGCGAGCCTTGGCATGCCGTGCGGCGGGGACCGCTGCCGGGGTGGCCGCGACTGCGACCAGCCGCACGTCGTCGATGCCCGCAGCGCGCAAGGCTGTCGCCGCCGCGGTCAGGGTCGCACCCGTGGTGACCACGTCGTCGACCACCAGCACCCGCAGCCTGCCGGTGCGCCTGACCCGGAACTCCGGGCCGTCGAGCCGCTCGGCGCGCGTGCGGCCGGCCTATGGTGATCCGTGCACGCGGTAGAGCAGCCGACGGCACGGCACGCCGAGTTGGCGTGCCACCGCTCGGGCCAGCAACTCGGCCTGGTCGTAGCCACGATCGACCTGGCGCCGTCGACTGGTGGGTGCCCAGGTGACCAGGTCGAACCGGTCTGCGCCCCGCTCGGCCAGACCGAGGCGGCGAACGAGCACCTCGGCGAGCACAGCGCCGACTGCCCGCTTGTTCCCGAACTTCAGGGCGAGCACCGCGCTCCGGACCGCCCCATCGAACGACAGCGCTGCGGTGATGCCGCCCGGGACGATGGTCGCCGGTGACGAAGCGACCGCGAAGCGACACTGCCGGCACAGCACGTCTCCGGGTTGACGGCACGACGCGCACGAGGTGGCAAGGAGTGCTGGCATCGACATCGCCTCATCCTGCGATGTGGGTGTGACAGCGCGCAGTGGCACAGAGCCCACCACGATGAGCGAACGCGACACCGCTAGCGTCTGGCGGGTGCCAGCCCCGAACCGTGCGCCGGTGGCGTCTCGCCCCTACTCGCCGTCGTCACCCGCCGCTGACTGGGCGGTCCGACTCACCCGTTGCGTCGCCGGTCTGGCCATGTTCGGCATCGGCATCAGCCTGATCATCGAGGCCCAGTTCGGTGCAGCGCCGTGGGATGTGTTCCACCAAGGGCTCGCCGAGCTGACCGGCATCTCCGTCGGCAACGTCATCATCCTGGTCGGCCTCGCCCTGTTGCTGCTGTGGATCCCGCTGCGTCAGAAGCCCGGCGTGGGGACGTTGCTCAACGCATTGGAGATCGGCGTCACGGTCGACCTGATCATGCCACTCATCCCGGATGCCGAGATGATCGTCGTCCGGACGTGCTACCTCGTGGCCGGCATCGTGGTCATCGCGATCGGATCCGGTCTGTACATCGGATCGGGCTTGGGTGCCGGGCCGCGCGACGGGCTGATGATCGGCTTGGTCCGACTCGGGCTGAGCGTTCGTCTCGCCCGCACCGCGATCGAGATCACCGTGTTGGTCGCGGGTGTCGCGCTCGGGAGCACCGTCGGCGTGGGCACGGTGGCCTTCACGTTCGGGATCGGTCCGCTCGTGCAGATCTTCCTGCCTCGACTCTCGCTCCCCCCGCGCGCGAAACCGAGCACTCCCCCACAGACCGAAGCGGCCGCCCTCACCTGATCCCGAAGGATCAGGCCGAGGACGGCCGGAACAGTTCAGCTGCGGGTCGAGTTGGATCAGTAGCGGTAGTGGTCGCTCTTGAACGGGCCGCTCGGGTCGATGCCCAGGTACCCGGCCTGCTCGTCGGTGAGCTTGGTGAGCTTCACGCCCAACGCGTCGAGGTGGAGCGCGGCGACCTTCTCGTCGAGACGCTTGGGCAGCACGTACACGCCCAACGGGTACTTGTCGAGGTTGTTGAACAACTCCATCTGGGCGATCACCTGGTTGCTGAACGAGCAGCTCATCACGAAGCTCGGATGACCCGTCGCGCAACCGAGGTTCACGAGCCGGCCCTCGGCCAGCACGATCACGGAGTGACCGTCATCGAAGGACCACAGATCGGTGCCCGGCTTGAGCTCGTCGCGGGTGGCGCCACTGCGGGCCAGGCCGGCCATGTCGATCTCGCTGTCGAAGTGACCGATGTTGCAGACGATCGCGTTGTGCTTCATGTTGGCCATGTGCTCGGCCGTGATGATGTGGTCGTTCCCGGTGGCCGACACGAAGATGTCGGTGGTGCCGACCACGTCTTCGATCGTGGTCACCTGGTACCCCTCCATCGCTGCCTGCAAGGCGTTGATCGGGTCGACCTCGGTGATGATCACTCGGGCGCCCTGACCCTTGAGCGCCTGGGCGCAGCCCTTGCCGACATCGCCGTAACCGGCGACGACGGCGACCTTGCCGGCGATCATCACATCGGTGGCGCGACAGATGGC
>JANNQK010000044.1:0-2769 GCA_031400715.1 Actinomycetes bacterium | reverse complement strand
CGGCCCTCCTCGCTGCGCCGCCGGCTGGCGCCACAGCGGCTACCGGCGAGCCTTATCTCCCACTCGGCGGTTCGCTCGCCGACCTCATCGCCTCCCTGCAGACCCGCCTCGCCCGAGTGCCCTCCGATCACGTCGGCTGGGCCACCCTCGGCCTGGCCTATGTGCAGGAAGCGAGGATGACGGTCGACCCGAGCTACTACCCCAAGGCCGATGGTGCGCTCGCTCGATCGCTCGAGATCGACGACCGCGACAACTTCCTCGCCTACGCCGGGCTGTCGGCGTTGGCCTCGGCCAGACACGACTTCCCCGCTGCCAAGACCTACGCCGAGAGCGGTCTCGAGATCAACGCCTACAGCGCGATCCTCTTCGGTGCGCTGAGCGACGCCGAGATCCAGCTCGGCAACTACGACGCTGCCTTCGCCGCAGTGCAACGAATGGTCGATCTGTCGCCCGACACGGCATCGCTCTCGAGGGCGTCGTACGCCTGGGAGCTGCGCGGCGACATCGATCGGGCCCGTGATCTGATGCAGCGGGCACTCGACGACGCGCCGTCAGCGGCGGACCGCACGTTCGCCCTCGTCCATCTGGGCGGGCTTGCGTTCGATCAGGGTGATGCCGCCACCGCACTCGATCTGTTCAACGACGCGCTCGACGCGACCCCGACCGACATCGCCGCGCTGGCCTCCAAGGCCCGGGCCGAAGCTGCGCTCGGGCAGTTCGAGACGGCCGTCGAGCACTGGACCCAGGTGGTGGATCGTGCTCCGGAACCCGGATATGTCGTCGAGTTCGCCCGGCTGCTGGAATCGTTGGGTCGCACCGACGAGTCGGAACGGCAGTGGTCGGTGTTCGATGCCACGCAAGCGCTGTTCGCGGCCAACGGGGTGCTCCCCGACGCGACCGCCACCCTGGCCGATGCAGAACGGGGCCGGGTCGACCAGGCACTCGAGGACGCCGCAGTGGGCGTGAGCTCACGACCCTTCCTCGACATGCACGACGCCCACGCGTGGGCGCTGCACCTCGCCGGTCGCGATGCCGAGGCATTGCAGGCCATCGATCGAGCGCTCCAGCTCGGCACTCGAAATGCGCGCTTCCACTTCCATGCAGGGATGATCGCGCTGGCCCTCGGCGACACCGAACGCGCACAGCGCGAGCTGACGGAGGCGTTGACGATCAACCCTCACTTCGACCCACTCTCTGCACCGGATGCCCGAGAAGCGCTGGCCGCGATGGAGGAGGTCCGGTGATGCGTCGACTGGTCATGATCGGTGCCGCCCTCGGCGTGTCGGCCGCCCCGCTGTTGCCGTGGTCGATTGCTGCTGCGCACCCGCTCGGCAACTTCAGCATCAACCACGCTCACGCGCTCACGATCGACTCCGATCGGATCGTCGATCGCGCCGTTGTCGACGTCGCCGAGATCCCCACGGCACAGCGAGCACTCGATGTCGACACCGACGACGACGGCGTCTTCACGCCTGCCGAGCTGGAGCGGTACGGGCTGGTGCAGTGCACGGCACTGCGCGACGCAGTCGAGCTGACCGTGGATGGCGAGCCGACCGCGTTCGACATCGAACGCACCGAGTACACGCGCCCCATCGGTCAGGCGGGCCTGGCCACGGGGCGGCTCGAGTGCCTGTTCGTCGCCGAGCTCCGGTTGCAGGGGCCGACGGCGATCGACCTGGTCGACCGTTTCGAGAGCGACCGCGTCGGCTGGCACGAGATCACGGCCACCGGCGACGGCGTCACCCTGATCTCGCCATCGGTTCCCGCGGTGAGCCCGACCGATGGGCTGCGCACCTACCCGACCGACTTGCTCGCCTCGCCACTCGACGTTCGCGACGCGGAGCTCTCGGTGGTGCCGGGAGCGTCCTCGTCGCCGGTGGCAGCCGTCGATGCCGCCGGTGGGGGAGCCGCGCTGATCAAGGGAGGACCGTTCGCGGATGCGGTCGAGCGCATCGGCGGCACCTTCAACGATCTGGTCGGTCGTCGCGACCTCACCCTCGGCGTGGGCCTGCTCGCGGTGATGCTGGCGATGATCCTGGGCGCGTCGCACGCCCTGCTGCCAGGGCATGGCAAGACGGTGATGGCTGCGTACATCGCCGGCCGGCAGGGTTCGGCGCGAGATGCCGTGCTCGTCGGTGCCACGGTGACCGGTACGCACACCGGCGGTGTTCTGGTGCTCGGCCTGGTGCTGACTCTCAGCACCTCGATCGCCGGTGAGAGCGTGATCGGCTGGCTCGGCCTGGTGAGCGGCGCGATGATCGCCGTGCTCGGAGCGAGCCTGCTCTGGTCGGCTGCACACCACCGCCCGGTCGGCCACGGCCACCGCCACGGGGGTCACGGCCACGGCCACCACGGTCACGGTCATCACGGTCATCACGATCATCACGGCCACGGCCACGGCCACGGCAACGGCCACGGCCACGGCCACGGCAACGGTCACGGCCATCACGCCGGCGCCCATGCTCTCTCCGAGCAGGTGCGTGCTGCGGCCGGCGGTGGGTCCACCTTGATGCTGATCGCGCCGTTGGCACACGCTCCAGTGATGACGTCGGCTTCTGCTCGGGTCGGTGTCGCGACGATCGATGCAACAGACCCTCAATTCCCGTCGGAGGTGGGCGACCGCCAGTCGTCCCAGCGGGTGTCGCGTCGCGGGCTGGTGGGCATGGGCATCGCCGGTGGGCTGGTGCCGAGCCCCTCGGCCCTGATCGTGCTGCTGTCGGCGATCGCCCTCGGCCGCACGGCGTTCGGGGTGCTGCTCGTGATCGGCTA
>JANNQK010000043.1:0-63151 GCA_031400715.1 Actinomycetes bacterium | reverse complement strand
CAACGCCATCCACCGCCCATCCTGCGTCTGCACCTTCGCCGAGACCACGAGATGCGTGTGGATCTGCGGATCATCCAACCGCGACGTCGTCTGCCGGAACCCCGCCACCGACAACCCCTGCGTGTCCAGATGCAGCCGACCACCACCCGAACGGACCCGAGTCGTCGCGGCCCACCGCTCGAACGCATCCACCACCGCCCCGACCGCGACGTCATGACACTCCAACAGACGGTCATCGCCCGTCAACGCCCACAGCACCGACAACGACTTCGGCGCCGACACCGTCGCGTCGAACCCCGCCACCGCCTTCACCACCCGACCATCCGCCGTCGTCCGATCCGTCAGCGCCCGGCCGAGGCCTCGCCCTGTCACGGGATCGAGGCCGGCGAGACGCGCCTGCACCTGCTCGCCGTCGACGTTCCCGACACGCCCGAGCCCGTCGGCCTGAGCACCCATCCACACCCCGGGAACCTCACCCGGCGCCTGCGTCAGGTACTTCGTGTAATACGCGGCCGACGAGGCGGCCGACGACGCATACAACGTGGTCACACGCATCACGACACATCACCGCCCAAAACGGGCACCTGTCTGTCAAACCAACAACGCAAGCAACCAGGAAGATGAAGGAGAGCGATCACGGGAAGGGCGCCGATCAGAACCCGAGAGCCAGCTGCTGATCGGCCGCTGGATCGGCTGTGCCCGCGAGACGTGCTCGCGGGACGGCGGGGTGCTTCCGCGTCGAGCCACTTGTATTCTTCGACGTGTGCGTCGCTGGTAGCGCCGCTCGGGTGACGTGCTTCGTCGCCGGGTCAGCTGCGTTCGAGCCCGTCGCTGCCGGCGCATCGCCAGGCGCCGGTTGACGGCGCTTCGACGACGCCGGTACCGACGGCGCCTGACCGGACCGCTTCGTCTTGGGGCGTGGTGCGTGTGGAGCGTCGTCGTCAGCGATCGGCCACGTGATCGGGCCACCGTGCAGCTTCTCCAACGCCAGCCGCGGAACCCGCTTCAGCTTGCCCAACCGCACGAACGGCAAACCCGACCGGCCACCGGTCTCCTCGAACTCGATCGCCAGCTTGTACGCCGAGTTCCGACCGATCCGGAGAATCCACCCGGCCTCGGGCAACGTGAAGAAGTCCGGCACGACGGCCGGCCCGCTCACCACTGCGCACCCCAGCGCGCGCGCGTCACGTGTTCCACGTAGAAGAACTGGACAGGCAAACGCCTCCGCGGTGACCGAATCTTCGACAACCGCCTCGACCACGGCCGCGCTCACGCCGACCTGCCCGGCGAACCATCAGTTCGATCGCATCTCACACCACACAACTGGACGCGCTCGAGCGTCCGCGGTGAAAACCTGCAGCTGCCCACGGCGAGCACGCCGCAATCGGCCGAGCAAGGTGACGACAGTGCGTGTTCCACACCGCACATCCGGACGCAGTCCCGCCGGTTTCGGTGACTCGTGCGCAGCTGCCCCGCCCCGACCGAGCGATTCGAGCGGCGTCGGCTTCACGTCCAGTTGGTGCCGTTTCGTCCCGCGTAGTCCCGCTTCATCCCACTCGGTGCCGTCTCGTCGCGTGTACCTGGTGTGTACCTGGGAATGACGAAGGCCCCGCCGGAGCGGGGCCTCATAGGGTGTGAGCTGGGGTTTTGTTCGTGGAGACGAGGGGAATCGAACCCCTGACATCTACCTTGCAAAGGTAGCGCTCTGCCAACTGAGCTACGTCCCCGCTGTACGGCGCGATCGCCGTCCCGAAGGGATCGCCAGGATACATCCTTCAGTGGCAAGAGAGAACGTGGGCTTTTCTAGGGTGGCGAGATGTCTCGACTGCAGTTCGGCACGTTTCTCGCCCCACACCACCCTCTCGGTGAGCACCCGATGCTGCAGTTCCAGCGTGACATCGAGCTGGCGGCCCACCTGGATCGCCTCGGCTTCGAGGAGTTCTGGTGCGGTGAACACCACTCGAGCGGATGGGAGATGATCGCCTCGCCCGAGATGTTCCTGGCAGCCGCGGGCCAGAGCACTCACCACATCCGCCTCGGGACCGGAGTGATCTCGCTGCCTTACCACCACCCCTTCAATGTCGCTCAACGCATGGTGCAACTCGACCACATGACTCGGGGTCGCGCCATGTTCGGCAGCGGACCAGGTGCACTCCCCAGCGATGCCCGAACCTTGGGGATCGATCCGATGGTGCAGCGCGACCGCCAGGACGAGGCGCTCGGCGTGATTCGACGACTGTTGGCCGGAGAGGACCGCTTCTCGTTCGAGAGCGAGTGGTTCGAACTGCACGATGCCGCGCTCCAATTGCTTCCGCTGCAAGAGCACATGCCGATGACCGTCGCCTCGAGCATCTCGCCGTCAGGGATGCAGCTCGCCGGCAAGTACGGCATCGGTGCGCTCTCCATCGCGTCGACCTCGACAGAGGGCCTGGCCGCGTTGCCGACGCAGTGGGGATTCGCCGAGGCATCGGCAGCCGAGCACGGCCAGGTCGTCGACCGCAAGGACTGGCGCGTGATGATGAGCTGGCACATCGCCGAGACCCGTGAACGGGCTCGCAACGAAGCTGTTCACGGTCTGCACCGCTGGCACAACGAGTACAACGTGCACGTGCTCGGCCGCCCAGGCGCGGTGCGCGTCGAGCAGCCGTGGGATCTGATGGAGCAGGTGGCCGCCGGTGGGGCCAACGGCGGCGGGGCCGCGGTCATCGGCACGCCCGACGACCTGGTCGCCGCGATCCGCAACCTCCAGCAGGTCACCGGCGGCTTCGGGGTCGTGCTCGGGTTCGCACACGACTGGACCAACTGGGAGAACACCAAGCGCTCCTGGGATCTGATCGCTCGATACGTGGTGCCCGAGATCAACGGCTACATCCGACCGTTGCAGGCCTCCGCCGACTTCGTCCACGACCACCAGGCCGAGCTGATGGCCGGAGCCAGCAAGGCGGTGATGAGCAAGATCATGAGCCACGAGGGTGCCGCCCAAGCGATGGCCACCACGATCGCGAACATGACCAAAGCTCACGAAGCAGGTCGGACCGACACCACGTTTCGCCCAGGTGCCGGGCTCGCAGATGCCCACTCGGCCGCGAGCGACTGACCGACGACCGGTCGATCGAGAGTCGCGGGCTCAGTCGTCCTTCAGGGCGACCGCATTCGGGGTGACGTTCATCTTCGGTACGTACTCGGCCACCTCCACATCGCGGCCCACCCCGAGGTACTTGGCACGCAGATCGTTGCGGCACCGACTGCACGGTCCGTAGAAGGTGTCGGTCACCTCGACCGAGCACCGTGGGCACGTGAACTCGAGCGGCGTCGTGGTCGTTTCCATCACAGCGATGCCCAGAACTCCTCGAGGGCACTCGCGCCGGCGCCCGGATCACCCAGCATCCACCAGTGACCCTGACCCTCCATCACGTGGCGGCGAGCGCCCAGACTGCCGGCCACCTGCACACCGAGATCGGCGCCACGCACGAACGGATCGTTCGGCGCGGTGATGCCGAGGCCGGGCACGGTCGCAGCTGGCGAGAGCTCGGCGCCCCACGCCACCATTGCCGGCTGGGCCGCCGATCGGTACAGCGCCAGGATGCACCGGTTCATCTCGTCGTCAGCGACAGACACGATTCGTTCGCCGATCGGGCGGGGGATGCCGATGCTCTCGTACAGGGCGACCCGATCCTCGACCGACGTCGCCATGGTCTGGGCGAAGTAGTCCTCGCCCGCGCCGGGGGTCTGCCAGATCTGGGCGAAGTCGTGCCAGACGTAGTCCGGGTGGAACAGCCCCAGCACGTCGCATGCCCAACTGCGGAACAGCTCGGGGCGCAATGCGACGGCGCGCATGCCGATGCCGCCGCCCCAGTCGTGGCCGACGAGGTCGACCGGACCGTGCTCGGCGACGAGGCCCTCGACCACACCGAGGAACCAGTCGACGTACTCCTCCTTGGTGGCGCCGAACCCATCGGGCGACGGGCAACCGAACCCGGGGAGCTGGGGCGTCTCGACGTCGGTGCGCGACAGGTGGGCGATCAACGGCTCCCAGATCACCGGGGTCTCAGGGTTTCCGTGGAGCAGGACGACGGTCATGTGCCGATCTTGACAGGTCGCGGGGGTGCGCTCGGCCCGCCACGTCGGATGACGCCAGATGACGTCAGATGACGTTGAAGGCGTCGAGCGTGTGGGCGCCTGCCCCGTCGATGCTCACTCCCATGCTCCGCCAGTCGGCGCGCTTGGTGCCCCACGAGATGAAGTCGTGCACCGAGGTGGTGGCCGTGGGCAGCGACGCCTCAGCACCTTCGGTCACCGTCCAGTGCGGGTCGGCCGACTGCACGGCGTAGGTGGTACCGGTGTCCGTGAACGCCAGGTTGACGCCCTGGGTGCAGCCGGCGAGCGCCTCGGCACACATCTGTGGCAGCCCGGCGAGCATCCACTCGGCGGTTGCCGTCAGTGCTGCAGCGTCGCGGGGCAGCGCAGCCGCGCGCTCGACGGCTGCGCCGATGTCGTGGCGGAGGTGGCAGTAGTGGTCGAACACGATGGCGTTGCCGAGGATGTGCATGGGATGGCTGCCGAGGTCGGCCAGGGGAACGACCATGTCCGCCATCGGCGGCTCCTGCAGCCCGGCGAGAGCCGTGATGCCCTTCTCGCTCCACTCCACGTACTCTGCGGCCACCTGCGCCGATGTCCAATCCTTCCGGGCCTGCACCGGCACCTCGGCATCCACCTCGGCCTTGCCCGACGCACCCCCGTCGATCGTCGCAGGATCGGCGATGGTGTGGAACACGCTCGCCATGTGTTGCACCACGTCCTGCACACGCCAGTCGGTGCAGCCACTTGCGGCCTGCCACTCCTCGGCCGTGAGCGAGTCGATCAGTTCCAGTGCCCGTACCTGTTCGGCCCGAAGCGCGTCGATTGCAGCTCGTGTCATCGTGGTCCCCTTTGTCGTCACGCCCCCAGGCGCCTGAGCACGAATGCTCGCGCGTCGACGACGCGACGACTTCAGCGAGCGGCGGCGTTCTTCAACAGGGTCCCGGCGAATGCGCCGGTGTGCTTGCCATGCTCCATGAACACCTGACCGTTGACGATCGTGTAGTCGTAGCCCTCGGCACCCTGAACGTATCGACCGGCACCGTGCGGGAAGTCGAACGCGTACTCGGGCGGCGGAAGCCGCAGGGCCTCGAAGTCGATCACGTTCACGTCGGCGAAAGCACCCACCTGCAACCGTCCGCGATCGGTGATGCCGAACAGGTCGGCCGTGTCGCTGGTGAGGCGACGAATCGCCTCTTCCAAACTCCACCGCTGCCGCTCGCGGATCCAGTACGAGAGGAAGAACGTCGGCTGGCTCGCATCGAGGATCTGGCCCACATGCGCACCGGCATCGGCGAGACCGAGCGTGACCAACGGGTCGTCGAGCATCTCCTCGACTGCGTCGAGCCGCTGGTTGAGGAACGGGTAGCTGCACACCAGGGCGCCATCGGTCTCGAGCAGCAGCTCGATGTAGCACGCGGCTGCACTGATGCCGCGGCGGCGGGCCTCGGCACCGAGTGTGTGGTCCGGATCGAGGTCGTAGCGCGCCTCTCTGCGAGTCGCGCCCTGATTCAACACGAACAGCTGATCGAGGTCGATCGCCGGCGGGGTGTGCTCGGCTTCTTCGATCAGCTTCGCCCGAAACGCTCGATCTCGAATCGCGACCATCTTCTTGCCGTTGCGCATCTCGCGCAGCGACTTCCATGCCGGGCACCGATCGAACACCGTTCGTGTGTCGATGCTGAACAGCACACCGACGCTGCGCGCCGTGGTCTGAGGACGGACAACCGCACCGGTGGCGTTCTCCTCCTTGGCGAAACCGATCACCCGGGCGTACAGATCGGGCCTGCTGTCGTGCTGCGTGAGACCGAAGCTCACCGGGCGACCACTGCGCCGGCTCACCTCGCCCATCCATGCCAGTTCTGCTCGTGTCAGCGGTACATCGGCATCGTCACGCTCGCCCTCGCCGATGCGGCTTGCCGACTCGAACACACCCGCGCCGTGGGCACCCAGGACATCGGCGAAGACGTAGAGCTCCTCGGGCTGGGCGTAGGTGCCGGGCACCGGCCGACCATCGGGCACCTTGTGGAGGTAGGTGCGGCTGGTGCTGAACCCGAGCGCCCCGGCCTGCATGGCCTCGCGCAGCAGGTCGGCCATCACCGACAGATCGTCCGTGGTGGGTTCGTCGGTACCCATGCTGCGCTCGCCCATCGCATACTGCCGAATCGCGCAGTGGCCCACCATGCCGCCGACGTTCACACCCTTCGGCATGCGGTCGATGCTGGCCAGGTACTCGCCGTAGGTGACCCAGTCCCACGGCAGACCGGTGAGGATCGCATCGCGCGGGATGTCCTCCACGCTCTCCATCAGTTCGGCCAGGTATTCGCGGTCCTCGGGCTTGCAGGGTGCGAAGGTGACACCGCAATTGCCCATCACCACGCTCGTGATCCCGTGGTAGCAGCTGCTCGACGCGACCGGATCCCATGCGATCTGAGCGTCGAGGTGGGTGTGGATGTCGACGAAGCCAGGTGTGACGATCCGACCCAGAGCATCGATCTCGGTGTGTCCCACCCCGGCCAGGTGGGGTTCGATCGCGACGATGCGGTCGCCGACGATGCCGACGTCGGCGCGGCGAGCCGGGCCACCGGTGCCGTCGATCACCGAGCCGGCTCGGATCACGATGTCGTACTCGGGCATCGGGCCCGACTCCGGTTCCTTCGTCATGGCCATGTGCCCCTCATGGTCGTGGAGTGGGGACAAGGTACCGGGCAAGTTGTGACAGGTCGAGAGTCAGAAGCGACGATCGCGTTGCAATCTCTTGACGATCCGTTACCACATGGCCGGATCCAAGTGGTGGATGAACCGAATCGACGGACTCACGAACGACACCGGACGATCACAACGAGCTGCGCAGCGTCCAGATCTCGGGGAACAGCACCACGTCGAGCATCGCTCGCAGGTAGCTCACCCCGGAGGTGCCACCCGTGCCCCGACGGAACCCGATGACACGTTCGACCGTGGTGACGTGGCGGAACCTCCACAGGCGGAAGGCGTCCTCGAAGTCGGCCAGCTCTTCACCCAGTTGGTACAGATCCCAGTGCTGCTCGGGAGCGCGGTACACCTCGAGCCAGGCCGCTTCGACCCTCGGGTCGGCGGCGTAGGGCAGGGTCCAGTCGCGCTCGAGCGCCTCGGCGGGAATCGGTAACCCGCGCCGCGCCAGCGCGCCGAGCGCCTCGTCGTACAACGACGGTGTGCGCATCGCCTCGGACACGATCGCATGCAGGTCGGGGCGATGTTCGTGGGGTTTCAACATCACCTCGCTCTTGTTGCCCGCTGCGAACTCGATGCACCGGTACTGCCAGCTCTGGAAGCCGCTGCTGTTGCCGAGGTACGGGCGGATCGCCGAGTACTCGGGAGGTGTCATCGTGGCCAACACGTCCCAGGCGTGCACGAGCTGCTCCATGATCCGGCTCACCCGCGACAGCATCTTGAACGTCACGTGCAGGTCGTCGTTGGCCAGCGCGGTCGTGGCTGCGGCCAACTCGTGGAGCATCAGCTTCATCCACAGCTCGCTCGTCTGGTGCTGGACGATGAACAACAGCTCGTTGTGGTCGGGCGACAGCGGATGCTGCGCGGTCAGCACCTCGTCGAGATGGAGATAGTCGGAGTAGCTCATGTCTCGCGAGAAATCGAGCTGCGCGCCATCTCGATCGACCCGCGGGTCGGGTGCGGATGCGGGAGTGGTCATCTCATGGAGTGTGCCTGGCAGACGAGACCGCCCCTGCCACCAGGTGGGACGGCAGCACGTCGTAGTGGTCGTGGTCTGCTGCGAAACGCCCCCGTCCCCCGGTCATGGAACGCAATTCGACCGCGTAGCGGAGGAGCTCTCGCGTGGGGACGTGCGCGGTGATGATCTGCTCTCCATGGTCGGTCGCCTCGGTGCCCATCACCCGCCCACGCTTGGTGGCGATGTCGCCCATGACATCGCCCTGATGCGCGGCGGGAACCGTGACATGCACCTGCGACACCGGCTCGAGCACGACGACCCCGGCGGTGGTGAGCGCCTCTTTCAGCCCCACCGACGCGGCGGTCTTGAACGCCATCTCGCTCGAATCGACGCTGTGGAACTTGCCGTCGTAGCACTCCACCTTGACGTCGACCACAGGTAACCCGTGCACACCCCCGTTCACCATCGTCTCCTCCACCCCTTTCTGCACCGCGGGAACGAGAGCACGCGGGATGGCACCACCGACCACGGAGTCCACGAACACGAATCCCTCGCCGCGGGGCAGCGGTGAGACACGCAACTTGGCGACCGCGAACTGCCCGTGGCCCCCGCTCTGCTTCTTCACCTTGCCTTCCACGTCGGCGCGACCGGCGATGGTCTCGCGATACGCCACTCGCACCGGCTCGGTCTCCACCGCCACACCGAACTTCCGTGCCAACCGTTCGAGCGTGACGGCGATGTGGATGTCGCCGACCCCTCGCAGCACCGTCTGATGCGTCTCGTCGCTGCGATCGACCATCAGCATCGGGTCTTCCGACTGCAGACGGGCGAGCGCGCCACCCAACTTGTCGTCGTCGGTCTGTGTTCGCGGCACGATGCCGACACCGAAATGCGGCGTCTCGGACTCGAGGTTCGCCACCCGAACCGGCAGCCCCTTCGGCGCCAGGGTGTCGCCCGTGCGCACCGATGTGAGTCGGGAGACGGCGGCGATGTCGCCGGCGCACACCTCGCCGACGGCCGTCTGGTCCTTGCCACGCAGGGAGAACAGGCCGTGCAACCGTTCGTCGGTGCCGGTGCGGCTGTTCACCAGGTGGTCGTCTGCCCGGACGGTGCCGCTCAAGACCTTGAACACCGACAGCTGACCGACGAACGGATCGGCGATGGTCTTGAACACATGGACCACCGGCTGGCCATCGGGGTCGGCCGGCACCTGCACCGGCTCGCCACCCGCCATCACCGATGCCGGTCGATCTGCCGGCGATGGACCGAGCTCGCACACGAAATCGGCAAGTCGATCGAGACCCACACCGGTCGCCGCCGACCCGACCAGCACAGGGAACTCCAGCCCATCGAGCACCTCGCGGCGCAGCGTGCGCTCCAGTTCGGCGACCGACACATCGTCGCCCGACAAGTACCGCTCCAGTTGGCGGTCGTCACCCGCCACGATCTCCTCGACGACGTCGTCGTGAAGACGACGTTCTTCGTCGACCACATCGAGCGGGATCGGTTCGGTGTGATGCGTGCCGCCCGGCTCGTACTCGAGTGCCTTTTCACTCAGCACGTCGGCGATCCCGTGCAGTGCGCCGGCTTCGCCGAGCGGCAGCTCCAGCGGAACGAACCCCTCCCCGAACGCTGCCCTCAACTGCTCCAGCACGCCGCGAAAGTCGGCGCGGTCCTTGTCCTCTTTGTTGACGAACACCATCCGCGGCAGCCCTCGTGTGGCGGCCCGGCGCCACAGCAGTTCGGTCGACACCTCCACCCCATCGACCGCGCTCACGACGAACACCGCCAGATCGCACACGCTCAGCGCGGCGTCCACCTCGGCTTCGAAGTCGGCATACCCCGGCGTGTCGAGCAGGTTCACCCGATAGGTGCGACTGTCGGAGGCCGTCCAGTCGAAGGGCGCCACGGCGAGCGACAACGAGAGCTTGCGTTTGACGCTCTCGGGTTCGGAGTCGAGTGCGCTGGTGCCGTCGTCGACGCGGCCACCTCGGGTGACCGCGCCGCTGAGGGCCAACAGCGCATCGGCCACCGACGTCTTTCCGACACCACTGTGGCCGAGCAGGACGACGTTGCGGACCCTGTCGGTCTGGTTGTCGGTCTGGTTGTCCGTCTGGAGATCGACCATCCCGGAGACTCCTCTCACTCCGCCTCGTCGCCGGTGGTTCACCGAGACTCACCGCGCGAGCTGAACCTGTTCCACGTGGCCAGCGTCAGCGACGGTAGTCCGAACCGACACGATGCCGATACGGACCTACGTCCCGACCGATGCGCCAACACGTCGACTCGACGGGTCGAGTGCACGAGTCAGTGCACGAGTCAGGGCACGAGTCAGAGGAGGCGGCGACCGGCGGCCCACGCCGTCAGCTCGTGTCGATTGGAGAGCTGCAGCTTCCGCAGCACCGCCGACACATGGGTCTCCACCGTCTTCACCGACAGGTGAAGCCGCGACGCGACCTCGCGATAGGTGTATCCCCGTGCGATGAGTCTCATCACCTCTTGTTCCCGGGAGGTCAACAGGTCGAGCTCCGGATCGGTCGGTGCGGGAAGGTGCCCGGAGAACGCGTCGAGCACGAACCCGGCAAGCCTGGGCGAGAACACGGCATCACCGTCGTGGACCCGGCGGATCGCATCCACCAGTTCCGATGCATCGATCGTCTTGGTGACGTAGCCCCGGGCGCCGGCCCGGATGACCGCGACGACATCCTCGGCCGCATCCGACACGGACAGCGCGAGGAACACCGCGTCCGGCCATTGCGCCAGCACACGCTCGATGATCGTGCGGCCACCGCCATCGGGCAGATGCACGTCCACCACCGTCACGTCAGGACGCATCGAGAGGACCCCGACCACCGCATCCTCGACGGTGCCGGCCTCCCCGATGACATCGACAGAGTCCCCGATCTCGGCGCGGACCCCTGCGCGAAAAAGCACGTGGTCGTCCACCAGGTACACGCGCATCAGCGCGCGCCCCGGTCGCCGTTCGGAGGCGCCCACAGGTGTGGTTCCGTCGAGGTCACCGAACTCGATCCGGTCTCGATGCTGGCCGAGTCGCTCACAGGGGCTGACAGCTGCACCTCGGTGCCATCGCCGGGTACCGATTCGATTCGTGACATCCCGCCGACGCGCTCGAGGCGCGCCTCGATGCTCATGGCGATGCCTCGACGATCGGGGGCTGCGTCTGCCCTGTCGAACCCGCAGCCCCGGTCGCGAACGAACACCTCGGCGACATCTTCGTGCACCTCGGCGAACACCGAGACCTCGTGCACCCCGCTGTGCTTGGCAGCGTTCACGCACGCCTCGCGCGTTGCCTGCACGAGGGCATCGGCCCCGTCATCCATCGCCGCGTCTCCCACGATCACCACCTCGATGCGTACGTGGTAGGCGGCTTCCACGTCCGCCGCAGCGCGCCGGAGCGTCGCTGCGAACGAATGAACCATCGCGCCAGTCACATCGCGCGGGCCGTAGAGCCACTCGCGCAGTTCTCGCTCCTGTTGCCTGGCCAACGTCATCGTGCGACGGGGATCGTCGGCCGTACGTTGGATGAGTGCGAGCGTCTGCAACACCGAGTCGTGGAGGTGGGCGGCCATGGCCTCTCGTTCTTGCGAACGAATTCGTTCCCGCCGCTCGGCCGCCGCTTCCTGCGCGAGCCGTGTGAGCCACGGCCCCACGAGTGTCGCCACGCCGATGACGGTGATCGCAGTCGCGAACGCACCCACCCGAACGCTGCTCGAGGTGTTCTCGCGGACGCCCACGAGCACCAGCCCGAACGCCACGAGCAGCGCACCGGCGATGAGACGGAACCGGGCGCGGCGGCCCGTGGCGAGCTCTGCCACGGGAGTGCCGGCGAACGCTTGCCACGGCTTCTCGCCGACCTCGGGGCGGACCACCCCGATCACCACCAGCCCGGCCGCCACGGCCACCAACGGCAGCATCACCGCATCGCCGAGCCACAGACCGGTGGAACGCACCACCAGCAACAGCCCGAAGGCGACGCAGGCGACAGCCAGGTTTCGTTGCGGGTCGAGGGCACGGGTCACCGGCGGCACCACCGCAGGCCGCGCGAACACGCTGCCCGCTGCGTAGATCACCAGCCCGAGACCACCGGCGACCGTGAGCACCACCAGTGCCACTCGCACCAGCGTGGCGTCCACTCCGTGCTCGTCGGCGAAACCGCCTGCGACACCCGCCACGACACGACCATCGTCCCGACGGGTGAAGGCCAGTGTGCCCACGGCGCCGCCCACTCGGCGCGGGGATCGGTGCGAGGTTCCGGCTGCCACGTGGGAATCATCGCACGGAGAACGTCGGTCGGCATCGGGGCCATCCCCCCTCCTCCCCTGACCACCACCCCGAAGCTCACCCCGGAACTCATCAGCGAGGCACACAGCGAAGCGCACCGACGAGGCGCACCGGCGAAGCTGGACGATCAGATCTGTCACGCTCGACCCGACCGATCGGTCGGGGATCGGCCGGGGATCGGCCGGGGATCGATCCGTGACGACTCAGTGACGACTCAGGGTCGATCCAGGGTGCTCCCCGATGTGCAGGCCCGCAGCATGCCCGAAGCTGATGCCATGGACGAACAGACTGCACTCATGAACGACGAACCCGTCGTCGGCGGGCCCGCGACCGGCCCGGACCCAACCGCTTCGACGGACCCCTCCGGAGGGCGTACCCCGTGGTACCGCCTTCCCGTGTTTCGCGACACCAGCGACACCAGGCTCGGAGGTGTCGTGTCCGGCATCTGCCGGACATACGGCTTCGATCGACGCACCAGCCGCATCGCGCTCGTGCTGGCCTCGCTGGTGCTTCCGGTGCTGGTCTTGGTGTACGTGATCGCTTGGATACTGCTGCCCGACACACCGGCCCAGGCGCAGCCGCTCGCTGACGTGGTCGGCGACCGACGCCGTTTCCCTTTGTACGTGGCCCTCGGCCTGGTCGTCGTTGCCGGCGGGCTCGGTTCGATCGGGTCGTGGTTCGTGTTCGGTGACTTCCCGTGGGGCGTCGGACTGATCGCACTCGGTGTGCTGCTGTGGGCCACCCCGTCACTCCGCCCCGGTCGCCGCCGCGACGGCCTCCCTCCGGCGAACCCGGGTCCCAGCGGAGCTGCGTTTCCGATTCCGGCCGGAGTGAGCGCGCCTGCAGACGGTCGGACCGACGCAATCGTCGATCCCGCGACCGACGAGCCGTCCACCCTCGTGCCCGGCGCTCGGTTGCCGACGCCGGCACGAGCAGGTGCCGGGGGTGGTGGCTCGATGGGCAGCGGCGGCACGCTGCTCACACCACCGCCGATGCCGGCGACCCCACGACGTCGTCGGTTCCCGATCGGCTCGATCACGGCACTCGCGATCGCCGTCGGCGCCGCAGGCGCTGCCGCCGGCGACGCTCTCGGCTGGTGGGATGTTCCCGTGCTGGGCGTCGTGGTCGCCTCGACGATCGCGTTCGCCGCGGGGCTGGTGATCAGCGCCATCGTCAACCGCGCATGGTTCTTCGTGCCGATCGTGCTGGTGCTGGGCAGCGCGGCCTCGTTCCTGGTGGTCGCCGAGCCGTCTCTCGACGGTGGTGTGGGTGAACGAACGAGCCGGCCGACCACTGTCGCCGACGCGGAGCAGAACCACGACCTTGCCATCGGGGAGCTGACCCTCGACCTCGTCGACGTGCCACTCGATCGCGACATTCCGCTGCGGGTGACGGCCGAGGTCGGCATCGGCCGCTTGCACGTCATCGTGCCGGCCGGTGCGACGCTGGTGGTCACCAGCGACGTCGGCACCGGTCACGTGATGGTCGGCGACCGAGAGGTGCTCGCCGGCGTACGCCAGGACGACCGACGCACGATCGCAGCGGTCGGCGAACCCACCGGCACGATCGAGCTCGACCTCCGGGTCGGCATCGGCGAGATCGACCTCGACCGCGACGCCTTCTCGGTACTCTCGATCGGTGAGTCGCTCGACGGTGAGTCGCTCGTCGACGCCGGGGTGTGATCGGCATGGACCTGATCATGACGGTTGCGCCCACGCCGCTCGGTGCCGCGCTGCTCGGCGTTCTGGCCCTGGCCGCGCTGTGGGATCCCGGCCCGACGAGTGCGATGCGGGCGGGTTCCGAGCCCGTCGATACATGACCTACAGTCATTTCATGACCGCCGCAGCCAGCCCTCGCAACGATCTCATCCGGATGGGGCTCCAGATTCCGCTGTTCACCTACCCCGGGGTGGAAGACCGCGACCTCTTCGAACGGGTCGCCGCGATCGCCACCACCGCCGAGGCCAGCGGCTTCGACAGCGTCTGGGTGATGGACCACTTCTACCAACTGCCCGGACTCGGCGCCCCGAGCGACAACATGTTCGAGGCCTACTCGCTGCTCACCGCGATCGCGGCCCGCACCTCGACCGTCCGCCTCGGGGCGATGGTCGGCGGCATGACGTACCGCAACCCGGCATTCCTGGCGAAGGCCGTGACCGGCCTCGACGTGATCTCGCAGGGCCGGGCCATCTGGGGCATCGGCGCCGGGTGGTTCGAGCTCGAGCACGACCAGTACGGCTACGAGTTCGGCACGTTCACCGACCGCTTCGAGAAGCTCGAGGAGGGCCTGCAGATCGTGAAGAGCATGTTCACCGAGCACGCCACCACCTTCGACGGCAAGTGGTTCAAGGTCACCGAGGCGATGAACTACCCGAAGCCTGTCCAGGCAGGTGGCCCTCCGGTGATGATCGGCGGCAGCGGTGAGCGCAAGACGCTGCGGATGGTCGCTCAGTACGCCGACGCCTGCAACGTCTTCGGGGAACCAGGCCAGGTGCGCCACTTGATGGACGTCCTCGACGGCCATTGCGAACGCCTCGGCCGCGACCCGAAGACCATCTGTCGCACCCGTCTCGGCACCCTGGTCGTCGGCCCGACCATGGAGGCCGCCACTGCGAAGATCACCTCGCGATTCGGCGTGGCGAGCCTCGACGACCTGCCGGCCGAACTGCTGGCACGCGTGAAGGGCATGTTCATCCTCGGCGATGCCGACGCGGTGGGCGAGCAGGTGCAGGAACTCCTCGACGCCGGTCTCGACGGCCTCGTCGTCAACATGCCCGACGCCCACGACCTCGAGGCGGTCGAGTTGGCCGGCTCGGTGCTCGGCCCACTCCTCCTCGGCTGACGGCCGTCATCACGACCCGCCCGATCGGTGGGGTCGGCTCCGAATCACGCCGGTTCCGCCCACGTCGAGGCAACTATCCTCGTGAGATGACCATTCCTTCGGCCATGTCGGCCATATCGGATGCGCCCGCCACATCGGATGTGTCGGTCACCACCGTCGTCCACGGCACCTGCCATCACGACTGTCCCGACAGCTGCGGTTGGCAGGTCACGGTCACCGATGGTGTGGCCGTGCAGCTCCGCGGCAACCCGGACCACCCGTACAGCGCCGGTGAACTGTGCCCGAAGGTGAACCGGTTCCTCGACCGCGTCTACAGCCCTGATCGGATCACCGCGCCGATGCGGCGGGTCGGCGCGAAAGGCGATGGCCACTTCGAGACGATCACGTGGGACGAAGCGCTCGATGAGATCGGCACACGGCTCCGACAGATCATCGACACGGACGGTCCCGGCGCGATCGTGCCGTTCATCAGTGCGGGCAACCAGAGCTCGCTCGCCATCTTGTTCGGGGAACGGTTCTGGAACCACCTCGGCGCGGCCGAGCTCACCGGAGCCCTCTGCGGTGCGGTGGCGGGGGCAGGCACCGCCAGCACCTACGGCACCGGCAAGGCGCTCGACCCGACCGAGGTGCGGCACTCGCAGTTGATCCTGTTGTGGGGCACCAACACCCGCCTCACCAACCGCCATCTGTGGCCGATCATCGAACAGGCCAGGGCCGATGGCGCCACGGTGGTCGTCATCGACCCGATCCGCACGATGACCGCCGACAGCGCCGATTGGTTCGTGCAACCGCTGCCCGGAACCGACGTCGCGCTGATGCTGGCGATGATGCACGTGCTGATTCGCGACGACCTCGTGGATGCCGAGTGGGTTCAGGCTCACACGCTGGGGTACGACCAGCTCGCCCAGCACGTGGCCGAATGGACGCCCGAACGCGCCGAGGCGACATGTGGGGTGGCGGCGGCCGACATCGAGCGTCTCGCAACCATGTACGGCACCACCCGACCAGCGGTGATCCGCACGCTCATCGGTGCCGAGCACCATGAGCACGGCGCGATGTTCTTCCGCACACTCACCTGTCTGCCCGCCCTCGTCGGCGCATGGCGCGACAGGGGTGGCGGCTACGCCCGCAGCGTCGGCACCTGGAGCAACGAAGCGATCGATGGTGCGGCCATGATGCGGCCATCTTCGGCAACGCTCCGGCGCCAGCTGCCCATGGTGCGCATGGCCGAGTTCCTCGACGGCGCGGCACCTGAACCGGTTCGAGCCTTGTTCGTCATCGGCGGCAATCCTCTCGTCGTGGTGCCGAACGCCGAGGGTGTTCGCTGCGGCCTCGCTCGCGACGACCTCTTCACCGTCGTGCACGAACAGTTCCTCACCGACACCGCGCGCTACGCCGACCTGGTGCTGCCGGCGACCACCCAGATCGAATCGGTCGACGTGGTCCCCGCCTGGGGGCACTTGTGGATGGGGTGGAACGAACCAGCCATCGCCCCCATCGGCGAGAGCGTCAGCAACAGCGAGCTCCACCGGCGGCTGGCGACCGCCATGGGTTTCACCACCGACGATGCGCCCCACCTGCACGCCGATGACATGACCGTGCTGCACGAGACGATGCCCTCGATCGACGTCGACGAGTTGCGGCACCGCGGATGGGTGAAGGCCTCGTCCTACCCAGCCGACGGCCGACCGTTCGCCGACGGCGTCTTTCCCACCGGATCCGGCAAGGTCGAGTTCGTCAGCGAGCTGCTCGAGGCGCTCGGCCAGGCGGCGCTGCCCACGTACACGCCAGCCCGTGAATCGCACGAAGGCGATCACGAGCTCGCGGCACGATTCCCCTTTGCCTTGCTCACGCCCAAGCAGCACACCCGCTTCCTCAACGCGAGCTACTCGGCACTCCCGAAGCACGGTCCGCTCGAAGGATCGCCGTACGTCGAGATGGTCGCCTCCGACGCCGCCGGACTCGGACTCGTCGACGGCCAGTGCGCGGTGGTCCACAACGACCGCGCGCAGCTGGAGCTGCCCGTGAAGATCACCGACCGACTTCGCCCGGGCGTGGTGGCCATCCCGTGGGGGTGGTGGGCGCATCAGCATCCTGATGGTCGAACCGCGAATGCGCTCACCAACGACTCGCTCACCGATTGGGGCGGCGGAGTCGCCTACAGCGACACGCTCGTCGCGATCCGTCCACGCTGACCCGCGACCACGCTGACCCGCGTCCACGCCGACCCGCCAACGGACGTCACAGCACCGAGCGGGCCATTCGAACCAACGCGATCGGACGCAGGTTCGCACCGGAGTCACAGGGGTAGCCTTGGCCCATGGCAGGCGACCTCATCTACGCGTTCCGGGTGATGCGTCTGCCGCTGCTCGACGCGGGTGGCAATGCGATCGGCAGACTCGAAGACGTCGTGGTCATCCCGGCGCGCGCCGGCGTCCCTCCACGAGTGCTCGGCTTCGTCGCCACCAGTCAGCGCCGTCGGATCTTCGTCAACTCCGGCCGGATCGGCGGCCTCGACGGCGACGGAGCGCGTCTGCGGAGTTGGGACGTCGACCTGAACCCGTTCAAGCCGCGGCAGGGCGAGATCCTGATCGGCCGCGACGTGCTCGACAGCCGCATCGGGGACGAGACCGTGAGCGATGTGGCGCTGAGACCCGCGGGCGACGGTCGCCAGACGTGGTGGGAGATCTCGAAGGTTCGGCTCGCTCGCCGCAGCGCACTTCGCCGGCGGCCCAGCTATCGCTTGCTCGACTACGACGAGGTGCCCCAGCTGTTCGCATCAGGCGTCGGCAGCGAGATGGCTGCCGAGGCGGCACGAATGCGCGACATGCACCCGAGTGATGTCGCCGGTGTCGTGCGCGCCCTGCCGCTCAGCAGCCGCAAGCAACTCGCCGCGGCGATGGACGACGAGCGACTCGCCGACCTCCTGGAAGAGCTCCCCGAGGCAGAGCAGCTGCGCATGATCGAAGGACTCGACCTCGATCGCATGATCAGCGTGCTCGAAGAGATGGAGTACGACGACCTCGCCGACCTGCTCGTCGAGATGCCGGGTGAACAGCGCACGCGCATCCTCGACGCGATGGACGACGAAGATGCGGACGTGATGCGACGTCTCCTGTCGTACGACGAGGGCACCGCTGGTGCGCTGATGACGCCCGACATCATCATCCTCGGACCGACGGCCACCGTCGCCGAGGCCCTGGCACAAGTACGCGACCCCGAGTGGCTGGTCAGCATCGCCGCGCAGGTGTTCGTCGTGCAGGCACCCTACAAATCGCCCACCGGCACGTATCTCGGTGTCGTTCACTTCCAGCGGCTGCTGCGCGAGCCACCGAGCATGGAACTCGGACGCTGCCTCGAGCAGGAACCGACCATCAGCCCCGATCTCAGCGAGCGCGAGGTCGCCGAGCGGCTCGCCAGCTACAACATGCTCGCCGTCGGAGTGTGCGACGAGGGCAACCGACTGCTCGGGGCGATCACGGTCGATGACGTACTCGACCGCACCCTGCCCACGGGCTGGCGTCAGCGACGGCGGGTGACGACCAACACCTCAGCTCCCGTGATACCCGGTGGTCGCCCATGACCCGACGCGACGACCTCACCACTCCACGCCAACGACGTCTGCTCAGCGTTCACTACGACCACGACGCGTTCGGCCAGTTCAGCGAAAGTGTCGCTCGCTTCATCGGCACAGCGCGGTTCCTCGTCTACCAAAGCGTCTTCTGCGCGTTGTGGGTGGTGTGGAACGTGCTCGGCCCATCGTCGTTGCGGTTCGACGAATGGCAGTTCATCGGCCTGACGCTGTTGCTCAGCTTGCAGGCCGCCTACGCCGCACCGCTGATCCTGCTCGCCCAGAACCGCCAGGAGTCACGCGATCGAACCCAATCAGAGCTCGACCGTCGAGTGGCCGAACGCACACAGGCCGACACCGAGTTCCTCGCCCGGGAACTCGCGAGCATCCGGCTGTCGCTCGCCGACGTGGCGACGAGCAGTGAGATGGGCGACCATCTCGA
This sequence comes from Actinomycetes bacterium, assembly GCA_031400715.1. Classification (GTDB taxonomy): domain Bacteria; phylum Actinomycetota; class Acidimicrobiia; order Acidimicrobiales; family Ilumatobacteraceae; genus VFMC01. Next base: position 44,251 of record JANNQK010000043.1, on the reverse strand, counting down.
CCGATTGAGCGACGCCATCGAACGGATGACGTTGCGCCTCGACGAGCTCGACACGGCAGCGACGAAGACCGCAATGCTCGACGATCCTCGCGGCTGATCCTTCGTTCGGGGATTCCAGCGCGTTCTGATTGTTCGTCGGACGGTTACGAACCGACGACCGGCACCGGTGCGACGAGACGTCCACTGAGGTGATCCACCAGTGCCAGGGTGGCGTCGCTGAAGGCCTTCGGCTGCTCCCAGGGCAGCAGATGGTCCCCCGCGACCTCCACCACGTGCGACTGCACCGCCCGAGCCAGTTCTCGTTGCTTGCCGGGCAGCACCAACCGGTCGTTGCCGGTGATCAGCGAACTCGCCGGCTTCCCGAGCGACGAAGCCCACGGACGAGCGTCGTATCGGCTGAGTGCTCGCCCGGCTTGCACGATCGCGAGCGGGTCGCCACGCCGAGTCTCGGCTTCCAGCCACGGAACGAACCCCTCCAGTTCGTGCCCGACGCCCAGCAGCTTGGTGATCCCGAACCGCAGCCAACGCGGGTAGGCCCACGAGCGCATCAACGGGCCGACGAGTCGGACCGTCTTCCACCGGAAGCGTTCGATCCGCGTGGCTCGCCACTCGAGTGCCGTGGCCTGGAGCACCATCGCCCGCACGACCTCGGGATGACGACGCGCGAGGTGGAGGCTGATCGGGCCGCCCATCGAATAGCCAATCGTGATCACGGGGCCGACCCCGAGCTCGGTCACGATCGCTGCGGCATCGTCGGCGGCATCCTCCAGCGTGAAGGCACGTGCGGTGCGCATGCCTCGGCCGTGGCCGCGATGATCGACCGCCACGAACGAGTAGTGCTCGGCGAGTGCTTCGAACGCGGTGAAGAACTGCAGATCGCCGCTCGCTGTCCAGCCGTGCAACAACAACAGCCACGGCGCCGACGGATCGGCATGCCGATGGATGCGAACGAACGCTTCACCGCGATCGGGCAAGGTCACCGTGCGACCCTCGGGCAACCACGGCAGCAACAGCACAGGAACGTTCATAGCCTCCACATGACTATCTGAACCGTGGCCGAGTCGCACCACACTGCACCTCGTCCCGCCTCGTCACACTCCATCACGCCTGGTCACACTCCATCACGCCTGGTCACACTGCGGCGCGGGCCACGCCGGTGAACTCGTGCACGTGCACGCCGGCCGAGGTCAGCGACCTCAGCAACCGGAGACCGAGCGCTGCGTCCTCGCCCGACACCGCCACGCCCACGGGAATCGTGCCGGCGATGCACTCGAGGGCGAACATCGCGGCCACGGTGCCCGCGAGATCCCCGGTACGACCGACTGCGCCGACCACCAACGTCTCTCGCGCCCCGTCGGCCAGCGAACCCCGCACTTCCACCCGAACCGCGCCTCTGTCTCCATCGGCGTGCGGCGGCGCGAGCATCGGAAGTCGGGCCGTCAACCGGTCGCGACGAGTAGCCGACACGCGAGCCGACACCCTCGACGCCTGAGGGAACGCACGGTGCAGGAGCAACGGATCGGCGAGCGATGCCCGATAGCAGTCGGCCGGTCCGATGGGGTCGGGGAACCAGCACAGCTCACGACCGCTGCCACCCGGTCGTTCCACCCACTCGCCGTCATGCCAGCCCCACGCACGTCCACCCAGCGCGTCGTGATGATGGCGCGCACATGCAGGTCCGCCCGTGCCGTACATCGCCACGTGCACCTCGTCGGCCGTCGCCAACTGACTCACCAGATGACGAGCGAGCAGGCCGGTGAGACCAGGCGACATCGCCGCGCCCACCACGAGCCGGGCCTGCGATGTGACCGCGCGACGTTGCAGCGTGAGCAACTCGACCACGTCGGACCGATCGTCGCTGAGCGACACCACGTCGACACCGTCGTCGATCAGCGACGCCGCGATCTCGAAGTGCGGGCCCGGAGACGCGAGCACGACAGCATCGACGACCCGAAGGTCATCGAGAGAGTCGACGGCGACACCGCCATGACGTCGGCCTGCCCTCACCGCTGCCCCTGCGGCCAGGTCGTACCACGCGATTCGCCCGCCACGGCTGCGCAACACACGGCCGACCGACTGACCGGTGACGCCTGCGCCGACGACTCCGACGATCGGACCCGGTTGGCCGCGATCCGTCGAAGCGCTCATGCGTCGCCGCTGTTCGGGATGGCGTTCACTGCGGTGGCAGCCGCAACTCGCGCCAGCCACCCTCCTGTGGTGGCACCCCGCCTTTGCCGCGCAGTCGCATCAGGCCACCCATCAGGCTGGCGAGGGACAGCGCGAGGAGCGCGCGGCGAAGGAACGTCACGCCGCGGAGGTTAGCAATGGACTGGCCCAACAGGTCAGCGCCGAGCAGGACGCACCTCGTGGGCGACGCCTTCCCCACCGACGACGGAGGCCCCCTTGCGGGGGCCTCGTACATCGTCTACCAGGTGCGTTGCGGTGGGGCTAACAAGAATCGAACTTGTGACCTCATCCTTATCAGGGATGCGCTCTAACCGACTGAGCTATAGCCCCGCTGTGGCGATTGGCCAGGCTATCGGGCGACGACCCAAACACTCAACCGAGAACACCCTCGACGACGCGCGCTACGGGCGTTGCATTCCGTCGGTTGCGTCGCCGTCGACGCCGACGGCTTTCGTCGATGCCGAGCGGGGTTTGGCGATCACTTCTTCCTCCAGAACGCTCACCCTGATTCCCCCGACCAGGTCGGTGATCAAGTTGAACAGCGTGGCCAGCAACACAGCGAAGCCGGTGAGGCCGACAGCGACGAAGAGGCCGCCGATCCAACCGTTGTGGTAGATCTCACCGCCTTTGAACTCGAAGCTCTCCCAGCCGAACTGTTCGAAGAACTTCTCGACGTTGTCGACGGTGCCGGTGGCATGAGCCACGTTCCACAACAGGACGGCCGATGTGAGACACACCACGTACAGGATGACGTTGAACACGAACGCCACCTTGAACACGCTCCACGTGTCCACGTGCCGTACCACCCGGGTGACGCGACGCACTCGTGGTTTGGCGCGACGGAACACCATCGGCGCACGCAGGGGTCGCTTCGGGAGCACCACGCCGGAGGTCTCGTCGACAGCGGTGGCGGGCAGTGGCTGCCCGGGCGCAAGTTGACCGGGCAGGAGTTGACCGGGCAGGAGTTCGGTGGGGGCGACGGGGACCACCACGGTGCGCTCTGGAGCGGGAGCGAAGGCCTCGACCGGATCGACGAGCACCGCCGCGGCCGGCTCGGTCGCCACCGCCACCAACGCGGTGGCGAGATCGGCTGACACCGATGTCTCCGACGGTGTCTCCGATGGCGGCGTCGACGATGGTGGCTCGGATGCCGGCGACGCTTCCCGCTCGATGGGTCGAACGGCCGCATCTCCGGACTCGACGGTCGCATCCCAGAGACGTTCGGCGCTGGGCAACGGCAGTGGTGGATACGTGGGATCTGCCTCGACGATCGCCGGCAGTGAGATCTTGTCGGCCGATTCGTCGACGACAACAGAGGCGTCACCGAGTTTGGCCAGCCGATCGAGGATGTCGCTGGAGTCGCCTGCCACGGCCGTCGGCCCGGGCCGTCTGCCTGCGCCACCCGTGTTCGAGACCGAAACCCGCGGCTCACGCGCGGCGGGGGTCTTGGTCGCCTTCGATGCCCGCTTCGGCACCACTCGACTGGCGCTGCGCTCAACCGACGTGGGTTTGGAAGCGCTGGGTTCGCCGGAGGTCACACGCCGAGCTTAGAGAACCGCGACCTCACAACCGGGCGCGGCTGACCATTTCCTGTTGGGCCCAGCTCTCCGACGTTGTGCCCACGTGCAGCGATCGTGGCTCGGACGTGACAGTCAAGGTTCGGTCAAGGTCCGGTCGAAGTCCGGTCACGGTCCGTTCGAGGCGGTCGCCCTCGCCGTTGCCCGACCACAGCTGGCCGTCACGGTGACGGTCCAGCCGTCACGACCGAAGGCTTCGAGCCGACCGTGGTTGGCGACTGCGAGGCGAACAGCCGCCGTTCGGCCACCCTCGACGCCCGCCAACGCGGCAGCGTCGGCGGCTGTCTGGGCGCATTGGCTCCGCACCATCGCCACGCCGAGTTCAGCGGTGGCGACAGCCGCCAAGCCCGCCAACACGACGGCGACGGTCACCACGAGCACCATGGCCCCCTGGTCGCTGCCCCGTTGCCGCTCGGCCCGAGTCCAACCCGATCTCCCGCTCGCTGCTCGCCACATTCCACGCTCCCACGTCTCCAATTGCGTCGGTCACTCGGCGACGCTCGGCGACGCAAGATGGGGGAACGCTCGCAACGACAGAGGAACAACGGAGGAACACACGGCCGGATTCGGAGGCACGAACCGACAGCAGCGCTCGTCAGCCGAGACGCCTCCGACGAGCGATCGGTGGTCGGTTCACGCCTCGTCGTCACCCGTCGTGTCGTCACCCGTCGTGTCGTCATCCGTCGTGTCGTCACCTTCGTCGCTCTCGTCACTCGAGAGAATCGGCGCGACCGAGGCGACGATCTGGCCGTCGTCGAGGCTCATCAACCTCACACCGGTGGCATCGCGACCCTGGGAGCTGATGTCGCCGACGCCCATCCGGATCATCACGCCTCCGCTCGACACGGCGACGATCTCATCGTCGAGGCCGACCATGAACGCGGCGACGACCTTGCCCTTCTTGCCCGTGAGCTTGATGCCGATCACGCCGATGCCACCCCGACCCTGGGTGTTGAACCGGTCGAGCTGGGTGCGCTTGCCGTACCCGGACTCGGTGATCATCAGGATCTCGGTGTCGTCGCGAGCGACATCCACGCTGACGACCTCATCGCCGGCACGCAGCTTCATCCCGCGCACACCGCCGGCATTGCGGCCCATGGCGCGAACCTCACCCTCGTTGAAGCGAATCGTCATGCCACTCCGGGCGACCATGAAGATGTCGTCGGTTCCGCTGGTTTCGATCACCTTCACCAGTTCGTCGTTGTCGCGCAGATTGATGGCGATCAAGCCGTCACGGCGGGACGAGTCGTACTCGTGGAACGACGTCTTCTTCACCGTGCCGTTCTTGGTCGCGAAGAACAGGTTGCGTTCGCCTGCGAAGTCGCGGGTGTCGATGATCGCCTCGATCGTCTCGTTCGCCTGCAACGGCAGCAGGTTGACGATGGGCATGCCCTTCGCTGCCCGCTCGCGTTCGGGGATGTCCATCGCGCGCAGTCGGTAGACCTTGCCGCGGTTGCTGAAGAACAGCAAGAACGCGTGCGCTGTGGTGAAGATCACGTTCCGCACGATGTCGTCGGTCTTGAGCTTCGCGCCGCTGACCCCACGACCGCCTCGTCCTTGCGTCTTGAAGTTCGCGGCGGGAACGGCCTTGACGTACTGGGCCTGCGTCATCACGATGACGAGCTCTTTGTCCTCGACCAGGTCTTCGATGCTCATCTCGCCGGTGTCGAACGCCACCTGGCAGACGCGCGGTGTGGCGAACTCCTCGCGGATCGCGAGCATCTCGCTCTTGATCACACGGCGCAGCTTCTCGGGGGAATCGAGGATGCTCTGCAGCTCGGTGATCCGCTCGGCCACCTCTTCCATCTCGCGCTCGAGGTCGATCCGACTCAATCGGGTGAGCTGCCGGAGCTGCATGTCCAGGATGTCGACCGCTTGGATCTCGGAGAACTCATACGGCTCGGCCATCAGCGCAGCTCGTGCCGAAGCAGCGTCGTCGCTGGCGCGAATGAGCGCGATGATCGCGTCGATCACGTTGAGCGCCTTCAGGCGACCCTCCAGCAGATGAGCGCGCTTCTTGGCCTTGTCGAGGCGGAACTCGGTGCGCCGGGTGACGACTTCCACCTGGTGGCGGATGTAGCCCTGCAGTGCCGTGACCAGGTTGAGCGTGCGCGGCACACCATCGACGAGGGCCACCATGTTCACGCCGAAACTGGTCTGCAGCGACGTGAGCTTGAACAGGTTGTTGAGCACCACGTTGGCGTTGGCATCGCGCTTGAGGGTGATGACCAACTCGGTCTTGCCGCCCGCTGAGCCGTCGTTCACATCGCTGATGCCGTCGAGCTCACCCGAATCGACCAGTTCCTGGATGCGGCCGGCGATCGACGAGCAACTCGTCTGGTACGGCAGTTCGGTGACGACGATCTGGTAACCGCCCTTGCGCGTCTCTTCGATGCTGGCCGTCGCCCGCATCTTCACGCTGCCCCGCCCGGTGCGATACGCATCGAGGATGCCGGCACGACCGAGGATCGACCCGCCGGTCGGGAAGTCTGGCCCCTTCACGAACGTCATCAGATCGTCGACCGTGGCCTCGGGGTGGTCGATCAGGTGCACCGTCGCGTCGATCACTTCGCCCAGGTTGTGCGGAGGGATGTTCGTGGCCATGCCGACAGCGATGCCCTGGCTGCCGTTCACCAGCAGGTTCGGGAACCGTGACGGCAGCACCGTCGGCTCTTGCCGGCTGGCGTCGTAGGTGTCGACCATGTCGACGGTGTCTTCGTCGATGTCGGCGAGCAACTGCATCGCGAGCGGGTGCAGTCGACACTCGGTGTATCGAGAGGCGGCGGGACCGAAGTCGGGTGACCCGTAGTTGCCGTGGAAGTCGATCAGCGGATGGCGCAGCGAGAAGGGCTGAGCCATGCGCACGAGAGCGTCATAGATCGCGCTGTCGCCGTGCGGGTGGTACTTGGCCATGGTGTCGCCACTGACGCGCGCTGACTTGACGAACGGACGATCCGGCCGGAAGCCCTGCTCGTCCATGTCCCAGATGATGCGGCGGTGCACCGGCTTGAGACCGTCGCGGACGTCGGGCAGGGCGCGCGACATGATGACCGACATCGCGTAGTCGAGGAAGCTCCGCTCCATCTCGTCCTGCAGAGCGATCGGTTGCACGGACAGCGATGGATCGCGCTCGACCTCGCCGGAGGAGGACACACCATCGGAGGGCGCACCGTCGGAGGCGGCGCCGTCGGGGCCGGCCGGCAGATCGGAATCGCCGGGCAGATCGGAATCGTCGGGGGGGTTCGGGGTGTCACTCATCAGAAGTCGAGGTTCCTCACGTCACGGGCGTTGGTCACGATGAAGTTCTTGCGGAGATCGACGTTCTCACCCATCAGCACGCTCATCATCTCGTCGGCGATGGCTGCCTGCTCGACCTCCACCTGCAACAGCGTGCGCGTCGAGGCGTCCATGGTGGTCGGCTTGAGCTCTTGCCAGTCCATCTCGCCCAGGCCCTTCAGCCGCTGGAACTCCTTCTTGTGGTTGGGGTGCGCTTCCAACCACACCGCCTTGGCGTGCTCGTCCTTGAGATAGATCTTCTCCTTGCCGATCACCGTGGAGAACAGCGGCGGCTGGGCGATGTACACGTAGCCGGCCTCGACCAGCGGACGCATCTGCCGGTAGAAGAACGTGAGCAGCAGCGTTCGGATGTGGCTGCCGTCGACATCGGCGTCGGCCAGCAGGATGACCTTGTGATAGCGGGCCTTGGCGGCGTCGAACTCGTCGCCCACACCGCCACCGATCGCCGTGATCAGACTCTGGACCTCGTTGTTCTTCAACATCTTGTCGAGCCGAGCGCGCTCGACGTTGAGGATCTTGCCGCGGATGGGCAGCAGGGCTTGCGTGCGCGGGTCGCGGGCGTTGAGCGCCGAACCGCCGGCCGAGTCGCCCTCGACGATGAACAGTTCGCTCTCGTCGGGGTTGCCGCTCGAGCAGTCCTTCAACTTGTCGGGCATGCCTGCACCTGCGAGCGCCGTCTTGCGGCGGATCAGATTCCTGGCGTTCTTCGCAGCAACGCGTGCCTGCGCTGCGGCTTGGGCCTTCCTGACGACCCGGTTGGCCTCGGCGGGGTTCTCCTCGAGCCACTCGGCGAGGCGCTCGTTGGTCGCCTTCTGCACGAACGACCTCATCGGGACGTTGCCCAACTTGGCCTTGGTCTGACCCTCGAACTGTGGCTCGCGCAGCTTCACCGAGATGATCGCGGTGATTCCCTCGCGGATGTCCTCGCCGAGGAAGAGATCGTCTTTCTCCTTGAGCAGGTTCTTCGCCTTGGCGTACTTGTTGACCGTGGCGGTGAGGGCGGTCTTGAAGCCTTCGACGTGCATGCCGCCTTCGATGGTGGAGATGCCGTTGGCGTAACCGTGGATGCCCTCGTGGTAGCCGGTGTTCCATTGGATCGCGATGTCGAGGGTCTGGCCGCCCTCGCTGTCTTCGTCCTCGTAGTGGGCGACCTTGCTGAACAGTGCCTCTTTCGACATGTTGAGGTGCTTGACGAAGTCGACGATGCCGCCCTTGTACTGGTACGTGACCTGCTGGGCCATGCCGTCGCGTTGATCTTCGAAGACGATCTCGAGGCCCTTGTTGAGGAACGCCATGGTCTGCAACCGCTCGAGCACCGTTCGGGCCACGAACTCGGTGCCTTCGGCCAGGAAGATCGTGGGGTCGGGCCAGAACGTGACCGTGGTGCCGTTGATCCGGGTGTTGGGTGGTGTGGGGCCGACGTCGGCGAGCGCGCCTTGTGGCTTGCCGCCCTTGGCGTACTCCTGCTGGTAGCGACGACCGCCACGATCGACCTCGATGATCAGGCGTTCGCTCAGCGCGTTGACGACGCTGACGCCGACACCGTGCAGACCGCCGGAGACCTTGTAGCCCTCGCCACCGAACTTGCCGCCGGCGTGCAGCACGGTGAGCACGACCTCGGCCGCGCTCTTGCCCTTGTGCGGGCCGGACGGGTATGGATCGACCGGAACGCCACGACCGTTGTCGTCGACGCGGCACCCGCCGCCGGCCAGGAGGGTGACGCCGATACGGGTGCAGAAGCCGGCCATCGCCTCGTCGACGGAGTTGTCGACGACTTCCCAGATGAGGTGATGGAGACCTTGGAGACCGGTGGAACCGATGTACATCCCCGGTCGCTTTCGCACCGGATCGAGGCCCTCGAGGACTTGGATGTCCTTGGCCCCGTAGTCGGAGTTTCCGTTGTTGGTGTCGCTGGACACTCACACCTCGAGTCATCAACTGGATACGAAGACGATCGCGGGCGGAAAATGCTTCCTGACCTGCGCCGTCGTGGTTGGCGGCGAGCTGCTGGCACAGGCACGGTGTGTGCCTCGAACAGGGGCCGCAATACGGTGGTCAGTCTACCGTGGGGGTGCCTCACAGAGGTGGAGGCCCGGCCTCCGCGGGCCGCCCGCACCCCAGGTCACGATCGACCGACAGGCGGACTGGAGACTCGGGTGCCTGGCCCTCGGTCAGCTGCGTTTCACCCTGATCTCGAACTGTCGGATATCGGCCCCGACGACCTCGCGGAGTCGCTCCCGCAGATCGGCCTCGAGGAACTTCAACTGGGTGGCCCACGCCGGGTCGTCGACCTCGACGACCAGACGATCACCATCGAGCTTCACCGGTTGCACATGGGCGGCGACGGCCGGTCCGACCACCTCGTCCCAACGTCCGAACACACCGCCCATCGCCTGCGACGGCACGGCGCCGGCCTTGGCCGACTCGGGTCCGCGCAACGACCGCACCACCCCCGTGAGCGCATCGCGAATGGGAACCGGTTCAGTCGCCATCGAGATTCACCGTATCGGCGACGTCGGCGCCCGGCGCGTCGACGGTGCCGGCCACGATGCGCACGATCGAGTCGGGATGGGCGGCCTCGGGCAATGCCGCAGCGGTGGTCAACACGACCTGGCCCGGAGGCAGGTGGCGCAACAGTGCGGTCGCCCGTTGTGGGTCGAGCTCGCTGAGCACGTCGTCGAGGATCAGCACCGGTGCGCTGCCCGTGCGGTCGGTGATCAGCCGATGCGCCCCGAGACGGAGCGCGAGCGCCACGGTGCGTTGCTCGCCCTGCGACGCATGCGTGCGGGCGGGCATGCCATTCACGAACAGCTCCACATCGTCGCGATGCGGACCGATGGTCGACACGCCTCGGCGAACGTCGTCGACGCGCGAGTCCGACAAAGCCGCCGCCAGACCGCGCCGCCGCCAGACCGGCTCGTAGCGCAACTCGATCGGCGTCGCCGTGCCGGCCAGGTGCTCGTAGGCCTCCTGCACCATCGGATCGAGGCGTGCGACCAGCACCGAGCGAGCATGACCGAACTGATCGCCGAGCTGGGCGAGCTTCGTGTCCCAGACGTCGAGGGTGATCTGGGCTGCCTCGTCCAGGCGTCCGTTGGCTTGCTTGAGCAGCGTGTTGCGTTGCTTGACCACCCGATCGAGCTCGAGACGCATGGCGTCGTACTTGAGGGCCAGGGCGACCAGCGTGTCGTCGAGGAAACGCCTCCGTTCACCAGGGCCTTCCTTCACCAGAGCCAGGTCGTCGGGCGAGAACACGGTCACCCGCACCACCCCCAACAAGTCGCGTGTGCGAGGCAGCTTCTGACGGTTCACCAGCACCCGGTTCCGACCGGAGCGGTTCAGCTCGGCCTCCACCAGCACATCGCGCCCGTCTTCTTGTTGCACCGAGGCGCGGATGACGGCACTGTCGGCACCGATCCGGATGAGGGCTTCCGCAGGAGCCCCGCGGAAGCTGTCGAGCGTGGACAGGTATCCGAGTGCCTCGGCGAAGTTCGTCTTGCCCTGACCGTTGAGACCGACCACCGCCGTCGTGCCGGGTCGCAGATCGAACGTCGCCGACACGTAGTTCCGGTAGTCGACGAGCTCGAGCCGCGTGACGATCATTGCGGATCGATCGACGGGTTCGAGCAGGGCCACGCCTGAGCCAGGTCGCGAGCCAGGTCGGAAAGGGGCATGTCCGATAGGGGCACGTCGGAAAGGGGCACGTCGCAACAGCTGGCGCCGCCGCCGGCGATCACGGGACGCGAACAGGCATCAACAGGTAGAGGTAGTCGTCCGAGCCCACGCCGCGAACGACCGCCGGCTTCAGCGAATCGATGGTCGACAGCGTGATCTGGTCGGACGACACCGCTTCGACACCAGCAGCGAGGTAGTCGGGGTTGAACGCCACCACGAGATCGGAACCCTCTGCGCTCGCGTCGAGCTCTTCGGTTGCGTTGCCGACGTCTTGGGTGATCGCCGTGAGCTTGAGCCCGTCTGCTGCGATCGTCAACCTCACCGGGGTCGCATCGCGGGCGAGGATCTTCACACGACGAATGGCTTCGAGCAGGGGCTCCCGATCGACGGTGACCACGTTGGGATGGCTGGCCGGGATGAGCTGCCGATAGTTCGGGAACTCGCCCTCGATCAGCCGGGTGGTGAGCCGGGTGGTGCCGACTTCGAAGGTGGCGTCGCGTTCGCCGAGGCGCAGGACCAGTTCATCGCCGAGACCGAGCAGGCGCTGGAGCTCGTTGAGCGCTCTACCAGGCACGAGCACCTTCTGGTCGGTGCCCAGCACGCTGACCCCGGGGAGATCTCGCACGGCGAGACGATACGAGTCGGTGGCGACCAGGCGTAGGCCATCGTTCTCTGCGGTGAGCAGGACGCCCGTGAGGATCGGTCGCGCCTCGTCAGTGCTGGCGGCTCGCACCACCTGGCGCAAGGCCTCGCCGAACGCGGCAGCGTTGATCGTGACCGCGCTGGATGCGGGTGCCGACAGGCGCGGGTAGTCGTCGAGCGACAAGGGTCGCACGGTGAACTGTGACCGACCACCGCTGATCTTGACGTCGTCATCGGTGACGTCGACGTCGACCTTGCCGGCGGGCAGTGAACGCACGATGTCGCTCGACAACCGGGCCGGCAGCACCACACCGCCATCGGCCTCTCCGCCGACAGCGATCTCGAGCTGGATGGTGAGATCGAGATCGGTGCCGGTGATGGTCAGCAGATCGCCGGACAGCTCGAGCCGAAGGCCTGACAGCACCGGCAGGGTGCCTGTCCGACCAGTGGCAGCACGCCCGGCCGTTGCCAACGCTTCGGCCAGGGTCTCACGCTCGCAACGGAACTTCACAGGTCAACCTTTCTCACCACGGATGTGTTCTGAAAAGACAATAAAGGTAATAAGGGCTGTGGATTGTGCACAACCACGCGTCGGGCCAGCGTAGGGCCGATTCCTGCGTCCACACCGATGTCCACCGTCGTCCCCAGGCACGAAACCACATCGATGTGCTTCGGTGGACATCGCGCAGTCATCCCCCGGCGAGTGCCTCGGTGTCCCCAGGTTCCCCCCAACGCCCAGGCGTGTGGTTCGCGCGGTGAGCGCTCGGAAGCCCACCGAGATCAACTGGTCTTCAGCCGCTGGACGAGGTCGGTCACCTGGTCGTAGATCTGCTTGCGTTCCTTCATCAGCCGCTGGATCTTGTCGACCGCATGGATCACCGTCGTGTGATCGCGGCCACCGAACAGCCGAGCGATGCTGGGGTACGACAGGTCGGTCAACTCACGGAAGACGTACATGGCGGTCTGTCTGGCGGTGACCAAGGGGCGCTGGCGGCTCTTGCTGCGGAGTGCCTCCACGCTGAACCCGAGGATCACCGCGATCTCGGCCAGGAGCTCTTCGTCGGTTCGCGTCTTCAGGTGGGTGCCGGTCATGAGGTCGCCGAGCAGTTGCTCGGCCAGATGCGTGCTGATCGGGACGTGGTTGAGGCTGGCGTAGGCAGTGACGCGAATGAGCGCGCCTTCCAGCTCACGGATGTTGCTGGTGATCCGAGACGCGATGAGCTCGAGGGTGTCCGAGGGGACGGGGCTGCGATCGCGCTCTGCCTTGTTGCGAAGGATCGCGAGCCGGGTCTCGAGGTCGGGCGGCTGGATGTCGGTGATCAGGCCCCACTTGAAGCGGCCACGGAGGCGTTCTTCCAGCGTGGGGATCGCATCGGGCATCCGATCGCTCGACATCACGATCTGCTTGTTGGCGCCGTGGAGTGAGTTGAAGGTGTGGAAGAACTCCTCTTGCAGGCCTTCTTTGCCTTCCATGAACTGGATGTCGTCGATCAGGAGCACATCGATGTCGCGAAAGCGTCGCTTGAAGTTGGCGATCGTGTTGGTTCGAATGCCGTCGACGTACTCGTTCAAGAACGTCTCGGTGCTCACATAGCGAACGATGTCGTGCTGGTAGTGGTGGTGCACGTAGTGGCCGATGGCGTGCAGCAAGTGTGTCTTGCCCAAGCCGGCAGACCCGTAGATGAAGAGCGGGTTGTAGCTCCGACCGGGGGTCTCGGCCACCCGGAGTGCGGCAGCCAGGGCGAATTGGTTCGATGCACCCTTGACGAAGGTCTCGAAGGTGTACCTGGGGTTCAAGCCGGCGAGGTCGAGCGACTGGGTCGCTCCGGACGATGCGCCACCGCTTCGCCGATGCTCGTGATCCGTTCGATCATCGCGATCGCGGCGGTCGAGCTGTTCCTCGTGGTCGCGGTTGGCCGGGGAGTTTCGGTCGCCGTAGCTGTTTCGGTCGCCGCGCTCGTGTTGACCCAATCGGCCCGAGTCGCCATCGAGGTCGAACGGCTCGACGAGTTGCACCTCCACGACCAGCTGGCGACTCGCGACACCGATCTCTTCCATCGCGTCGCGGACGAGCGGGAGGTAGCGGGAGAGGATCCGATCGCGGATGTGGTTGTTGGGTGCGCTGAGGCGGAGCAGGCTCGGGTCGCTCTCGAGCGACACGACGTCTTGGAACGTGGAGAACCACACGGCCTCCGACACCTGGGCCCGCAGGAGTTGAGCGACCGCTGTCCACACCTGTTCTGTGTCGTTCACCTGCACCTCCTCCCTCGTCGTCGAACCGCTGTCCACATCGTTGTCCACAACTGTGGATGACCACGAGCCGCACCACCATCAGGCTGTGTGCAATGGGTGTGCTCACCCGTGGTCGGCGGATCACCGATCGGCTGGTCTCCGGCTGGTCTCCGGCTCCTCGGGGCCGCTCACGCTCCGTCGTGGAGGTGTGCAACCTAGCAGCCACCGATGCCATCGCGGAACGGGCCGAGCCCGCCACCGTCGCAGCGTCGTGATCATCTCACCTGGTACATCGCGCGGCCGGAGCCACAGGTCTTGGCGGAGGTCTTGGCGGAGGTCTTGGCGGAGGTGTTGCCGGAAAGGTGGGCTGCCCCTAACCTGTGCAGGTTCTCATCGCTCGTGGTGGGCGCTCGCGCCTCGGTGCGATCGCCCGTACGGCCGCCCTTTCGTGGGCGTCAGCCGCCGTGAGCGCTGGATCATGATGTCCCCCCGCAGCGGGAGCTGTGGCCGTCTCAGGAGGGTCGCGTTGAAGCGCACCTACCAACCAAACAACCGTCGCCGGGCTCGCAAGCACGGCTTCCGCAACCGCATGAGTACCCGTGCAGGCCGGGCTGTGCTCAAAGCACGCCGAGCCAAGGGCCGCCACAAGCTGTCGGCTTGATCTGGCGCATCCGGGAACGGAGTGTCTTCGCGCGCCTGGCGCAGGACGGCGTTCGAGCCCGGGCCGGAGTGTTGTGGTGCACTTTTCTCCCCGATCCGTCAGCATCGCCGCCTCGCGTGGCCTTTGCGATCGGCCGCGCCGTCGGGCCGGCCGTCGTTCGCAACCAGGTACGGCGTCGGTTGCGCGTGCTGCTGGCGGTACAGGACCCGATCGACCCAGGTCCGGCTCACCCGCCGGGACCGGATCGATCGCGCAGGTCAGCGCTGCCACCCGGTTGGTACCTGGTGGGCGGCCGCCCAGCGGTCGCCGCACGATCCTTTCCCGAGCTGAGCTCGGACGTCGAGGCGCTGGTCGCTTCCGTCCGAGCGCAGGCGCGCCGGATGGCATCGCCGCCCAGGCCGTCGAGCGGCCAGTCGTCGTGAAGCCCACCGTCGTGATGCGCGCCGTGATGTGGTATCAGCGCGCCGTCGACGGACGGCCGTCGCCGTGCCGATTCACACCGACCTGTTCGTCCTATGCCCTCGAGGCGTTCGAGGTCCATGGAACCGGTCGGGGCCTCTGGCTCACCGTTCGCCGTCTCGTGCGGTGTCGCCCGTTCGGTCCTTCGGGCTGGGATCCCGTCCCGGTGCCGAACAGCACGCTCCCCTCCGTCCACCTGATCGATGAGACCCGATACATGAGAAAGCGACGCCGCGCATGATCGCACTCGGCCTGTTCGAAGGACCCGCCTGGCTGCTGGCGAAGTTCTACGACTACACCCACAACTACATCCTCGCCATCTCGATGATCGCGCTCGTGGTGATGCTCATCACCGCGCCGCTCCAGCTCAAGGCCACTAAAGGCATGCTCGAGATGCAGCGCCTGCAGCCGGAGTTGCGCAAGCTTCAGCAAGAGCACCGGGGCGATCGCCAGAAGCTCAACGAAGAGATGATGAAGCTCTACCAGGAGCACAAGGTCAACCCGTTGGCCTCGTGTTTCCCCCTGTTGCTGCAGTTCCCGGTGTTCATCATCATGTTCCAGGTGCTTCACGGCCTGACGCGGGAGATCACCTGCGGGACCGCCGACTTGTCGCCGAACTCCCTCGCGCTGTGTCAGGGTAAGCCAACTGGGTTGAAGGTGTTCTACCCCGACTTCATCGACTCGGGCACCGCTCTCTACACGTCGCTCGCCGGCAAGACGGAGATGCTGTCCTGGGGCCTCGATCTGGCCAGGCGGCCGTTCGAGGTGATCGGCGAGTCGATCGGCAAGGGCATGATCTACGCCCTCTTGGTGATCGCGCTCGGTGCGCTCTATTTCATCCAGCAGCGGATGGTGGCCGCTCGGGCGAGTGTGAGCCCGACGATGTCGGAGATGCAGGCCAAGATCATGCAGTACCTGCCGGTGGTGTTCGCCGTCTTCCTGGTCTTCTACCTCACCGGTCTCGTCGTCTACTACATGGCGCAAGCGATCTTCCGGATCGGCCTGCAGTACTACATCACCCGGCGGTTCTACGCCGGTGAGCAGTCGCTCGGCCGTCAGGCGCAGGCCGCCGGCGAGCGAGCGCGTGAGATGCACAAGGCAGACGGCGGTGGCACGGGTCTGTTCGCCCAGGCCAAGCGCGACATGTCGCTCGGCAAGGACGCGAAGGACTCCAAGGACTCGAAGGCAAAGCCTGCTGCAAAGAGCTCGCCCCCGACCACGTCCAAGCGTGTCACCGCTCCGAAGAACCGGCCCACGTCGTCTGGTCGGGCCACGCGCCCGCCGTCGAGCGGCAAGACCGGTTCGTCCACTCCCCCGGCGCGTCCAGCGCCCAAGAAGAAGTCGTAGGTCGAATGATGGAATGGGTGGAAACCACAGGAAAGTCCGTGGACGAGGCCAAGAACAAGGCCCTCGATCAGCTCGGAGTCGCCGAGGACGATGCCGAGATCGTGGTGCTCGACGAACCACGCGCCGGCCTGTTCGGCCGAGTTCGGGGCGAGGCCCGAGTTCGGGCGCGTGTTCGACCCACCACTCCCCGCCCCAAGGTCGAACGTCGTGACCGGAAGAAGAGTGCCAAGGGCGACAAGGTGGATCAGAACGAATCCGCCGATGTGGCTGACAGCACGGACGCTCCCGCCAAGCCGGCGCGAGCTCGTGGCGACAAACCAGCTCGGGTGTCGGCAAGCAAGGTGGCCGCTGCCAGCGACGTTGCCCCCGCCCCGAAGCCCCGTCGTGGCACGGCTCGCACAGCGGCCGGCGCCGGACGCGAGTCGACGGTCAGCGGGTCTGATTCGGGTCATGACCCCTTCGATGTGTTCGAGGGTGAGTCGGCCCGCAGTGAGTCGGCCCGCAGTGATGAGGCCCGCAGTGATGAGGCCCGCACTTCAGAACGCGGCGCGGAACGGGGCGGCGGAGGCGGGTCCGTCCGTCCCAGCCGCTCCCGCAAGGACGGAGCGCGCGCAGCGAACGCTGTCAGCGCGAACAACGATCAGGTGGAGGAGACCACGGTGGATGCAGCGCAGGTAGGCGAAGAGGCACGGGTGTTCGTTCAGGGTGTCGTCGATGCCTTTGGTCTGGTCGGAACTGCCGCTGTTCGTCGAGAAGATGATGATCTCGAGGTCACCGTCGACGGGTCGGATCTCGGCTTGCTCGTCGGTCCCCGTGGTGCCACGTTGCAGGCGCTCCAGGAGCTCACGCGGGTTGCTGCTCAGCGTCGTCTCGGCGATCACGACACGCGCCTTCGCGTCGATGTCGGTGGATACCGCGAACGACGCAAGGAAGCGCTCAGCCGGTTTGCCCATCAGGTGGCCGAGCAGGTGGTGGCCGACGGTTCCCCCAAGCGTCTCGAGCCGATGTCGTCGTCCGATCGCAAGGTGATCCATGACGTGCTGTCGGACGTCGAAGGGGTCGTCACGCGGTCCGAGGGCGACGACCCACGCCGGTGCGTGGTCATCGCTCCGGCGAATGACTGACCCGGATCGAAGCCGTCGCGCGGCGAGAGCCGTGGTCGGGGTGCGGCCTCACCTGAGGCATCGTCGTCTCCGTCCACGCATCGGCCGATCCGGCCAGAGATCGAGCCCGAGCTCCAGCCTGAGTCCGAGGACCAGCCTCAGCCTGGAAGGCCGACGGGTGCCGTGAGCGGTTCGGACGATCCTGACCTGGACGATCCGAAGCCGTCCACTGCCGATCTGCTCGACCGAGATCGACTCCACCGAGTGCTCTCGGAGATCCAGCGACGCGGTGGAATCGGTCGCGTGGTGATCGACGACGCGATCGCTCACGCAGAACTCTTCGTCACGGCGCTGCCCGACGAGATGAACGGCGGCCGGCTGGTCGACCTCGGTTCGGGCGGGGGACTGCCAGGATTGGTCATCGCGGCAAGCAGACCCGATCTTGTGGTCACCTTGGTCGAGCGGCGCGACAAGCGCGCCGATCTGCTGCGTTTCGGGGTCCGTGGCCTCGATGCCATGGCGAGGGTGCGAGTGGTCTCCGGTGATGTCCACACGGTCGTTCGGCGTGAAGCAGGCGAGTTCGACGTTGTCACTGCGCGTTCGTTCGGACCGGTGTCCGAGGTGCTGCAGCTCGCCGAAATGCTGCTACGTCCGGGTGGCTGCCTGATCGTGAGCGAACCGCCGCCGGGATCGGACCGCCTGCCGGATGGTGCCGTGTCGGTGATGATGGTCGACGACGGCCGTGTCGACGGTCGGGCCGGTGCGGTGCATCGATGGCGCCGATCTTCGATTCGCAGCTGACGCGTCAGCGTCGTGCAGGACACCTGCGCGTTGCAGCGGCCCGAGTCCCAGGTCGAGCGTCTGTTCGTCGGGCGCATTTCGTCCTGAACCATGGCGACGTGGAGCGCTGGCCCTGACCATCGACGCGAGTCCAGGCGTGGCGGCGAACGGTTGCGACCCGTCGGCGGTCGAGACGCGATCCACGTCGGCCCCATGTTGGAACCGATCCAGCGTTCATCTCTCGCTGCACGCTCCACCTGGAACCGTTCATTCGAAAGAGAGCGTGGTGGATCCGGAGGCGGTATGCGCGAGATCGGTGCTTCGGTGGTCGTCCGAGAACAGCTCCGTTGTGTCGTTGCGCCGTGTCATGCGTTCCACGTGGAACATCACGCGTCGGAGCGTGTGTCGCCAGGATGAGGGTTCGATCGTCGGCGTTCGAGACGATGTGCCACATGGGCGAGGCGATCGGTCGTCCGTGCATGTGGCTGGCCGACGAGTGGGTCGTGATGGTTCCACGTGGAACGTGCGATGGTGAACAGGCGCAGATCTGTTCCGGTCGAGTGAGGTCCTGTCCGCGGTTGTGCAGGGACGAACGTTGCGGGACGCGACAATGAGGCAGAATCGGTTCGAGTCTGGGCGATGGCGATGGCGAAGGCGGGGGAAGGATCGACGGGGCGAGTGCGGGAGCGAAGCGGCGGGTCACAGCACCGGGCGACACGGGAGGAACCCCCCGGCATGACGAGCCTCCATACCGGACGTTCCGGTGACCCGAGCCGGATCGGCGACTGGGTGGCCTGATGTTTCACGTGGAACATCGGATTGGACGCCCGAACGTGCCGAGTCGAGGTGTGGGTGCCGCCCGGCCGACGTCGCGGTTCTCGCGACCATGGAGGTCACCACCCGACCAGTGTCATCCGCACGCGGACCCGTCCACTGGCCTGGGTCGGCGCATCGCCGCAGCGGGTGGTGGCGACGTCCGCAGCGTCGGTCGGCACGTGGGAAAAGCAAAGAACCGATCGATGGTCCGGCCATGATGTATTCATCATCGGTCACACGCAGGCGCCAACTGCCGGTGGTGTCGCCTGTGGTTGGCCTGTCGGGGGCCAGGCATGAGCGACATTCCGCGGCAGTGTTCCACGTGGAACATGGCGGATGCGGAGGACTGCTGCATCATCGTTGCGTGACGACCCGACGCTCTGCTCCCCTCGCGTCTCCGACACCCCGACACCGCCTCCGATGCATCGGCCCGACCGAGGTACCACATCCCTCCGACGAAAGTTGCTATCCTGCACCCGCAACATCATGCGCGGTCGGAGGTCGATCGATCAGACCCCCAGGTCGAGCGCAGACCGATGTTGACGTCCGCCGAACCAGGAGCCGAGGCCTTCATGTCACCGAGCGCGTCTAGCGATCCGACCCCTGGTCGTCCATTGCCTCGGGTGATCGCGGTTGCCAACCAGAAGGGCGGTGTCGGAAAGACCACGACCACCGTCAACCTCGGGGCGTGTCTTGCCGAACAGGGATTTCGCACGCTGGTGATCGATCTCGACCCGCAGGGGAATGCTTCGACGGGACTCGGCATCGAAAATCGCGGGCTCGAGACCTCGATGTACCACGTGATCATGCACGAGGTGCCGCTGGAGGATTGCGTCGAGCCATCGGCCGTGAAGAACCTCTTCGTCGCACCTGCGAGCCTCGACCTTGCGGGAGCTGAAATCGAATTGGTGCCGGCGTTCAGCCGCGAGAATCGGCTTCGACGAGCGATCGAAGCCGTGCTCGACGACTACGACTACGTCCTGATCGATTGTCCGCCGTCGCTGGGGCTCCTCACCGTGAATGGGTTGAATGCGGCGAGTGAGGTTCTGGTACCGATCCAGTGCGAGTACTACGCACTCGAGGGTCTCGGGCAGCTGCTCCGGAACGTCGACCTGGTGAAACGCAATCTCAACCCACGACTCGAGGTCAGCACGATCGTGTGCGTGATGTACGACGCTCGCACGAAGTTGGCCGATCAAGTGGTGCGCGAGGTACGTGAACACTTCGGCGACAAGGTGTGCCGAACGGTGGTGCCGCGGACCGTCCGGTTGTCCGAGGCCCCGTCGTTCGGGCAGCCGATCATCACCTTCGACCCCACGTCACGTGGTGCCGTCGCATATCGCGAGGTTGCAAAGGAGGTCATTCGTGGCTCGTCCGAGCGGATTGGGTAAAGGCCTCAGCGCCCTCATCCCCTCCACCCCCAGTGTCCAGGTCGGGGCGGGGGACGGTGCCGGGGACAACAGCGACACGGTCGCGCGTCTCGAAGAGCTGCCGATCGATTCGATCGTTCCGAACCCCAACCAACCGCGGGTTCACTTCGACGAGGAGTCGCTCCGCGATCTGGCATCATCGATCGGCGAGCTCGGCGTGTTGCAGCCCATCTTGGTACGCCCGTCCCGGAACGGGGAGGGCTACGAGCTGCTCGCAGGAGAACGACGGTGGCGGGCCGCCCGTCGCGCCGGCCTGGCGGTGATCCCTGCGGTGATTCGGGTGACCGACGATCGGGGGTCGGTGGAACGTGCTCTCGTCGAGAACCTTCATCGACAGGATCTCACCCCTCTGGAAGAGGCCGCCGCATACCAGCAACTGATCGATGAGTTTCAGTTCACCCACGAGCACCTGGCGACACGCGTCGGCAAGAGTCGGTCGGCGATCACCAACACCCTGCGCCTGTTGTCCCTGCCTGCATCGATTCAGCACCTCCTCGGCGACGGTCGTCTGTCAGCCGGGCATGCCAAGGCGCTCCTGGGTACACCCGATCGAGCCTTCCAGGAACAGCTCGCACGCCGTGCCGTCACCGAGGGTTGGTCGGTCCGTGCCGTCGAAGAGGCGGTCCGTGATCGCAGCAGCGGGCTCGGCGGTGCGACGTCCGACCTTGGCGACGATTCGGCCGGCGATGCCCCGTCATCCACAGGCATTCAAGGTGGACCGGTCGGTCGGCGGCTGCGCCCACCAGGGCTGTTGGAACTCGAAGAACTGCTCGCCGACTGTTTGTCCACCAGGGTGGCCGTCAGCATGGGGACAAAGCGCGGCAAGCTCGTGATCGAGTTCGCAGATCTTGAGGATCTCGAGCGCCTGTATCACCTGATGAGCACCGGTGCAGCCTCCGATGTGAACGCTGAGAGTGGTCAGTGACCACATGAGGTGATGTCTCACGCGCGAGTTCGACGTGAGCGTTACGCACATCCGGGGGACAAAGCTGTGGATAAACCATCGACAGCGCTGCAAACTGTGAACCTCAGGTGAAGCGTGTACACACCGTCATCCAGTGACGGACCGAGCGAACCACGCGTTCACTCATGCGGGGAGCAGCGTCGACCGCGATCCGCACCGGAGCGAGTGTGACCAGGACCGCCGGCATCTTTGTTTCGCGCAGCACCGGCAGGCGCATGCCACACGCGGGGGCCACCACGAGACCCAATCCCCCCAGTTCCTCCGAGAGGCAGCTCGCGAGGCTTCTGCCGCCGACCGACTCGAAGGTGGGCACCTTGTAGAAGTGAACGGCGGTGTCGCTGGCGAGGCTGGCCTCGAAGCCGAGATAGATATGCGCGCCGAACTGGTTGGCGGTTCTGGCCTGGACGACGGCATCGGGTTCGTCCAGAGACATCACGTGGGCACCCGCGAGGCGAAGCTCACGACTGACCGCCCGGGTGATGCTGCTGAGGCCGCCGAACTGGCCGACCACGATGCGCAACGACCCGAGCGAGGTGGGCGCCTGCCGCAGTCGCTCGCGTTCGCGCACCGCTGCGATGCCCGGGCCGTCACCTGTCTGTCCGATGACACGACGCAGGACGCGGACCGTTTCGGCGCCGCATACCCCGTCATGGGAGAGACCACAGTTCGATTGGAAGTCGTCGAGGGCCTTGGCGGTCAGGGGACCGAAGATTCCGTCGACCCGTCCGCAGTCGAATCCCAGACGCGCCAATGACGCCTGGAGATCGCCGACATCATCGCCGCGCAGGTTCGGAGAGGTGAGGAGCAGCAACCGGTCGCCGAGGGTCCAGTTCGCCTCGACGAGGGCCTTCCAGCACTCCTCGTCGCACACGCCGGTGACGCGGAGACCACGCTGGAGTTGGAACGCGCGCACGGCAGCCTCGGTCGCGTCGCAGAACGTGCCGATGCGTGCAGATGCGCCCGCAGGGAAGCCTGCGGCCGCAAGCCGGCGTTGCAGATCGCGGACAGCCTCGCCGCGCTGGCCCGACGTCAGCGGGAAGGAGGCAGGAATTCCTGGAGCTCCTGGAGCATGGCGCCTTTGCCCTTTGCTCCCACCAAGCGCTTCGCCACTTCGCCCTTGTCGAACACGAGCAACGTCGGGATGCTCATCACGTTGAACCGCATCGCGAGGTCGGGGTTCTCATCGACGTTCAGCTTGGCGATGGTGAGGCTGCCGGCGTACTCCGCAGCGATCTCACCGAGGATCGGGGCGATCATCTTGCAGGGACCGCACCACTCCGCCCAGAAGTCGACGAGGATCGGGGTATCGCTCGAGGCGACGGTCTCGTCGAAGGTGGAGGTGGTGAGCGTGACGATGCCATCTGCCATGGCGGATCCTTTCGAAAGGTCCTGCGACGTGCCGAGGTGAGGAACCGACGGTCAGCGTGGACACGGAATTGTAACAAGCGACAACCGCCGTCGGGTGTTCGGCATTCCGGGTGATGTCGGTCGGCCCGTCGGCCCGTCGTTCAGCCGGGGTGGCTCAGGCGTGTTGAGCCTCGAGCCAGCGCTCGGCGTCGATGGCAGCCATGCACCCTGAGCCTGCGGCGGTGATCGCTTGGCGGTAGGTGTGATCCTGCACGTCGCCGCATGCGAACACGCCGTCGATGTTGGTGTAGGAAGAACCAGCCTTGGTGATCAGATACCCGCTGTCCTCCATGTCGAGCACGCCTGTGAACAGGTCGGTGTTCGGCCGGTGCCCGATGGCGACGAACAAACCCGTGACCGCGAGCGTGGACTTCTCGCCGGTCACCGTGTTGCGCAACTCGACACCTTCGAGCTTCTGGTCGCCGATGAGGTCGTCGACGGCGGTGTTCCACACCATCTCGATCTTCGGGTGGTTCAGCGCCCGCTCCTGCATGATCTTCGACGCACGCAAGCTGTCACGGCGATGGATGAGGAACACCTTCGACGCGAACTTGGTGAGGAACGTTGCTTCCTCGATTGCCGAATCACCACCGCCGACCACGGCGATCTCCTGACCACGGAAGAAGAAGCCGTCACAGGTGGCACACGTGGACAGCCCATGGCCGAGGAGTGCTGGTTCCTTCTCCAACCCCAGCATCAGGCTCTGGGCGCCCGTGGACACGATGATCGAGTGGGCGAGATGGAGCTGATCGCGCACCCACACCTTGAACGGACGCTCGCTGAAGTCGATCGCCGTGACCTTCTCGGTCAGGAACTCGGCCCCGAACCGGGCGGCCTGCTCACGGAACTTCATCATCAGTTCCGGGCCCATGATCCCTTCGGGGAAACCAGGGAAGTTCTCGACGTCGGTCGTGAGCATCAGCTGTCCACCCGGCTGATCGCTCGTGCTCGACGGTTCGCCCTCGATGACGAGCGGAGCGAGGTTGGCTCGGGCGGTGTAGATCGCGGCGGTCAGACCCGCAGGTCCAGATCCGATGATGATGACCTCACGGACCATGCCGCCGGCCGGGGAGCTCGTGGATGTGGTCACTTGGCTGCCTGGCTGCCGGCAGCGACGGGAGTGCGGCGCTTGCGCATGCAGAAGAGCCCGGCGAGGAACAGCACGCCGCCCATCACCATGTACGACACCCACACGCTCGAGTCACGATCGATGGCACCGCCGATGTTCACCACTCGTTGCACGAGCTTGGTCCCGATGATCACCGACAGCATCAGCGCAGCGATCCCGGTGAACACCACGATGACGCCGAAGACGATGCCGCGCACAGCGACGACGGCCTTGCCGGTCACCTTGTCGCGAACCATGCTGACGTACCGATCAACGGTGTTCGCGAGTTCTGGGGCCCAGTTGGGGTTGTTCAGCGGGTTGCCGGCCATGGCTGCGCATCCTAACCGGGCGGGTGCTGAGCAACGTCTGCCGGCACGGTTGCCCCTCGGTCGGGCGAGGTCGGGCGAGGTCAGGGATCGACGGTGACCACCACCGCACACGTGCCCGTGAGGTCGAGAACGCTCACGGAACCTGTCGACGGATCGCGTACCACCACGGAGGGAGTGCCCTGATAGGTCACTTGCCCGATCGCCTGGAAGCCCTCGGTCACGCAGGGCAGACCGAGGCCGGGGAGCGGCAGTACCGTCTGTTGGGTGTTGGCGTAGTCGAGCAACTGCTGCGGTGTGTTGATCGTGACCTGTACCTCGGCCCCGCCGTCGATCGAATCGAACGAGTTCTCCGTTGCGGCGGGCGCCTCTGTTGCGGCGGGCGCCTCCGTTGCTTCACTGGCACCTTCGGTCTCCATCGCAGTCGATGACCTGCTGTCGAATGCGGTGCCGCCGGCGGCCACGTCGGCGCCCATGGCTTCCGCGGACTCGACCATCGGCGTCGCTGGATCGTCATCGGCGAACGCTTCGGCCGGTGCGGCGGTCTTCGCCGCAGCCTCGGACGCCACGGACGAGTTCTCCTCGTCGTCGCCTCCCATCGAACCCAGACCGCCCGCCACGAGGGCCCCGACGAACAGGATGCCGATGGCCGCGGCGACCCCGGTGAGGAGGCGGTACGAAGTGCGGCGGCGTTCGAATCGGATCACGTTCGTCGAGGGTGCCGCCGGCTCCGGGCCCTGTTCCGGGCCCTGTTCCGGGTCCTGTACGAGGGGAGGCCGCGCATCGACGTCATCGCCGGTGCTCGCTCCGAGGTCACGTGCGTGCAGTTCGTCGAACGCAGTCAGCGCTGCAGCCAACGCATCCTCACGACCGCGGGACCCGACGGCGACGTCGGCGAGGGCTCCGCGCTGAGCTCGCAGCGTGGCGAGCAGTTCGCCCAGTGCATCGTCGGCTGCGAGACGCGCCTCGTCCTCGGGCGTGGCGGTACCGTCGAGCAGCGCGCTCACGGCGAGCAGGTCGTCGTCGGGCGTCAGGGGGTCGAGTGGATCAGTCATGGGAGGAGATGGCGTGAGGTGCGGAGACAGTGCATGGCAGGGTCAACGTGGGGTTGGACGTTCGTCGGGGTCGGCGTGGTTCCCGGCTCGTATGATCTGAGCCAACGCCGCCCTGCCTCGGGCGATCCGACTCTTCACCGTACCGACCGGGATGTCGAGGGTGGCGGCGATCTCGGCGTAGTCGAGGTCGCCCACGTCGCGCAGGACCAACGGCACTCGGAACTCCTCGGGCACGTGTCGCAAGGCCTGGTCCAACTGGTCGCGGTCGGTGATCAACTCGATGCCACGCTCACTGTTGGGATCGGCGAGTCGTGGATCGCGGTCACCGCTCTCGGAACGCGAGTCGCTCGAGCCGTCGGACAGGGTGGGACGCCGGCGCCGGCGCCGAAGCTCGTCGAGGCTCGCATTGGTGGCAATGCGATACACCCAGGTTCCGAACGAGGAACGCCCATCGAACCTCGGAAGACCGCGCACGATGGCGATGAGCGCCTCCTGGGCGGCGTCGGCAGCGTCGGCGTCGTTGCCGGTGATCCGCTTGCACACGGCGAAGACCCGGTCGTAGTGGGCGCGAAGGAGCTGGTCCATCGCACCTCGGTCGCCTCCGACGGCAGCATCGATCAGCGCCTGTTCATGGGTGCGCGCCGCGGCCCGAGCGTCACCGTCACCCAGCTCGCCTGGGGTGTGCTCGTCGGGTGTGTGCACGGCTCTGATCCGCCCGTCACGCCGACGCGGTGAACTGAACTTCGGCGATCGCGCCGCTGTGAGGCAAGCCCGGGGTGCACGCACGACTCGGGCCGACTTCGGTGAACAGCACGGCGATGTGTTTGGCCTGTCCGGTGAGCGGGACCTCGAAGTGCTCTGGCGCATCGTCGCTCTGCGACGCGACCGACTCACCCCACTCGGTGAGGCTCGCCGGCATCTCGTTCGACAGGGTGGTGTACACCAGGATCGACCACGACTCGGAGGCGACGTC
Source organism: Actinomycetes bacterium (assembly GCA_031400715.1). Classification (GTDB taxonomy): domain Bacteria; phylum Actinomycetota; class Acidimicrobiia; order Acidimicrobiales; family Ilumatobacteraceae; genus VFMC01. Next base: position 18,212 of record JANNQK010000043.1, on the reverse strand, counting down.
GACCGCGAGCCGGCCCGCCGTCGGTGTCGGCAAGGTGATCGCGATGCCGACCGGTCCGGCGCCGAGCCGACTGCTCTCGTAGCACGTGGTGCTCCACGATGTGGCGAGATCGCCGTCGATCGCGAGGCCGACCAGATCGTCGTTCTCCTGGGGATCGACGGGATCGAGGTCGTAGGTCCGAACGCTGAGGTCGGCCGCGTCTGCTGGGTTCGATGACGTCGACTCGGGCAGCGGCGCAGCGCCGGCGACATCCGCGGCGACGAGCGTGCCGTCCGGTGCTGCGGCCCCGCTGGCCGGGTCGATCGTGGCCGGCGTAGGAATCGGGAACTCACCGCCGTCGCTGTCGGCGCCGATCGTGTTCCACAGGATCGCACTGACGATCGTCGCCACCAGGAGCAGACCACCGACCACGATCAGCGAGGGGCCCCGGCGGTGTTCGAACTTGCGGTTCGGGCGGCGCGAGATCGGTGCCGACCCGGTGGGGGTGCGGTCGCGATCAGCACGAACCGGCGGTCCTGCCGGGCGCCCTCCGGTCGTGCGCGGCGCGCTGCCGCGCGCCGGCGTGACGGGCACCTGACCGGTCGACCGACGCTCGTCGCGACCGACCGGTGTGGCACCGGTGGCCCCTCCTCGATCGCCGGACGGCAGAAGTGGATCGCGGGCAGGCATCGGATGGGTGCCGGCCTGGTCGTACGGCTTGCGCAGCGTCGGGTCGATCGAGGCTGGTCGGGGGGCACTGGTGGATGCCGTGATGTCGGGCAGCGTGGCATCGGTGGCCCGAGCCGCAACCTCGTTCAGCGCGATGCGCAGTGCCGCCCCCGAGGGATAGCGCTGATCAGGTCGGCGTGCGAGCAGGCGATGGATCAGTTCAGGCAGGCCGGCCGGCAGCGTCGGCCGAAGCCGGGTGATGTCGGTGGGGTCGCGCTGGAGGCGGGCAAGCGCGGTGTCCGCATCGTTCTGACCGAGAAACGGCACTCGGCCCGCCAAGCACTCGTACAGCACGAGGCCCAGCGAGTACAGGTCAGCACGACCGTCCAGGCGCTTGCCGCGAACCTGTTCGGGTGAGAGGTACTTGGCCGTTCCCATCATGATGTTGTCGTTGGTGAGGTCGTCGCCGCTCGGTTCGAGCCCCTTGGCGATGCCGAAGTCGGTGAGCAACACGCGGCCATCGGGCGTGATCAGGATGTTGCCCGGCTTGACATCCCGGTGCACCATGCCGGCCTGGTGGGCAGCATCGAGCGCACCGGCGACGCATGAGCCGATGTGGATCGTGAGCTCAGGGCTGAGCTTCTTCTGCTCGTCGAGCAGCTGACGGAGGCTCTTGCCGTTCACGAGCTGCATCACCACGGCTTGCCGACCGCTGTCTTCGATCGCGTCGTACACCGCGACGATGTTCGGGTGGTTCAGCTGGGCGACAGCGATCGCTTCACGGCGGAATCGTTCTGCGACCACAGGGTCGCTCGCAAGGTTCGGTTTGAGCAGTTTGATGGCCACCTGCCGCGACAGCGACAAGTCGGTGCCCAGCCACACCTCAGCCATGCCGCCTTGCGCGAGACGACGCTCCAGGCGATAGCGCTGGGCAAGGACTGCCGGCGGCAGCGGTGGGGGGCTGGTGGTCGTGGACATGTCCGCTCGTGAACGCTAGTGGGGGGCGCAGCCCAGGTTCCGGCAATCCCCTGCGGTCGACGCGGCATGTCGGGCCCGGGTGACGACGCAGACGTGTACGGCCCGCACAGCGGACGAGGGGATCAGCACTCCTGGAAGGCCACGCCGATGGTGCCGCGACCGGCGTGGGTGCCCACGACGGGGCCGATGTCGCCGATCACGATCTCACCGGCGTAGTGGGGGCGAAGCATGTCGACGAACTGGTCGACATCGCTGCAGTCCGCGTGGAGCACGGCGAGGTTCTCGATCCTTCCCCCGTTGGCTGAGATGCTCTGCACCTTCTCGACCAGGAACGCCAGTGCTTTCGATCTGGTGCGCTGTTTGCCGCCTTGTTCCACCTTGCCGTCGCGAACTTCGATGATCGGCTTGATCGCGAGCGCCGACGCAAGCAGCGCTCTCGCTCCACCGATGCGGCCACCCTTCTTGAGGTTGTCGAGGGTGTCGAGAGCACCCCAGACCCGGGTTCGCTGCGCGAGGTCGCGAGCGCGTGCCACGACGGCGTCGAGATCGCTGCCGCCACGGGCCAAGCGGGCACAGTCGGCGACGATCATGCCGAGGCCCAACGTGCAGTTGCGACTGTCGACCACGGTGACAGGGATCTCGCCGGCCACCGAGCGGGCAGCCAACTCAGCACTCTGCATGGTGGCCGACAGGGCTGCGCTGAGCGACACGACGACGATCGCGGTTGCGCCTTCTGCGGCGAGCTTCCGATACGCGGCTTCGAACTGACCGGGCGCCGGTGCGGCGGTCTCGGGCAACTGCGCAAGGGTGGCGCACCGGGCCCAGAACTCGGCGGGAGTGAGGTCGCGGCGGTCGACGTACTCGTCGTTGCCCATGCGAATGGTGAGCGGAACGACCTCGATGCCGAGTTGGTCGACCACCGACTGGGGGAGGTCGCAGGCAGAGTCGGTGACGAGACGAACGGTTGACGTGTTCACGAGGGCGGAAGGCTACTGGCGGCAGCGTCCGGCGAGATCTCGGCCACCTCATCGGCCACCTCATCGGTCGCGGCAGCATCGGCTGCATCGGCGGTCGGTGGCGACGCGACCTCGCGGTGGGCGGTGGGGTGTCGCGCCTGATGACGAGCTGCGAGCGCCTTGCGGCGGTTCGATCGAGCGTGGTGAGCCCACCACGACATCACCAGCAACAACCCGGCTCCGGTGATGAGCTGGCCGAGACCGGCGAACGAGCTGACCCGGGCGGTGAGCACCACCTCGGGTGCCAGCTGCACCGTGCGATTCTCGGCCGGTGCGTAGACGCGCAGGAAGACGCTGGACTTGCCGTTGCTCAGCGCCTCGACCTCGATCACGACGTCGGTCTCGCTTCGGGGAGCGATCTCGACGATCTGGTCTCCTGCGGGGAAGCGGATCTTCGGTGAGCTGAGATTGACTCGCACTCGAATCGTCTGATCGGAGGTGTTGCCGATCGAGAAGGGCAGTTCGCTCTGGCGACCGGTGAGGGTGAACGCGAACGGTTCAGGTGCAACCACTGCGGTTCGGTAGGCGGCGAAGTCGGCGTTGAGGCGGGCGATCGCGGCATCGGCCTGTTCGTCGGTGAGTGCCGTGGACGGGAGCGCCTCGAGCGTGGCGGTCCAGCGGGCGATGTCGGGAGCGTCGTCGGGCAGGATGCTGGCGTATGCGAGGACATCGCCGGAGACCTCTTCGAGCAGGGCGAGGCGGGCCGACATGTCGGGGCCGGCTGAGTCGGGAAGGCTGAGGGTCACCAACCGACCATCGTTGAGCAGGGTCGTGGTGCTGGTCTTGAGCTGGCTCGGTGTGACGAGCCGCAGCGCCGGGGAGGTGGCGAGCAGGGGCGCGAGTTCGGCCATGAACGCGGCGTCGGGCACACCCAGGTCGGGGAGAGCGAGCACGACACCGTGGCGTTCGACGACTTCACCGTCGATGTCGAGGTCGCGAGCGAGCACGACCAGTTCGGCGGCGATCTCGACGGCGGTCAGCAACGGCTCCTCGGCACCACGAACCATCTGCATGCCGATGAAGTCGTCGACGACGGCTGCCGGAACGGGCTGACCGTCGGCGAGCTCGATGGTCAGCAGTTGCGAGATGTCCGTCACCATGCCGAGGTTGCCCTCGAGGTCGGTGTAGAAGTCCCACGGCAGCACCATGAGCTGCGCGCCGAGGTTGCGCTGCATCGCGACGGCCGCAGCGCTCGTCCGATCGTCGACCATGATCACCGTTCGGTCGATCGCGGTGTTCGGCAGGATCGCCCCGAGGATGTCCTCGCCCTCTCGGAGCCAATCGCCGTAGCGAGCTTCTTGACCGGCTGCGGCCGCCGCCGACGGATCGAGCGGGAGCCGAGGGGCAGCGATCACGTCGCCCGCAGCAAGGCCAGGCAAGAGGGAACTCGCCAGTTCGGGCTCGGTGTCGGCCACGGCTTGCAGCACCGACGGCTCCACCTGCACCCCGCGAGGCACGGGTGTTCCCGCAGTAGCCGCAGTGGCGTCGAGGCTGGCCAAGGTGTCGGCCAACTGCGTGAGCTCGGCGCGCGCCGTGTTGCTGAGCGTCACGGAACCATCGTCGCCGATGACGGGGAGCGACACCTGCCGGGCCACGATCGACACGGCCAAGGGCCCGGCCGTGGAAGGCACGGATGGCAATCGATTGACGTAGGTGGTGACATCGCCGGCGGGTCGTCCGTCGATCCTCAGTTCGATCACGACGGCGTGCACGCCGGATTGAGACATCTGCAGCGCTTCCGGCGTTCGCGTGACCGACTCGGTGGGCACCCGGATGCTGATGGTGCTCTCGGTGACACCGAGCCGGTTGAGGTCGGCCTGCAACGGGTCGAGCGACACGTCGAAGCTGTCCTCGATTCCCTTGAGATCGCCCTCGACGGACTCCTTGAACTCGCGGCGGTCGGTGATCGCGCGATGGCTGGTGATGACGAGCACGGAGCGCGCATCGAAGTCGGCGACATCGACCGCCAGCGGTACCGCGAGTGTGATGTCGAACGACGAATCCTGGGCGACGTTGAACGTCTGATCGATCAGGGTCAGCTCGCCGGTGGCACGCGTCGAGGGTCCGTTTGCGACAGTGCTCACTCGGTCGGTGCCGGCGTCGCCGGGGGTGCTACCGGCGATCGCAAGCGTCGCTGCGCTCACGGCGACCGCGACGACGAGCAGCCGCCGGCGTCCGTTCGTGTCGAAGGTTCTCCTGCAACGGCGACTCATGGTGCGACGGGCCCCTCGAACACCCGGAGCCGTTCCGGTAGCTGGACGAAGCCGTGCCGTCGATAGAGCTCGAGGGCTGCAGTGTTCTCGACATGGGTGTTCACGAACGCGCGGGTGATCCGCGAGCGTCGCATCCATCGCATCGCGTCGAGGAGCAGGGAGTTGGCGATGCCCTGCCGTTGGGCATCGGGCGAGACAGCGAGGCGTTGGATGTAGCCCGTGCGTGCGGCCCGTCCCGACACGAGGAACGCAACGATGCTTCCGTCGATGCTGACCGTGCGCGCTCGGTGTGAGGGCGTGGCGTGGCGGATGTCGGAGAGCATCTCGGCATCGAGCGACCAGTTGGGCCCGAATGCGGCCTGGTCGATCTCGGCGATGACGGTCAGTTCGTCGGCGCGCAATCCTCGAGTGCGGTGTGCGGACGGCGTGATCGTGAAGGGAGCATCGACGTCGAGGAGGGCCAACTCCTGAACGCACTGCAGTCCGGCGCGTTCGGCCTGGCCTGCCTGTCGTGGCGACAGTGCTCCGGTCCGAAGTCGGTCGAAACCGTGGCTCGCGAGGGTGGCGCTCCAGATCCGGAAGTGTTCGGGCGTGGGGACGGCGGTGCCGTCGAGCACCACGATCTGGGCCAACCCCGGTTGACCCGCGCAGGGGTGAGCTCGCGCTGGCACCGGGGTGCCGCGGAGGACGATGTTGCTCGTCCGGCCTGTCGTGGACCGAGAGGTCGACGCGTTCGCCGGCGAGCGCAGGGTTCGGAGCACCCGGCTCATTCCTCCAGGACGGTAGCGTCGGAGACGTGTCCGTGCTGTTCAGTACCCACGCTGCGTACCTCGAACATCTGGCCGGGCCGCGCCACCCCGAACGACCCGAGCGGCTCCAGGCGGTGCTGTCGGGCATCCGTCGGTACGCCTCGTCCGATGCGCTCGTCCCGCTCGAGCCGATCGCGGCGTCGCGAGAAGATCTCGAACGGGTGCACCCGCGGGCCTATCTGGAACGAATCGAACGCATCTCCGGTTCGGGTGGTGGCCGCCTCGATGCCGACACGTATGCCTCGCCCGGCACGTGGCGGGCTGCGACCCTGGCTGCCGGTGCCGGGCTGACGGCCGCCGAGGCCCTCCGCCGCGGAGAGGGCGATGCCGCGTTCTGCGCAGTGCGTCCACCGGGGCACCACGCGAACCAGACCGAGTCGATGGGGTTCTGCCTCATCTCGAACGTCGCGGTGCTCGCCGCGTCCTTGGCCGATCAGGGCGAGCGCGTGCTGATCCTCGACTACGACGCACATCACGGCAACGGCACCCAGGACGTCTTCTACCACGACCCACGGGTGCTGTTCGTGAGCCTGCACCAGTGGCCCCTCTACCCGGGAACCGGTCGTCACACCGAGGTCGGGTCGGGCGTCGGCGAGGGGTACACCATGAACGTGCCGCTGCCGCCGGGCACGACCGGCGATGTGTACCTGCGTGCCTTCGATGAGCTGATTGCACCCCGAGTGGAGGCGTTCGCGCCGACATGGTTGATCATCTCCGCAGGATTCGACGCACACCGATTCGACCCGATCACCGAGCTGGGCCTCACCTCGGGCGACTACATCACCATGACGACCCGGGCGATGGAATGGGTGCCGCGGGGTCGGCGCATCGTGATGCTCGAGGGCGGCTACGACCTCGATGCCCTGGCATGGTGCGCCGCTGGCGTGGTCGGCGTGCTGGCGGGCGAAGAACCCGAACCGGTCGATCTCAGCGAGACAGCGACGTCCGGGGGGCCCGGGGGGCGCCAGCTCGACGCGATCATCTCGTTCTGGCGTGAGCGTCAGACTCGCTCGTGAACCCGCAGCGCCGCGTTCGACCGTCGCCGATCATCGAGCGATGAACGATTCCGACAGCCCGGTCGACGGTCTGTTCACCTCGGAACGCTTCGGCGCCGTGATGGTCGAACTCGAGGGGTTGGCACAGCGCTTCGCAGCCGCGGGTCACCGGCTGTTCCTGGTGGGCGGCACCGTGCGCGACCTCGTCGCCACCACCGCCCACCTCGATGACTTCGACCTCGACGCGACGACCTCGGCGCATCCAGAGGAGATCAAGCGGCTGCTGCAGGGGTGGGCCGACGCGATCTGGACCCAGGGCGAGCGCTTCGGCACGATCGGTGCCATGAAAAGAGTGGCCGGGTCGGAGGTGTCCGGGTCGGAGGTGGCCGGGTCGGAGGTGGCCGGGTCGGAAGTCGTTGGCCGGGTGTTCGAGATCACCACCCATCGTTCCGAGGCCTACCAGGGGGGATCGCGCAAACCCGACGTCGCCTTTTCCGATGACATCGGGGCCGACCTGTCCCGGCGAGACTTCACCGTGAACGCAATGGCGATCGACGTGACGTCGCCGGCACCTGCCCTGGTCGATCCGTTCCACGGGGCAGACGACCTCGCGAACCGTGTGCTGCGAACGCCGCTCACCCCGGCCGAGAGCTTCGGCGACGATCCGTTGCGCATGCTGCGTGCCGCACGGTTCATCACGCGCTACGACCTGGTGCCCGTGCCCGAGCTCGTCGACGCCGTTCGATCCATGGGTGACCGGCTGGCGATCGTGTCCGCCGAACGGATCCGCGACGAGCTCGACAAGTTGCTCGGGGCGCCGTCGCCGCTCGCCGGGCTGCGGTTCGTGACCGACACGGGGCTCGCCCGTCACGCGGTGCCCCATGTCGGGGCGTTGGCCGACCGCACCCTCGAGGCATCGGTGCACCCCGACGCGTTGAGTCACGCGATCGCTCTCGCCTCCAGCGTGCCGGTGGGCGATCACACGATCCGGCATGTTCGACGGCTCACTCGATGGGCTGCGCTGCTCAGCTCGCTCGGAGCTGAATCGGCTCGGCACAGCATGCGACGGCTGCGCGACTCGGTCGCCCACATCGAGGCCATCGGCACGTTGGTCGCCATCCACGAGCGGCTCGTGACGCACGCCGGCGAGGCATCCGCGTCAGGTCCTTCGTGGACAGACGGCGAGGTCCGCCGCGTGGTTCGTGATGCGGGGTCGCTGCTGGGTGAGGCGCTGGTGATGGCCCGCGCCACGGCGACGCTCCTGCGAACCGAAGCCTCCGTTCGACTGACGGTGGGGCTCGACGCGTTCGAGGACCGCATCGGGGTGCTCGCATCGGCCGAGGATCTCGGTGATCTGCAGCCCGAGCTCGACGGAGCGTCGGTGATGGCTGTGCTCGGCCTGGCACCCGGGCGCGACGTGGGCACTGCGCTCGGGTTCCTCACGGACCTCCGACTCAACGCCGGCGTCCTCGGGACCGCCGAGGCCACTCGTCGCCTGCAGCAGTGGTGGGCCGATCGGTCGAGGTGACCCCGCGAGGTCAGACGCCGAGCTTGCGGGCGCGCATCAGGAGGACCGTCGGCACCAATGCGTCGCGCGCCGAGAGCGGCGTGAGCTCGTGCATCACGTCGATGTGGAAGTTGCTGCGCTCGAAGCTCATGAACAGCTCGCCGATCGACCGCGCCGGCATCCCGTATCGCCGCTGTGGCGCGGCGCTCCCGGCATCGAACATGGCGGCGAAGGGGTGCGTGAGCGACACCACGAACGACGCGTCGGGCCGCAGCACGCGGTGCACCTGCCGCAGCAGCCGTGGCAGATCGTCGACGTGGTCGAGGGTCTGCGTGGCCACGACCAGATCGACCGACCCGCTGGTGGCGAAACCCAGGTCGGCGAGATCGCCGAGGTGACACTCGACGCGAACCTCGGCCAGTTCGGCCTGGCGGCGGATCTCGGCGATGCGATCGGCATTCGGGTCGACGACGATCGACTTGGCGCCGGCAACAGCGAGGGCGATGGCATTTGCGACGGTCGACGACGGCACGGGTGCGATGCCGAGTTCGATCGTCCGCTTCCCGCTGACGGCACCGCACAAGCGGAATTCGCCGTCGTCGGCGACACCCTTCCCGAACCAGACGTTGGTGCTCATCACCCCAGTGTGACCGATCGGATCGGCACGGCTGCGGATCGGCCGGGGACCTGATCGGTTGCTTGCTGTCGGATGGGGGTCCATCGACGCGCCTCGACGCGCCTCGATGGGGTGGACCCGGTCGGTCACGGTCACCGGCTCGGTGACCGGGACGTCGGTAGCCTCTGTGGGCATGTCGACGAAAGGCCAAGGGCAGTTCTCCCCCGGCGCGCTGCGTGGCGCCGGTCGAGGTGTCGTCGACCACCGGCTGGCGCGCCGTCACCTCGTCAACGAGTTCCGGCGCGGGCGACTCCGACAGGACCAGGTGTGCGACGCCCACCCCGAACTGATCCGAGCGGCGCGCAACGTCGGCGCAGAGAGCCGCTCGCCGTGTCCGATCTGCCAGGACGCCACACTGCGGCTCGTCACCTACGTCTTCGGGTCGCGCCTGCCGGCCCAGGGCCGGTGTGTGTCGACGGCCAAGGAGATGTCGGCCCTGAACCAGCGCTCCGACGACCTCACCGCGTACGTCGTCGAGGCCTGTGTGGCGTGCCGCTGGCATCACCTCCTACGAGTCCTGCCCGTCGGAGGAGGCGGCCGCCGAGCGCGCACCGGCTCTGCCGGCTGATCAGAACGGGCTCAGACCCATGCGGTTGCGGACGGCGATCGCTTCACCGACATGGCCCTGACCATGGCCGATCACGGGCCACTGGACGAACCAGTCGACGGTGTGACCACTCCACATGCCGAACAGCCAGTCGAGTTCGTTCGGATCGAGTTGCGCCTTGGTGTGGAGACGGCGCCTGGTGTCGGGCACGACGGCCATGGACATCGCCGACACCTTGCGGAGCCACCGCTCGGTGGCGTCGAACGTGGCGATCACGTACGTCGCGAGCGCCTCGGGTGGAACCGCCGCTGACACCTCGACCTGTTCGCTCTCTCCGATCCCGCTCGAGAGCGGGGCATCGACGAGCCCGAGGGCCGAGGCATGGGCGAGGAACAGCGGCGGTTTGTTGCGGATCACCGTGGCGATGGCCAGATCCTGATGGCGGGCGAGGTGGAGCAGCAGCCAGGTGATGCTGGAGCCACCGCCGTCCACCTGCTCATGCCACCGGCTGGTGGGGATGTGTTGGACGACCGAGCCGAACAGACGGCGGCGGACGTCGGAGTGGGAGTCGAGGAGCCAGGCCTGCAGATCCATGTCGCCGACCGTATCGGTCGTGTCACACCCTCGTGATCGACTAGTGCCATGTTGCGAATCACCCGTTACGCTCACCGGGTCATATTCACCCTGCCCCATCACGGGGCCCCGGAGCTGCAGGAACAGCATCGGGTCCGAAGGGAGGTTCCACACGCATGCAGCGTGCCTACGAACTCATGGTCATCATCGATGGTGACCTCGAAGACACCGCCGCCCGGGCGTGGATCAAGTCGATCACCGACTCGATCTCCGCAGCAGGTGGCTCGGTGCACGGCAAGCCCGATTGGTGGGGCCGCCGTCAGTACGCGTACCCGATCAACAAGAAGGAATATGGCTACTACGTGGTCATGAACCTCTTCGCGACCGGCGGCGCCCTCGACGAACTCGAGCGTTCGTTCCGCATCGCAGACGACATCGTCCGCCACAAGCTCATCCGTCTGCCCGATGCCGAGGCCGAGCGCCGCGGCATGTCGGAGGCTGCGGCCTGACGGCCGCAGGTCCCACCGGACCCCGTCCACGAAGGAGGCCATCATGGCCGACAACACCGTCACCATCGTTGGAAACCTGACCCGCGATCCCGAGCTCCGTTTCACGACGGGTGGCAAGGGCATCGCCAGCTTCGGGCTGGCCGTGAATCGTCGCTATCAGCAGAACGGCGAATGGCAGGAGAAGGTGTCGTTCTTCAACGTCAGCGCATGGGATCAACTCGGCGAGAACGCAGCCGCGTCGCTCACCAAGGGATCCCGGGTGATCGTCACCGGTCGCCTCGAGCAGCGTGAGTACGAGACCCAACAGGGCGAGAAGCGCAACGTCGTCGAGATCGTCGCCGATGAGATCGGACCGAGCCTCCGTTGGGCGACGGCAACCGTCGAGCGCACGCAGCGGACCAACACCGACGGCAGCCAAGGCGGTGGCTACCAAGGTGGCCAAGGTGGCCAAGGCGGCCAGGGCCGTCAGGGCGGTGGCAACTCGTCGAGCGGCAACGCCGGCGGCGGGCGCCCCGCTGATCCCGTGTACGGCGATGAAGAGCCGTTCTGATCTCCTCGAGATCCCACCGACCAACCCACCGTTGATCCGTATCTGATTCACCATCGATCACACTGATCGTTTCGAACCGAGAGACCTATGACCAGCAAGAAGAACAAGGCTCGCGTTCCTCGCGAAGCCAATCCGAAGAAGTTCAAGAAGAAGACCAGCGTGCTCGTCACCGAGAAGGTGGAGTTCGTCGACTACAAAGACGTCAACCTCCTGCAGCGCTTCGTCAGCGATCGCTCGAAGATCCGCAACCGCCGGGTCACCGGCAACGACGTCCAGCAGCAGCGCGACATCGCCAATGCCGTGAAGAACGCTCGCGAGATGGCCCTCCTGCCGTACACCAAGCGCGTGTCGCAGACCAGGGCGGGCCGCCCGCCGCGTGACGGCGACGAGCGTCGCGAGCGTGGCCCTCGTCGCGACGAGGCCGTTGCGCCCGACGTCGATGCTTCCGTCGAGACGACGAGCACATCGTCGGTCGATTCGACCGATTCCGTCGAGTCCGAGGTGGAGGCCTGATCATGAAGGTGATTCTCCGCAATGACATGGTCGGCGTCGGCAAGCGCGGCGACATCGTCGAGGTGAGCGACGGGCATGCCCGCAACTTCCTGCTTCCGAAGGGCCATGCCCTGGTTGCCACCGACGGTGCCGTCAGCCAAGCCAAGGCGATGCGCCGCGCCCGTGACCTCCGCGATGCCGCCGACCGTGAGTCGGCGCAGACCATCGCGTCGGCATTGGTGGCACGCACGATCACCATCACCGCCAAGGCCGGCTCCGAGGGCCGGTTGTTCGGTTCCGTCACCACGGGCGACATCGCCCAGGCGATCCACGCTCAGGCCAACATCTCGATCGACCGCAGGAAGCTTCACGTCGAACAGATCAAGACGCTCGGTGCGTACAGCGTCTCGGTGAAGCTGCACTCCGATGTCGAGTTCCCCGTGAACATCGACGTCGTCAAGGCCTGAACCAACAGTCCCGAACCAACCGGCCTGAGCCATCAGGCCCGAACCGGTGATCGAGCGCCCGAGAACCCGACCGCGGTAACCGCGGTCGGGGAATCGCCCTCGTTGTCCACACGTTGCTCATCCGTCGCGCCCCGTGATGCACACCCCCTCGATCCAGTCCCCCTTCGTACGGGGCCCCTGGTCATCCAAGACTTTCGCAGATCGTGACGTCGCGCCCATCGGGGCTCCGCGTTCCGATGGTGTCCACAGGCGACACTGGTTGTCCCCAGGAAAGACACAGGTAGTTGGCACTAGCGATCCACATGGTCGTCCGACGAAGGTGGTGGTCCCATGGCATTCAACGATGACCGCAACGGCGGCGGCAACAGTGACCGCAACAGTGGTGGTCGATCTCCCTCCGGTCGTCGCAACGAGGGCCGTGTCCCGCCGCACAACCTGGATGCCGAAGAGAGCCTGCTCGGGGCGCTGTTGCTGTCACGAGACGTGGTCGGCAACGTGGCCGAGCTCGGTCTCCTGGTCGATCACTTCTACAAGCCGGCCCATCAGCACATCTATGCAGCGGTCCGTGGTCTGATGACCACGGGGCAGCCGATCGACGTCGTCACCGTCGCCGACGAGCTTCGTCGGAGTGGTCTGCTCGACGAGATCGGCGGGCCTCAGTTCCTGCTCGAACTGCAGAACGCCACACCCGCGATCTCGAACGCGAACCGCTACGCCAAGATCGTTCAGGACACTGCGGTGTTGCGGCGGATGATCAGTGTGGCGAGCGAGATCGCCGAGCTCGCGTACATGGAGCCGGACGATGTCACGAAAGCGCTCGACGAGGCCGAGACGAAGATGTTCGAAGTGGCCGAGGACCGGGTCATCGACTCCACGATGCCGCTCAGCGACCTGCTGCCGCTCGCGATGGACAAGCTGCAGGAGACCTTCGATCGCGGCGACACCATCACCGGTGTCGCGTCCGGCTTCAACGACCTCGACGAGATCCTGTCAGGTCTCCAGCCCAGCACGCTCAACATCGTCGGTGCCCGGCCTGCGATGGGAAAGTGCGTCGCCTGGGATACGCCGATGGTGAATCCGCTCACGGGCGAAATGAGAACCGCAGAGGCGTGGTTCGAGGCCGGTGCGGCCGGATCGACCGTGTGGTGCACCACCCTCGATCATTCGGGAGCAGCGGTCCCGGCAACGTTTGGGGGATTCCACAGCGATGGATACAAGCCGCTGTTCCGGGTGACCACGCGATCTGGTCGCAGCATCCGGATCACCGAGGAGCACCCGCTCCTCACGGGGAGGGGTTGGCAGCCGCTGCGCGACATTGCGATCGGTGATCGAATCGCCGTGCCGCGAGCACTCGAAGTGTTCGGAACCCGCGAGATGAACGATGCCGACATCGACCTCCTCGCGCTGTTGATCGGTGACGGCTCGATCAGTGCGCGACGGACCACACCGGCGTTCACAACCGCCAACGAAGCGGCGCTCGAGGTCGCGCGCCAGGCCGCTGAGGCACTCGGTGGTCAGCTCCGATTCGATGCCGATGCGGGTGCAGCACGGACGTGGCGACTCGTCGGAGGCGACCGCGGTGGACGTCGCACGAATCCGGTGACCGACATGCTCCGTGTTCATGGCGCCTGGAGAACTGGCGCCCATGACAAGCGGGTGCCCGCAGCGGTGTTCATGGCGCCGAGGGATCAGGTGGCGCGTTTCCTGAACCGCCTTTTCTCGACGGACGGTACTGCGTGGGTCGCGGCGGCGGGATACGCGCGAATTGGTTATGCCACCGTTTCTGAGCAGTTGAGTCACGATGTGTTCCACCTGTTGCTCCGATTCGGCATTCGCGCGAAACGGCGAGAACGATCGATCAACTATCAGGGTGACCGTCGACGGGCCTTCGAGATCGAGATCATGGATGCCGTATCGCTTCGAGCGTTCGCATCCGAGATTGGCATCGTCGGCAAGGAAGCCGCGGTTCAGCGTGTGGTCGCCGCCGTTGAACACGCTCAGCCGTCATTCACCGTCGACTCGCTGCCGCGCGAGGTGTGGGATGACGTGATCAAGGCAAAGGGTGAGCGAAGTTGGGCCGACATCAGCCGTTCGGCCGGCAAGCCGTCGAGTCACAACTGGCATCCGTACCGGCGGTCACCTCGCCGTGAGACGATCCGGTTGCTGGCCGACGTGCTGGACTGCGATGTGCTCCGGCGGTGGGCATCGCCCGATGTCTCGTGGGATAAGGTCGTTCAGATCGAGGCGTGCGGTTGGGACCGCATCTACGACTTCAACGTCCCTGGCACCCACAACTTCGTCGCTGCTGACATGTTCGTGCACAACACGGCGTTCGGACTGGGGATGGCGACGCACATCGCGATGACGGCCAAGAAGCCGGCCTTGTTCTTCTCGCTCGAAATGGGACACGCCGAGCTCACCCAGAGAATCTTGTCGAGCGAAGCGCGAGTCGACTCGCAGAAGCTCCGCACCGGCCGGCTCGTCGACAGCGATTGGACCAAGATCGGCCGTGCGATCAACCGACTCGAGGTGCCGTTGTTCCTCGACGACAACCCACGCGTCACGGTGATGGAGATCCGCGCCAAGGCCCGTCGGATGAAGGCCCGTTTCGGCGGTCTGTCCCTGATCGTGATCGACTACCTCCAGCTGATGAGCGGTGGCTCGAACTCCGAGAACCGTCAGCTCGAGGTGAGCGAGATCAGCCGTGGCCTCAAGATCCTGGCTCGTGAGTTGGAGGTACCGGTCGTGGCCCTCAGTCAGCTCAGCCGAAACCTCGAAGCTCGCGCTGACAAGCGCCCGATGCTGCAGGACTTGCGTGAGTCGGGTTCGCTCGAGCAGGACGCCGACGTCGTGATGTTCCTCTACCGCGACGAGGTCTACAACCGCGAGACGCCCGACAAGGGTCTGGCCGAGGTGATCATCGCCAAGCACCGATCTGGCCCCACCGGCGTGGTGCGGCTCGTGTTCAACGGTGCCTACACCCGCTTCGACAACGCGGCCAAGGGCCTCAACTGACGTCCGGTGTTGTGACGGCTCATCGAGCTGCACCTGTGAGAGTACGGTCCGTCCCGTGCGCTCCGCGAATGGTTCGTTGGGGCCTGGTTTCAGGTCGCTCTTCGCTGGTTCGCTGATCAGCAACACCGGTGACGGGATCCGGCTGGCCGCCTTGCCGTTGTTGGCCGCAGAAGTGACGTCCTCGCCGCTGCTGATCAGTTCGGTCACGGCAGCGCAGTTCCTGCCGTGGGTCACGGTCGCTCCGGCAGGCGGAGTGTTCGTCGACCGGTGGAGCCGGCGCCGCACGATCCTGATCACGCAGGCGTGGCGCGGGGTGGTGATGGCATGCCTTGCGTTGCTGGTGCTCGCCGAGGTGGTCGCGGTCTGGCAACTGTGTGTGGTGGCGTTCCTCATCACCGCTGGGGAGATCCTGGTCGATCCGTCCATCGTCGCTCTGTTGCCGACCGTCGTCGATGACGAGCACCTCGACACCGCCAACGGACGGATCGCCAGCGTCGAGATCGTGACGAACGACGTGGCGGGAGGCCCGATCGGTGCGGCAGCGTTCGGGTTTGCTCCGTGGTTGCCGTTCTTGATCGACGCGTTGAGCTACCTCGGCTCGGTGCTGCCGTTCAGCCGACTCCCCGCGTCCGCTTCGGGTCGCTCAGCGGAAGCCGCCTGGCGCGAGCGATCGGGCCACGGGCAGCCCTCTCGGCGATGACGTTGGCGCAGGGCGCAGCGATGATCGCGATGTCGAGGGCGACGTCGCTGTGGGGAGCAGCGGTCATCTGGTCCGTCCACGGTCTGCCGGCCGGCGCACGCATCCCCCTGGCTCGTTCGATGCAGCAACGGTTGACGCCGAACCACCTGCTCGGGCGAGTGAACGTGGCGTCGCGGGTCTTCACACGCGGCGTGATCGTCGTGGGGGCTGTGGCGAGCGGGTCGATCGCCGCTGCGGTCGGTGTCAGGTGGTCGTTCGGGGCCGGTGGTGTCATCGAGGTGCTGGCCGCGGGAGCGACGTGGTGGGCGCTCGGTCGGGGGTCGGCGTCGTCGACCGAGAACGGTTGACGACGCCCAGGTACCGTCGTCGGGATGTCGATGCGATTCGTGCCGTATCACCTCCTCGATGGCCGGCCCCACGTGGTGGTCGACGGGGGGCCCACCGATGGCACCGCGCTGACGCTCTCGCACTGGCCCGGCAGTCCGACGCCCATCGAACTGCTCGACGACCTGTCGGCCCAGATCGCCTTTCACGCGCTCGCTCGGCCAGGAGTCTTCGGCATCGACCGGCTCGAGGTCGTCACGAACAACCACTTCGACCAGGACGGGCTGATGAGTGCGTTCGCTCTGGTCGATCCCGACGCGGCGCGCGCTCGACGCGCCCAGGCGATCGACGTCGCTCGAGCCGGCGACTTCGCGACGTTCGTCGATCGCGACTCGATAAGGATCGCGTTCGCTCTGGCGGCCTGGGCAGATCCTGAACGGTCGCCGTTGGAGCCATCGATCTTCGCCGGTGAGTACGACGAGCAATGCGGTCGACTGTACGAGGCCCTCCTGCCGCAGATGAGCGCCGTGCTCGATGCCCCGGAGGAGGTGCGGCCGTGGTGGGATGCAGAGGATGCCCATCTGACCGAGAGCCTGGAGGCAATTGCGGACGGCATCGTGACGGTGGAGGAGCGACCTGATCTCGACCTGGCGATCGTGACCGTTCCGGAGTCGTGGGCCGCACGAGCGACCACGCGGTTCACGATCGATCGCTCCGAGGCCGTGCACCCTGCCGCGGTGAACGCTGTGACCGATCGACTGCGGATCGCCACGGTGCAAGGCGGCCGCTGCTCGGTGGAGTGCCGCTACGAGACCTGGGTGATGTTCCGCAGTCGACCCGTGATGAGCCGTCCCGATCTCCGAGTGCTGGCCGACCGACTGAACGCCGAAGAGCCAGGTGACGCTGCTTGGCGCGCCGATGCACCGGGGGCGCTCACGCCGGCGCTGCGGCTCGACGTCGGCGACAGTGGTCTCGGGCCCACACGGTTTCGAGCCGAACTCGAACGCTTTCTGGTCGATGCACCAGCGGCGTGGGACCCCTACACCGGCTCGCCCTGAGCCCGGCGGCGGCCGTTGCGTCGATCTCACGCTGCGTGAGCTGGATCAGGTATTCGTCATTTCGGAACAATCGCGGTCGCGCGGGGGTTATCGTGTCGCAGCGACCGTCGAACGAGGCGGCGCACTTTTCAAGTCAGGAACATGAAATGACCACAGGTACCGTGAAGTTCTTCAATGCTCAGAAGGGCTTCGGATTCATCTCCCGCGAGGGCGGCCCGGACGTTTTCGTCCATTTCTCGAACATCGAAGGCAATGGCTACAAGTCACTCGACGAAGGCGACGCCGTCGAGTTCGAGGTCGCTCAGGGCCGGAAGGGCGACGAAGCCCAGAAGGTCCGCAAGATCTAGTTCGCTTCGATCGGCCCCGCACTCCGGTGCGGGGCCTTTCGTCGTTTTCCGGCCCCGATCGCCCGCGTCACATCGATGATGAGTCCGCGAGCCGCACATTCCTTTCGGGCGATCGACAGATCACCCGAAGGCACCTCAGGCCGGAGCGTCGGCGGTGACCGGAGGGTGGACGGTGATCCTCGGCTCGTGTGGTTCCATCGCGGGCGTCGGGTCGTGGAGGATCGCGACCGCTTTCGTCCGCTCCTCAGGGGTGAAGTCGCGGGTGGTGTGGCAGAACTCGACCATGTTCCCGTTGGGGTCGGTGATGTAGATGCTTCTGCAGAAGTCGTGATCGATCTCGACCACCGTGTGCCCATGACCGCGCCAGCGCTCGCGGTGGCGCTCGAGGTCGGCCGAGGTCGGGGCATCGAACGCATAGTGGTTCACCCATCCGGGCAGTCCGGCCGTGGCGTTGATGTTCACCTCGAAGTCGGCACCGATCTCGCTGTCGTGGATCTCCCAGAACGCGATCATCCCGGAATCGGACGATCTGCCGATGCTGCTGTCGGCGGTGGACGTGTCGTAGAAGAAGTGCTTGCTCCAGCCTCCGTGGGTGCCCGGTGTGGGGCCGACGTTGGTCTTCACCAGCGTGAACCCCATCACGTCGCTGTAGAACTGGTGAGTCGCCTCCGAATCACGAGTGGCGAACGCGATGTGGTGATAGCCCATGGAGAAAGTCTTTCATGCTGTGGTGGCGGCTTCGTGTCCGGAAGGCACACTGGCGACCATGCTGCTGGCTGCTGAGACCG
>JANNQK010000042.1:0-23275 GCA_031400715.1 Actinomycetes bacterium | reverse complement strand
TTCGATGTCGTCGGCGGCGAGGTTGCGGACCTTGAGCGTGCCGAGTTCGTCAGTGAGGATGCCGATCGCCCACCGGTGCCCGGCCAGACGCGAGGCCGACAGCCGCCGGTTCGGCAACGCCTTGGTCTGCCACATCTCGAGCAGCTCACCGAGCGTCATCGAGCCGGGCGCGATCGGTTGGCCACCCTCGGCGAGTCGGCGGAGTTCGTCGAGCTTGCGACGAGCTTCGGTCTTGGTCTTCGCGGACACGGCTCGGGGTTGGCCGTTGACGATGACCCGGGCGATCCACCGGTCGCGATCGGCGCGATAGAACAGTGCGCCCTCGCCGCGTCCGCGTCGACTGTCGTTCTTCGCCATCCCGCCCCCTCTAGTGTCGGAGCGGATGGTATCCGACGGTGACACCCTTGCTGGCACCTTACGGGCCGACACGTCGGGACACATCCAGACACAACCAGACACACCAAACCGCAGGTAGAGCACACAACGAGACACATCCCGACACAACCAGACACATGCGGGAAGCGCATGGCATGGAAGAGGTCAGGGGTTCAATTCCCCTCAGCTCCACGGATAAGTCCAGGTCAGACGGCCTGGGCTTTCGTCGTTCTCGGCTGGTGAGCGTGGCGGTGTGCTACGTGATTGGCCGAGATGGCCTGTCAGCACGCCTACATCCGGATGGCTGTTTCGACGCGTGCTTGTTTGTCCTGGTAGGGAGGTTGTGGTCGCCGGAATGAGCCACTGACCTCTTCCACGCGGTGGATGATGCTTGGTCGCACCCGGGGGATGAACCTTGGGCTCGGGTGGCATGGACCTTCCCATATCGGATGCGATATAGTCGTGGTGTGGATGTTGCTGAGGTGGTGCGGGAGTTTCGTGGTCGGCATGGTCTGTCGCAGACGGAGTTGAGCGAGTTGACGGGCATTCCCCAGCCGGTGTTGTCGATGTACGAGAACAGTCGCCGGAGTCCGAGTATCGAGACGTTGGAGCGGATCGTGGCGGTGGGTTCGGAGACGGTGGATGTGGTTCCACGTCGGGCTCGGCAGGACGATCGCTCGGTCGCGAAGACGATCGAGTTGCATCGGATGGTGGTGGAGAGGTTCTTGGAGGATCCCGAGCGGGTGCTCGAGTTCGGTCGTCGCCGGCTGGAGGTGCTCGAGGCGTCGTGGAGTGGTCGGACTGCGTCGTATGTCGAGGCGTGGCGGGATCTCCTTGACGGTCCGCGGGTCGACTTGGTCCGCGTGTTGTTGTCGATCGATGAAGTCGATGTCGAGTTGTTGAAGATGTCGCCGTTCGCCACGTTGATCGGTGACGTCGAGATGGTCGAAGTGGTTCGGCGTGCGAGGTCGCGGCGCGCGATGGCGGTGCGGTGAGGCGGGAGGGTTTGCATCGGATCATTCGTGCTGCGGCCGCGATGCTCGGTGAGGACACGGTGGTGGTCATCGGTAGCCAGTCGATCCTTGCGTCGTTCCGCGAGTTGTTGCTTCCTGATGATGCGACGATGTCTGCCGAAGCCGACATCGTTCCGTTCGACGATGACGACGAGTCGAAGGCCGACCGTTTGGATGGTCTGCTGGGTGAGGCGAGCCATTTCGCGTCGAAGTACGGCATCTTCGCTGATGGGGTGTCGCCGTGGACGGCGAGTCTGCCGGCGGGTTGGGATGAGCGGCTGGTGCGGATCGAAGATCCCGACAGCGGCGCGGTCGGCCTGTGTCTGCACCCGGTCGATCTGTGCGTGGCGAAGGTGTTGGCTGGTCGTGCGAAGGACGTTCGGTTTCTGTCGGCGGTGTTCCGGGCCGGTCTCGTCGATCCTGACGCGGTCGCTGCCAGGCTCGGCACGGTTGCGCTCCGCCCGAGCGAGGCAGGGGCGCTGCGTCGCGCTGAGAGTTTCCTCGAGGGGGTTCCACGACGCGATCTCTACGCCAAGGGCCCGCCTGTGGCGACGGCCGACATCGAGCGTTGCGGGGAGCGACTCGCACGGATGCGGGATGCGTCGGTGTTGTGCGGCCGCACCAACCGGGATGGTTCGGTGTGCCGGAACCCTCGTCGGGACTGCGCCGAACATCCCTGAAGCACCCGGCTGGCGACGCCTGCTGCGTCGATGTCGAAGGTCCGCGACCGAGCCACGCCGACCGTGGCAGTGGTCGGGTGCCGTGCACTCAATCGCCGGTGGTGAGTGCCTGGTAGGCGGCGGCGAGAAGGTCGGTGACGGGTGTGGCACGGACCTGTACGTCGAGTGTGGGTGCCGCAAATACATCGCCCCTGGTGCCACGGGTTTCGGATATCTGCCCGTTGCTGTCGCCAGGGCTATGAATCTGCTCGCGGCCATCACCAAACGCGCTCGATGCAGACAGGGTCGTCAGTTTTCAACCCACCGACGAGTTCTCGGCAGCTTCAGGGCCAGCGCGTCGCTGTCGTCACTGCCGACACCGACATGCACGTCGTCGAAGTCATCTCCATCGATGGCAACACCATGACAATCCGCGTCACCGAGGACCACGGAGGTCAACGTCGCCCGAGCGCCGGTCGCCCGGCGACGCAGCCAGTTTCCGATCAGCACACGGTCGTCGCAGTGCGCCGGATCGTCCCAGCCGGGCAGCGCCGCGATCAGCCGAGGCAGCTCACGAGGCCATAACATCGAGAAGTCCCGTTCATACTTGGAGCGTTCGCTTCGGGCACGGTCCGGCGTTGGTTCAAGTGATCCCGGCGAGCGCGTCGCACGCGAGTTCGGTGACCTGTTCGAGTGTCATGCCCCGTCCGGTGTCCAACAGCTGATCCCAATCGGGCCCGTACCTTGCTGCGGATGCTGCCATCGCCTCGGCGAGTGCGACGGCCGCGATCTCGGTGCGGAAGGCGCGGCCGTTCAACCAGCCGAAAATCGTCGCTGCGGGTTCGATCTGCCCGGCGGCGTGGAGGACCTCTGACGCTCGGTGCATCGTGTTGACCAGGTCCAGCTTTGAGCCCATGGCATCGAGGTCGTGGATGAGGTCGATCATCTCGCCGGCGAACTCGGTGGCGGGGAGTACCAGCATCTGGTTCTCGATCCGGTCTCGTCGGATCAGGGCCTGGGCCCACGGGTTGCGCGCTGCTTTCGCAGCTGTCATTGCTCGTTCGAAATCGGCGAGGGTGAGCAGGGGTTCGGAGTCTTCGTGGGCGATCGCAACGGCGTACCAGCCGAGTGCGATCCCGGTCGGCCATCCGGCCGCGGTTGCGCGCTCAAGAACCTGATGTGGGAGTTCTCCCGGGTCGCGTCCGGCGAGGTTCAAGGCAACAGCGAGCGGCCACCCACCGAAGACCTGCGCAAAGACGCTGTCGTCTGCTTTCGACAGCTCGTAGTGATGCTCTTGGCAGATGACGGCCGCTTCGAAGTCGCCGTCCATGACATGCGTCCAGCCGAGGTTCGTCCATGCGCCGCCGAGCGTCTCCGGGTCCCCTTCGTCGATCAGTCGTTCGGCGAGCCGGCGGGCCTCGCCGTTGTCACCGAGCGCCAAGAAGACGTACCCCAGGGCCGCCGCGTTGGCTGCGCTGGAGCCGTCGAGCTGGTCGCGGGCGTCGTAGAACCAGCGTCCCACCTCGCGCGATCCGCGCATCGACCACGCGCCCGACAGGATCGCGAGGTATCGGAGCGCTTCAGCATTGTCGTGGTCAGCCGCCCACAAGAACGCTGCACGCAGGTCGGGCATGATCCGTTCGATCTCATCGACGACTGCAACTTCGTCGGGCCCGGTGAACGTCAGTGCAGCTCCGATCGCCCGTCCGGCGAAATGGTTGCAGTGGCGGGTGCTGTACTCGGCGAGTGTGCCGGCATGGTCGAGGTGGGTGCGTGCGTAGGCGCGCATCGTCTCGAGGTAGCGGTAGCGGGCCGTGTTGCCGGTCGTGTCGGTTGCGCACATCGACTTGTCGACGATGCCGGACATCGCATCGACGACGTCGAGGTCGCCGAGTCCGTCGGTGCTGCAGATCGTGACGGCGTCGTCGATGGTGAACGACCCGACGATGACCCCGAGACGATCGAAGACTGCCTGTTCGTGGGCGTCGAGCAGTGCGTACGACCAGTCGAGTGTCGCTTGGAGGGTTTGCTGGCGGCCGATACCGGTGCGCCAACCTCCCGACAGCAGCCGCAACCGTTCGTCGAGACGTTCGAGCACACCGCGTGTGCCGAGCGTGCGTGCGCGGGCCGCAGCGAGTTCGATCGCCAGTGGCATGCCATCGAGGCGACGGCAGAGCTCTCCGATTGCCTCGAGTTCATGGTCATCGGGTTCGAAGGTGTGGCGCTCAGCGCGGGCTCGTTCGACGAACAAGGCGACGGCATCTCCGGAACCGCCGGCGTCGTCTCCGGTCGACATCGGACCGAGCGGCATGACGTGTTCCCCGCGGAGCATCAGCGCTTCGCGGCTCGTCGCGACGACACGCAACCCAGGGCAGGCTTTGACGAGACGTTCGATGACGGACGCCGAGGCGCGCATCACGTGTTCGCAGTTGTCGAACACGACCAGCGTGGCGCGCGACTCGAGGTACTCCACGACCCGGTCGTCGATGGTTTGGCCTTGTGCGGGTTGGACGCCGAGTGTTGCGGCGACTTCGTCGATGACTGCTTCGTCGGAGCGGGCTCGGGCGAGGTCGACGAACCAGACCCCACCGGTCCTGTCCGAGCCGGCGATGTCGACGGCTTCGAGGACGATCCTGGTCTTGCCGATCCCGCCGACACCGACGATCGTGACCAGACGATGTGTGTCGATCAGGCCGATGAGCGTGTCGAGTTCGTGTGTGCGACCGATGAACGAATCGAGTGGCACCTCGAGGTTTCCGTGTCGAGATTCGGCTGTTCTCAGTGCCGGATGGTGTTCAACGCCGACTTGCCACAGCCGTAGTATCGCGGCCAGCCCGGTGAGTTGGTGTTCGCCGAGGTCGGTGAGCCGTGTCGTATCGCGTACGAGGGCGGCCGTTGCGTCCGACAGCAGGATCTGGCCACCGTGTCCGGCTGCCATGATCCGTGCGCAGCGATTGAGGGTCCTGCCGTAGTAGTTCCCGTCGCGTTCTTCGGCGGTCCCGGTGTGGAGGCTCATCCGTACCGGCAACGCCAACGCGGCCTGCGCGTCGAGCGCAGCATGAAGTGCGGCACTCGCATCAGAGAACGCTGCGGCGAATCCGTCACCTCCGGAGGCGAACATGTATCCGCCGTGTGTGCGGATCGCGGACAGCAGCTGGCGGTCATGTTCGGCGAGCGACATCCTCATCGAGGTGTCGTCGTGCTCCCAAAGCGCGGTCGACCCTTCGATGTCGGTGAACAGGAACGTCACCGTTCCTGTCGGACGTCGCTCAACCGCTGCGCGAGGCACCTTCGAACGCTACTGGACCTGGCGAACGCCGTGGGTCGTCGCTCGTGGTCCAGGTTCGTCCCAACCGCCGCGGGAAGTTCGTCGTCCCCTCCAACGAACTCAGCGTTGCTTCACCCGATCAGGCGAGGATCGTCATGGCTTGCACCGGTGATGTCTCGGACGCCGATTCAGCCGGCGTTGGGCGGAACGACGTCGATCAGGATCCTCGGTGCACCTACATGCGTTCGGATGCGCTCCCCAGGGACATTTGCGCTGCGCTAGACGCCGGTCAGATCAGGTCGGCCGCGGTAATCAATCGGTACACGTCCGGCATTTTCGTCGCTGACGCGCGACGGCAGAGCAGATCGATCGTCACGTCCTCCCGGGTGCCGAGATCCCGCCCGTGATCGTGCCCAACCAACCTGGATGGAGTTTCGTCCGCTCCCAGGCCGCAGGGATCGTCGCGACCGACTTCGCGTGTGGTGACACCGCCCTGCTGCGCAGGTTCCACGTCCTGTTCGTGATCGAGGTGCTATCCCGGCGCGTGCATCTCGCTGGGATCACCACCAAATCCACAGGGCCGTGGGCCACCCAAGTCGCCCGCAACCTGATGAGGACCCTCGGAGATGGTCACGGGCTCCGGTTCCCGATCTGCGACGGCGCCGGACAATGGACTCGGTATCGCTCAGTTCGAGGATCGGGGTTTCACGCGAGGTTGGCTGGAGCGACGGCGAGGCCGACCGCAGCGGCGCGGGCGTGAAGACGCTTGTCCCACACCGCGACTGTGAGATCTGTCGAGCCGAGGGCAAGCGCACTGGCGAGATGCACCGCGTCGGCCCCGCGGTGCTGCTGAGTTGCTGCAAGCAAACCGGCGGCTCGCTCGACGTCGGCGGACAACTCGACCGGACGCATCGATGCCCAGAACAGCTCCCAGTCAGACGCAGCCGCCGACGCCTGCGACGCGGTGAGGTCGTGGTTGCGCTCGGCGGCTGCAAGTGCTGCGCAGACCTCGGGATAGGCAAGTCGACTTGACAGCGCTACATCGCACGCGTTCCACAACACTGCGGCGAGGTCTGACCCGACTTCGTCGAGCACAAGTTTGACGAGCGCGCTCGAATCGAAATAGACGAGGGCCACGTTCAGCGGCGCTGCTCGCTGACGATGTCCGCAACGGGTCGTTTCGGCGTGGGGCGTTGCCGGTCACCGGCGACCGGCCGGGTCGAGTGCGTTGGGCGACTGATGATGCCCTGGGCGGTCAGGCGGTCGATGGCCGGTGTCGAGTCGAGGGCGACGATTCGGGCAACCGGGGTTCCGCGATCGGTGATCACGATGTCGTTGCCTTCGCGTGCCGCATCGATCCACCGGCCGAGGTGAGCTCTGAGTTCGGTGACTGCGACGTCCATGCTGTAAGTGTACACACCGTACTAGAGCGATATGTACAGATACCCGCCGCACCTTCCCGCCTCATCTCGAGCAATCGACCGCTCGCGTACCGGTGCGATGGAACGCCTTCGACCGCTGCGACTCGGGTAGATACGTCGGTGATCCACCCGCCTCTCCACATGTGGAAACCGGTCCCGGCCGTAGTCGAGGGTCAATCGTCGAATGGATCGAACCAGTCCCCGTGAGGGTGCCGGGAATTCGTAGGCGGTGCGAACTCTCGCCGTTCCGTGGCGCGTGACGAGGCGGCGGTGCCGGCCGATCACCGTCGCGGGTTTCACGATCAGGAACACCTTCGCCACCGTGTCGGTCGAACACGGTGGCGAGCACGGCGAGGATCGTGCGGTCCGCGGGGTTGAACTGTGCCCGTTTGATCTGTCGCTCGAGTACTCGGATCTGGTGGGGTAGGGCGAGGATCTCGGCGTCACGTTGATCACCGGTCGCGAAGACCCATCGCAACCGGGCGAGTACAAGACGCGCAAGGGGAGCGAGCAGGACCGTCACGGTCGAACGCTACGGCCCACGACCGAGGCCGAAACACCCTGGAAACGCTGCGCCGATGAGTATTCGGCACCTTCAGCCGGTGAGCGCGGCCCACAGCGGCGTCACCGACGAAGGCAACGGAGCGTCACGATCGGGAAACCTCCTCGACGGCCGCGACGAACAGATCCAGGCCGACCTTCGGTCGCTCGTGCCAACTCACGGCGTTCCACGGCTCCCATGCGTAGCCGTTGGTCGACTCGCCGCTCGGGCCCGCCGCGACCGTGATCCCCATGCGCTCGACCTCCACGGTCGACAGCGCTCCGTCGCTCGACACGACCAAAGCTGCCCGCGACGACGGATCCGAGAGTCCGACCATCGACCACGGCACTCTCAGTTCGATGGTCTTCTCCTGTGCCGCCCAGACCGTGCGCGAATCGAAGCGGGGGTCGTCGGGCGAGGACGACCCGGTCGGGAGCGGGTTCAGGTCGTGCCACTCGATGGGCTGCTCGAGCTCGATGACGGGGACCTTCAGCGGACGGTTGACGACGAGTCGTTGCGGGTTCCACACGCCGCTGCCTTTCGTCAGATCGACGTCGTCGACGGCGAAGTAGCCGAGGCGCCGTCCGAGCACCAGCGCGTTGTAGTCGTTCGATGCCCTCACGTACGCGCTGGCCTCGTCGCCAGGGCCGACGACGATCAGGGTGTCCGCGTCCGAACCCACCCCGGGCGCCGACGGCAGACCGCCATTGCCTCCGGGGACGATGTCGAACCCCACGGAGACGGGCGTCTCGTCCCAGACTCGCTCCTCGTCGACGATCAGACGCAGGTAGATGTAGGCCTCGTCGTGCGTCGCCCTGACCTCACGGACCGCGCCCCGAGACTCAAGGATCACCTGTGAGTTGTCGCGCTGCCAGTCACTCCCGTCGCCGTCGGTCACGACCGGTGGCCCATGCTCGCCCGGCGCGATCGCGAGCAGGCCGAAGTTCTCCTCGTTGGTGAGCGGGTTCTGCCAAAGCTGACGGCGATCCGCAGGCACCTCGAGATCCATCGTGTTCCACGTCCGCTTGAACCACTCGTCGTGCCATGCGAAAACGAATCCGCCGGCGAGACCCAGATCGTGCTGCGTCCGCAGCAGGTCGGCGTTGATGGCCATGGCGGTGGGCTCGTCGTGTCCTCCCTGATCGCGTCCCAACGACCCGAAGTGCGCCGAGCCGAGGGAGGATGGCACCCCGAACTCGAGGACCACGATGGGGAGGCCGGCCGCAGCATGGTGGTCGCGCAGCTTGGTGAGGTACCCCGCGTACGGGTCGATCCTGCCCGCGTGCTCGAAGTCGGCGATGCCGGGTTCGTAGCGCTGGAAGTCCGGATAGTACGGGTAGGCGTGATAGCTCGCGAAGAGACCTGCCGGCCACGCCTCGGAGGCCACGAGGTGGTTCGCGTCGATCCCGACCAGGTCCTCGGTCGCGAGCGGCTCCGTTGGGTGGTCGAGTGGGTCCGTCGTCGGCCAGTTGGTGAAGGTGAGCGGAACGGATCGCCCGTGCGAAGCCTCGAGCCCCGCGATGCGGTCGAGCATCTCGGCCAGCCAGACCTCCGTCGGCGAGGCGTCCGCCGTGGCGCTCACGAACGTGCCCTCGTAGGTGCGACCGACGTTCGCCACGTCGGACTCGGCCACGAGTTGGGGATCCATCTCGATGCCGAACGCCCATGCCACCAGCCACGGGGAGACGTCGGCGGTGAACGAGCCGGAGGCGTAGCCGGCACGCGGCGGGAGCTCGCCGTCCCCGTGGACCGCAGCGACGGCACCGTCGATGTCGCTGCGGGTGTGCTCCATGACCGCGGGATCGAAGAGGTCGCGGCGATCGGCGAGCAGCTCCTCCGGCAACCAGACCCCGTGCACGAGATAGAGGGGCCGGTCCGGATTCGCCTCGTTGTAGGCGCGGAACTCCTCGTAGAAGTTCGGGGGCTGCACCGTGTAGATCCGCAGGGCATGGACGCCGAGGTCAGCGATCATCGGCAGCCAGCGTCGCCAGGTCGCCGCATCGATCTGGAGCTCGGATGGCAGCCGGCCCGGCATGGCTGCGCCCACGTTGACGCCGGTGAGGAAGTCGATCTCACCGTCGTCAGTGAACACGACGAGTCCGTCGTCATCGGCCCGAGCGACGAACGACAGCCCAGCTGCAGTGTTCGACACCTCGGCCGCGGGCTTCGACGACGATGGAGCGCACGCGCTCGCCACGAGCCCGAGCGCGAACACCAGCGAGCCGATCGAGGTCCGGGTTCCTCGCCTCATCGTGCTCCACCGGGCACGAGGTGGGATGTCGGTCGTGACGTCATTCGGTACGGAACCCACGGCGAACCTGCGCACCCCACTCCGTCCGACCCTGGAGGTACAGCTTGAAACCCCAGAGCCGCCAGACGACGGTCAGGGGCCGGAACACGACCTGTTCGGCCACCGCGAGGGCCGCCAGGCGCAGGCGCGACTTCGAACCCCTGTAGCTGCGGAACGAGATCTCGTCGCAGAGGAGCACCAGGATGCTCACACCGGCCCCGGCGAGGATCGCCGTCGCCAGGATCGCGACGTCGCTCGGCGCGTACCACCCCGCCGCCAGGCCGATGCTCACGATGATGAGACCGAGCGCCTCCACAAAGGGTGCCAGGGCCTCGACGAAGAGGAAGTAGGGCATCGCCAGGGTTCCGGCTGTCCCGTACCGAGGGTTGAAGATCATCCGACGATGACGGCTGAGCACATCCAGCAGCCCCCTGAACCATCGGTTCCGTTGCCGTGCGAGCGTGCGAATCGACTCGGGGCACTCGGTCCACGCCACCGGGTCGGGACTGAAGACCACCTTCGCGGGTTGCCCGATCTCGTAGCGGTGGCGCCGGATCCGCACGACGAGCTCCATGTCCTCGCCGACCGACTCGTGCTCGTAGCCCCCGATGTCGAGCAGCACGGAGCGGCGGAACAACCCGAACGCACCGCTGATGATGAGGTTCCCGCCGAGGGCGTTCCATCCCAGTCGTCCGACGATGAACGCTCGCGTGTACTCCACGACCTGGACGCCGGCGATCCAGCTGCGTGGCACGACCAACTCGCTGATGCGACCGCCACGGACCGCCGAATCGTTCGCCAGGCGGATGGTCCCACCGGCCGCGACGACGTCGGGGTCACTGACGAACGGGGCGACGAGCTGCTGCAGGGCGTCGGGCGCGACGAGCGTGTCGGCGTCGATGGCGCACACCAGCTCGCCCGAGGCCACGTTCAGCCCCACGTTCAGAGCGTCGGCCTTGCCGCCGTTGTCCTTGTCGACGACGACCAGGCGAGGCTCGCGCTCGGACCGGTAGATTCCCCGGACGTCCGCCGTCTCGACGACCCGGCGGTACACCGGGTGGACGGGGACCAACTGGAAGTGCTCGACGAGACGCTCGAGAGTGGCGTCGGCGGAACCGTCGTTGATCACGACGACCTCGAGGTTCGGGTAGGTGAGGGCGAGGATGCTGGCGGTGCTGCTCGTGATCGTGAGCTCCTCGCCGTAGGCCGGCATGAGGACCGAGATCCGCGGCGACAACGGCGAGCTGAGCGTCCTGCGCCACAGCTGATGGCGGTCACGTTGGCGGATCCTCCGGAGCTCGATGATCGCGCTCACGTACACCATCGTCTGCAGGAGGAGGACGACCAGGATGAAGGCGGCCAGCGCAGTAGGGAACACCTCGAGGAAGCGCCCGATCACGATGCCCACCGCTCCTCGTCGGGCATCTCGTCCACCGTCGAGAGGATCATCCCGTCGGCCAGCGTTCCCGTGCCGTCTCGCGTCGTGACGATGTCGAGGATCTGACGAGCCATGTCCCGTGCGAAGCGGTCGACGTCGGCGAGGTGGACCCGCAGCAGCATCGTCCCCACGGGCGCCATTCGTGCCAGCGACGTGCCGGCCTCGCGGCGCACGACCCAGGCGGGATCGGAGAGCTTCGCGGCCAGGCGCGGAGCGAGCTCCAACGCGGCGAGGCGACCGATCGCGCCGGCTGCGTTCGCTCGGACGGTGCTGTCGGGGTCGTCCAGCAGCTCGGATAACACGGCGAGGGCCTCGTCGGTCTGTGACAGCGTCGACCCCAGAGCGGTGGCCACGAGCATCCGGCGATTCGGGTCGGGGTCGTCGGCGTGACGGAGCAGGACCACCCCGAGCCGCGGATCGGGGAGGTTGGCGGCGACCTCGAGCCCGAGCAGCGTGCCGGTCGAGTCCTCACCTGCCAGATGGTCGATGAGGTGCGGGACGAGCCGGGCGTCGCAGCGGAGCAGGGCGAGCTGGGCGGCCAGTCGTACACCGGGGTTGTCGTCGCCGAGCAGATCGAACAGGCGGCGGGAAGCATCGAGGGCTTCCTCCGGTCCGAGCGCCTCCACCGCCCGGGCCCGCACGACCGGATGAGGGTCGAGCACCAGCGCGGTCCGCAGCGGATCGTCGTCCGGGAGCAGCATTTGCAGCTGCGCCGCGCTGGCCCGCCGCCGCCACCGCCCCTGGGCGAGCCGTCGGATGCGGCGACCGACGCCGGTGGCCTCGGACACCCTGCGCAGACGCGGGAGCGCATCGCCACCGAGGTCGGTGGCCAGTCCGACGAGGGCCTGGGCGAGGGCGCGTCGGGGGAGGCGACGGAGGGTGGGAATCGCGAGGGCCGCGGCGTCCTCCGATCCGAGCACCGCGTCGACGAGGGGGCCGCAGGCCCGTTCGAAGCTCCGCTCGCGGTGGCGGACAGCGGCGTCGTGCAGGACGCCGACGACGACATAGGAGGCGGCGACGCCGCCGACGCCGATCACGGCGACGACCAGGGGCGTGGTCACTGCTCGAGCGTCCTTCGGAGGCGCTGCATCATCAGCGCGGCCGGGAACGGCTTCTCGACGACGTCGACCGCTCCGAGCTCGAAGGCGCGACGAAGGTCGGACTCCTGGTTCCTCGCGGTCAGCATGAGCACGCGCAACCGGCTGAGAGCGCCGTCCTCGCCGAGTCGTCGGAGCACTTGCAGCCCCTCGACGCCCGGCGTGTCGAACTCGAGCAGCACGACCCGGGGCAGCGGCCGTCGGTTCGGACCGACGAGCTGGTCCAGGGCCTCGCCGCCGTCCTGGAAGTGGACGGCGCGGAGACCTTGGCGCTCGAGGGCGACCGCGAGCACGCCGGCGAGTGTCGCATCGGGGTCGATGATCGCCACGTCAGGCGCCTGCTCCTGCTCGGGTCGCCAGTCCGTGGCGACGGCCATCGGGCCGCCGGCCTCGCGTGAGCGCTCGACCGCTTCCTCCGCGGCCCGGACGAGTTCGTCGACGTTCTTGCCGTCGTACGGGAACTCGGACACACCGACTCGATGGGTCTCAGCGAGTCCGAGCTTGGCCAGCATGTCGGTGACGCGAGCGACGCCGATGCGCCGTTGGGCTCCGCTGAGCGCGATCACGATCTGGTCGGCGGAGCGCCGCCCGACCACGTCACCGTCGCGGAACGAGCCCTCGAGCTCCTCGTACCGCTCGTTACCCGACATCCGACCAGGCGCATCGGTGTCGGTCGTGACGAGCGCGAGCGAGCTGACATGACCCCGGCGCAGGGAGCTGGTGAGCAGGCGGTCGATCAGGATCCGGGAGCTCGACCAGGGCAACAGCCGTCGTCGGGAGGGGTCGAGATCGGACGCGTGCAGGTGTGCTCGACGGGCCAGCGCAGCCCTGACCCGCCCGGCCATCTCGTCGCCGTCGACCGGCCCGATGACATCGTCCGCGCCCGCTCGGAAGAGACGGACACGTGCTGCGGCGTCATCGGTTCCGACGATGGCGACGACCGACATCGTCCGGAGCCCAGGATGGGTGCGGACCAATCGGATCAGCGAGACGCTCTCGTCGGCGGCGAGCGTTGCGGGGAGGACGACCCCCCGTGCGACTCCACCGATGAGCAGCGCCACCAGTTGCTCCGCATCAGGAGCGTGCACGGTCGACACGCGGTGGTGGGTGAGGAGTTCGCAGATCGTCGTGTCCATCGACGAAACGACCGCGACGACCTCTGCTCTCGTCGAAGCGGTGCAGAGACGTCTGAGCTCGTCGACGACGTGGCGCGGCGGCGTGTTGCCGTCGAGGACGACGTTGGCGTAGCGACCGAGCGCTCGGCGGTCACGAACCGATGGTGCGTCGGTGATCGCGAGGAGCGGTGTCCCGGCGAGGCGCTCCGTGAGGCCGCGAACCAGCACGGTGTCGACACCCGCCGCCGACGACTCGCAGAAGACCGCAACCGCGTCCTGACCCGATGCGACGTCCAGTCCGGTGTCGCTCGACTCGACGCGCAGGCCAGCGCTCGCTGCGACCCAGACGACCGAGTCGACCGTTGCGGTGGTCGGTCCGACGACGGTGACGCCCGGTGACTCGACCGATGGCACCGTGAGGTCGGACGCCGCCCGACTGAGCTGGGAACGGAGCTCCTCGACGAGCCCGGCGACCTCCACGGCACTGCCAGCGTGGAGTTCGTCGCGACCCCACACGGCGGCGAGGTGCCGGCTCAGCTCCGCCGCGGCCGGGAGCCCCAGGTGACCCAACCAGGAGGCGATGCGACGCGCCGTGGCTTCGGCCCGCGCCGCCTCAGCGGCGGTCGGCTCACGGTGGAAGAGGTTGGCCGCCACCCGCTCGATGTCACGCAGCGCGGTCTCCAGACGCGCCGCGATGCGCTCCCACGCGGCTTGCACCGAAGCGCTCGCTCGCGCAACGTCCTCGACGGGCGCAACGCGCCCGCCGGTCACGGATGTCATGCGTTCTCAATCGGCGCCGCGCGACCGAACTTGAGACAAACTTGCCGAAGTCGAGACCGCTGGCCGCTGGTCCTCGAGTCCGGCACCGTCGCGTTCGAGACGCTGGGACAGCGCGAGGACCACATCCCAGAGCGGGCGCTCCTCGGCCGTCATCGATGGCATCACGGCCTCCACCGTCTCGCCACCACGCCCCAACGCGGTCGCCATGGCGTCCGCCATCCGCCGCTGCGCCTCATTCAGACGCGGCAACACCGTCTCGAAGAAACCCCGCAGCTCCTCCCGAGACACATCGACAGTCGTCGAACGGGTTCGCCAGCGGGGTGCGCAGGGGGGTCTTGAAGATCTTGAAGCCTTCGGTTCGGAAGATCTCGTCTGATCGTGCGTCAATGAAAGGCGCACGATCAGACGGCGTAGCTCGCTCGCGGTGGGCGGCCGGCCGGGTCGACGAGTCTGGGGCTGTGTCCAGTGGCGGGCCGAGCGACGCCAGCCAGTAGGCGGTAGAAGATTCGAAACGCGGGGCACCAGCATGGAGCCATCTCGCCTGTTCAGCGCCCACCCGCCCATTTCCGAGCCCCACAGGCCAGCAGCTCAGCTTCATGGGCCTGACTGCGTGTTCAGTGACCGCATGTCGGGGCGTCAGGTCCACCGCGTCCGTGCCGTCGTGAGTGTTGCGCGTCGCTCGGGGCTGAGGCTTGCGAAGAATTCGCAACGCCCGTCGGCGTACACGGTGCCGTCATCGGTGATCGTTTCGATCTGCCCGCTGCCGAACTGTTCGCGGTACAACTCGGCGTAGGCGCCTCCAGCAGCGAGGAGTGCATCATGCGGACCGGTTTCGATGATGGTGCCGTGGTCGACCACATGGATCACGTCGGCAGCTCGAATCGTGGACAGTCGGTGAGCCACGGCGATGGTCGTGCGACCCGAGACCAACTCGGACAACGCGGCTTGGATCCGCCGCTCGGACGCGGTGTCGAGTGCCGATGTGGCTTCGTCGAGGATGAGCACCTTGGGATCATGCAGCAGGACCCGTGCGATCGCGATGCGTTGGCGTTCGCCTCCCGAGAGCCGGAACCCACGTTCGCCGACGAGCGTCTCGTAGCCGTCTTCGAATTCCATGATCCGATCGTGGATCGCTGCGGCTCGTGCCGCCTTCTCGACCTCGGCGTCGGTTGCTTCGGGGTGGGCGTAAGCGATGTTGTTGCGCAGCGTGTCGGCAAACAGATAGCTCTCCTGGGTCACGAATCCGATGGCGCTGGACAGCGACGCGAACGAAAGATCCTTCAGGTCCACACCGTCGAGGGTGACCGTGCCGCGCACGGGGTCGTACAGTCGGGCGATGAGCGACAACACCGTGCTCTTGCCCGAGCCGGAAGGCCCGACCAGTGCAACGAGTTGTCCCGGTGAGGCACGGAACTCGATGCCGTTGAGTGCATCGGGTGTTCGATCGGGATCGGTGTTGTTCGCACCGTCGTAACGGAAGTGGACATGATCGAAAGCGAGTTCGCCGTGCAATGACGCCTTTGCGATCTCGGTGGGAGTGGCGGCCTCGACGATGTCGGATTTGGCATCGAGGTAGACGAAGATCCGCCGGAACAGTGCTCGCGACGACTGCAACTCGACGGTCGTCTCGAGCAGCCGGGCAACCGGGAAGAACAGTCTGGATTGCAGCGTGGTGAAGGCAACGATCGTTCCCGCCGTGATTGCGTTACTGCCCCCGTCGAGCACGATGCCCGCCACCAGATACACGAGGATCGGGCTTGCGCCGAGGAACGCCTGCACAACGGTGAAGAAGGATTGACCGATCACCTGCTGCTTGACGGCGACGTCGGCCAAGCGTCGATTCGCCTCGCTGAACCGCTCGATCTCTCGATCCTGTCGACCGAACAGCTTCGCCAGCGTGATGCCCGATATCGACAGGGTTTCCTGGGTGACCACGGTCATTGCCGATGTCGCAGCTTGGGTCTCTGCAGTGAACGCCTCGCGCCGGTTGCCGACCATTCGAGTCGCGATCACGAAGAACGGCACCATCGCGAGAGAAAGGATCGTCAGCGGAATCGACAGCAGGAGCATCGCCACGACTGCGCTGACGAACGTCACCGCATTGGACAAGATGTTCGACAACGTGCTGGTGACGGCGCCCTGCACTCCGCCGACGTCGCTCGTGATCCTGCTTTGGAGATCACCGGTCCGAGACGAAGAGTAGAAAGACAACGACTGCAGCTGGAGGTGCGAGAAGAGCCGGTCACGCAGTTCGCGGAGCACGTCCTGCCCGAGCCGGTTCGTGACGATGGTCTGCACGACGCCGAGAACTGTTGATCCCAAGGTGATGATGAGCATCACGATCGACAGCGTGACGACGAGCCCGAGATCGGGATCGCCGCCGCCGCTGGGGAACAGGCCATCGTCGAAGACCCGCTGGATCAGGAGTGGGTTGGCGATGCCGATGACGGCGCCCACGAGCACAAGAGTGGCGACACCGAACACCCGTCCACGATGCGGCGCGAACAACTGCGCGACACGCGACCAGCTGAACTCGGCGGGCTCGTCAGACGGTTCGGTCGCAGTGCTGGTCATCGGTCGTCCCTGTGAGGTGATTTCTGGCACTCAATGGCGTTCTGGATCAGATGTCCACGGCACTGGTACTGTCGCACGCCGAGCAATGCGCTGCCACTCGTGCGACCGACGCGTTGAGCGTCGACCTGTTCAGCTCGCTGAGTCAAGGGCGACGTCGGAGCCCCGCCCAAGGTCGGGTCTTGCGCTCCTTGCGAGAACTCTCCGTGCAGTGGTGGCGTTTCGCGGGTGGTCGAGGGTTCGATGTGCGCGCCCTGAACGAGTCGTTTAGCCGGCCGGCGATCCGGGTACTACGACGCGGTGGCAACGAGATCATTCTGATGGCTGATCCGATGAGGGCTGATCCGATGAGGGCTGATGTGGCGGTACTCGGTGCTGGGTCGGGGGGCGAGATGGTGGCGGCGCTCCTCGCCAAGGGATCGATGTCGAGACCACCGATGAAGGTTGTCGTGTTCGAGCCGAACCTGGTCGGAGGGGAGTGCCCGTTTCTTGCGTGCATTCCGTCGAAGGTGCTGCTCGCTCAAGCCCAGGATCCACGGGCCACGTGGGCCGATGCAGTTGCTCGTCGTGACGAGGTCACCCATGAACGCAACGACGCCGACCACGCAGTCGCACTACGCGAATCTGGAGCGACACTCGTGCGTTCACGAGCGATGATCACCGGGCGCGGCCGAGTGTCGGCCGACGGCATCGACTACGAGGTCGACCACATCGTCGTGGCCACCGGCGCCGCGGCCAAGCACCTCGAGTCCCTCGACGTTCCGTTGGGCCTGTGGACCTCGGCCGATGCCTTGTCCGCCACTGAGCTTCCGCCGTCGCTGGTGATCGTCGGCGGCGGCCCGATCGGGTGTGAGCTGTCAGAGATGTTCGCCCGGTTCGGGTCAACGGTCACCGTGATCGAGTCGGCCGGCGTCTTGCTCAAGGATGTCGAACCCGAGATCAGCGCAGCGGTGCAGGCCCACTTGGAGAGCGTCGGCGTCTGTGTGCTGCTGTCAGCCAACCTGAGTGGAATCGTCGAGAATGACGGCGGGTACACCGTCGAGGTCGAGGGCAGGGAACCGATCGAGTGCGCGCGGGTCCTCGAGGCGATCGGCAAGGTGCCGCGTCTCGATGGGATCGGGCTGGAGTCGCTTGGTCTCGATCCGAGCGAGATAGCAGTCGACGACGGTGGGCGGCTTTGCGGGCTCGATGGGGTTTGGGCCGTCGGCGATGTGACTGCGCTCGCGCCCTACACCCATGGCGCGAACGCCCAGGCGAAGGTGGTGGCCGAGAACATCGGCGGTGGGACCCGATCGATCAGGGCCGCCGTGATGCCGCGCTGCGTGTATACGCATCCGCCGGTCGCCGCCGTTGGCCCGACGTCGTCGAAGGCTGCCGAGCAGTGCTCACTCGCGGTGGTTCGGGTGTCCTACGCAGACCTTGCCCGTGCGACGACCGACGGGCTCGCGCCCGGCCAGCTCACGATGTTCGCCGACCGATCGACCGGCGCAGTGGTCGGGGCCAGCGGCATCGGGGCGTCGATGGACGAGATCATCAGCCAGATCACGTTGGCGATCGAGATCGGGTGGCCGGTGAGCCGGCTTCAACATGTCGTGCAGCCGTTTCCGACGATCTCGGAACTCGTAGGACTCGCCTACGAGAGGCTTGCGACCGAACTCGAGGGCCCGTCCGCCACTGTTCGCCGTTCGTGAGGCTGACCAGCGATCGAACTTCGGCGAAAGTGGGCGAAATTCGAGAGCTCGATTTGGGTCGGTCGGCGACCCTGGGCTGTGCTGAGAGCCGGACGTGAAGTCGGCGGCGCGATCCCGTCACCGGCCGTAACCGGCCTCGCTCCCGTCCGAGTTGATGCCCACGAACGTCCACGAATGTCGATACAAGTCCTGGTCAGAGGCTATGTGTCTCGGTGGATCGGGCCTTCCGGCTGATTTGGCACCTCCGCCCCATCCGCTGGCATTCGCACTTGCTCATGTCATCAGCGATTGTCGATAATGCCGGTCATGGCTGTGACTATGAGTGCTCGTGTTGATGTGGGTGTGGCTGCCCGGTTGTTCCATGGGTTGAGTGATCCGACGAGGTTGTTGATCCTGCTCGCCTTGCTGGACGGGGAACGGCGGGTGACCGACCTGGTGGCGGCGGTCGGTTCGTCGCAGTCGAATGTGTCGAACCATCTGGCGTGTCTGCGTGAATGCGGGTTGGTGGTAGATCGGCCGGCCGAGCGACGGCAGGTCTTCTATTCGATCGCTCGGCCGGAGTTGCGTGACGTGCTGGTGGCGTCGGAGCGGCTGCTGGCCGAGGCTGGCCACGACGTGCGTCTGTGCACGAACCCGTTGATGGACGTCGGCTGCGAGGAGAACTGTCATGGGTGACGCCTGTTGCGGTTCGGTGACGCCGAGCGCCTCGGCCGGCGCCGAGAACACCGACGAGCACGAGGGGCGGTGGAGGCTCGCTGCGGCGGCGGTTGCGGCTGCTGCGTGGTTGGTCGGGATCGTCGTCGCGTTCGCCGACGCGGATGCCGCCGCGACGGTGGCGTTCGTGGTGGCGATCGTGGCCGGTGGGGCGACGTTCGTCCCTGGCGCGGTTCGTGGCGTGGGCCGTGGGCGACTGGGTGTCGGGTTGTTGATGTCGATCGCACTCGTGGGGGCGGTGGTGCTCGGCCAGTTCGGCGAGGCAGCGTCGCTGGCGTTCTTGTTCTCGATCTCCGAGGCGTTGGAGGAGTGGGCCGTCACCCGGTCGCGTCGCGGGTTGCGCGCGGTGCTGTCGCTGGTGCCCGACACGGCACGGGTTCGCCGTGGCTCGTCGACGGCCGAGATCGCGTCAGCCGAACTGCGGGTGGGTGATCGGATCGTGTTGTGGGCCGGTGAACGGCTGCCGACCGATGGTGTGGTGGTGGAGGGCCGTTCCAGCGTCGACGTGTCGGCGGTGACCGGCGAGTCGATGCCCGTCGATGTCGAGTTGGGCAGTGTGGTGTTGGCGGGCAGCATCAATGGTGGCGGTGTGTTGGAGATCGAGGCGACGGCGCCGACGGCTGACAGCACCCTGGCTCGTGTGGTGCGCGCGGTCGAGGAAGCACAGGATCGCAAGGGCCGCGCTCAGCGGCTCGCCGATCGGATCGCCCGTCCGTTGGTGCCAGGGATCTTGATCATTGCCGCCGCGATTGCGGTCGTCGGGTCGCTGGCCGGTGATCCGGGCGTGTGGATCGAACGAGCGCTCGTGGTGCTGGTGGCGGCGTCGCCTTGCGCGTTCGCGATCGCGGTACCGGTCACCGTGTTCGCTGCGATCGGTGCCGCGACGGAGGCCGGTCTGGTGATCAAGGGCGGTGCCGCGCTCGAGGCGCTCGGCACCGTGCGCGTCGTCGCGCTCGACAAGACCGGCACGCTCACCCGCAACCGGCCGACCGTGATCGACGTGATCACTGCGGCCGGCACCGACCGTGCGACGGCGGTGTCGTTCGCTGCCTCGCTGGAAGCATCGAGCGATCACCCGCTTGCCCGGGCGATCACTGCGGACTCGAACTCATTCCACGCGGCGACGGGCGTGCAAGCGGTTGCCGGGCACGGCATCACCGGCACCGTCGACGGCCGGCCGGTGCGGGTCGGCAAACCAGGGTTCATCGACGCCGGCACGCTCGCCGCTGACGTATCCCGGCTGCAGGCAGGTGGCGCGACAGCGGTCCTCGTCGAAGTCGACGGCGACACGATCGCAGTCATCGGTGTCCGAGACGAACTGCGCCCCGAAGCCGCAGACGTCATCGCAGCGCTCCACCGCCGCGGGGTCCGGGTGGCGATGCTCACCGGCGACAACGCCGCCACCGCCGCAGCCCTCGCCGCGCAGGCCGGCATCGACGACGTTCGAGCCGAACTGCTGCCCGCCGACAAGACCCGCGCCGTCGAACAACTCGCCGTGCACGGCGGGGTGGCGATGGTCGGCGACGGGATCAACGACGCACCCGCCCTCGCCACTGCGCAGGTCGGCATCGCGATGGGCGCCGCCGGGAGCGACGTCGCGATCGAAGCCGCCGACATCGCGATCATGGGCGACCGGCTCACCCACCTACCCGACGTGCTCGACCATGCCGTGCGAACCCGGCGGATCATGATTCAGAACCTGGTGTTGTCCGGGTTGATCATCGCCGTGCTGATCCCGGTCGCCGCGTTGGGCTGGCTCGGCCTCGGCGCCGTCGTCGCCACCCACGAGATCGCCGAGATCGCCGTCATCGCCAACGGCCTACGCGCCCGCCGCAGCATCCACCGCCATGACGCCGGCACCCACGTCAATACGCCCGAACCGGAGGTCGTCCATGCCTGAACCGTCACGCCGCCGGCCACCAGCCGAGCTCGGCCGGTTGATCGACGACGCCATCACCGCCGCCCGCACCGGCAACGGGGCGTGGCCCATGCTCGAGCGTGCCCACATCGCGTCCCAACCCTGGGCATGGCCCCACACACGCGTCCACGCCGCGATGCTCCGCCTCGCATGGCGCGGACGCGATCGTCGCGAGATCGCCGGACAGCTGATCCGACTCGTCGTCGCCGGGCCCGGCTCGCTCGCCAACCGCTACCCGCCCGGAAACACCGGACGCACCACGATGGGCCTCACCGAACACGGCCCCATCCCCGCCGACCTCGCCGACATGCTCCGCCGATGACCGCCCCGACAACGACGAACCGACCTCGACGCGCTCTCAGCGGCATCGCCGGCGTGGTGGGCACGCTGTTGCTGCTCGCGTCCTGCGGTGGTGGTGGTGGCGAAGATGACACCCTCGTCGGCTACCGGATCGAACCTCTCCGCAACGTCGGAAGCTTCACCGTCGAGGCCGCATCCGACAACGACGCGCCGTTTCCGGTCCGAGCCGACCCTGGCCGGCTGCTCGTGGTGTTCCTCGGCTTCACGAACTGCCCCGACGCCTGCCCGACCGCGCTCGCCGAGGTCCGCCAGGCCATCGATCGTCTCGGTGATGACGCCGACCCGCTCGATGTCTCGATGCTCACCGTCGACCCGATCCGCGACACCCCCGATGTTCACACCGCCTACGTCCGCGGGTTCGTCGACCGCGCGATCGCGCTCCGTACCGACGACACCGAGGAGCTCGCCCAGATCGCCGACACCTTCGGCGCGGCGTACGACACTGCGCACGACCACACCGGTGTCACGACCGATGTCGGGCACACGGATCAGACCTACCTCGTTGATTCCAACGGCGACATCATCATCACCTGGACCGCCGACATGACCACCGACGACCTCGAACACGACCTGCGCATCGTCCTCGACGAGCTGGACCAAGGAACGACCTCATGACTCGACGCACTCATGTCCACCTCGGCGCCATCGCAGTCGCCGCCATCGTCACGCTCACAGCAGCAAGCTGCGGTGGCGGTGAGACGACCGCCGACTGGACCGCCTCCACACCGACCGCAAGCGCAGAGCTGACCGGCGTCGTGTTCGACGTGCACCGCGACCCTGGTTGAGGCTGCTGCACCTCGTGGGTCGTGTACCTGCGAACCCACGGCGCAACGGTGGCGACCGACGCTGAACGCCTGC
The DNA here is from genome assembly GCA_031400715.1 of Actinomycetes bacterium. Lineage (GTDB taxonomy): Bacteria > Actinomycetota > Acidimicrobiia > Acidimicrobiales > Ilumatobacteraceae > VFMC01. The sequence goes on along the minus strand of JANNQK010000042.1, from coordinate 1,166 downwards.
GGTGCGGGTTTCCTAGGTAGTCGATCAGTCATGGGGAAGAACGGGGCCGTCCTGGGACCACCGTCGGTTCCGCCAGAAGTGGCTGCTGGAAAGCGCCACGCAGTTGCCCACCGAACACCCTCGGGGATCCGATCATCGCCTCAGGCGCTGGGCGGTGTGCGCAGCGCTTCGACTCGAAGGCGGTAGTCGTCGGGTTCGATCTCACCACGGGCGAGGCGCTCGGCCAAGATCTCCTGAGCGGTCGGCTTCGCCGTTGTCGCCGCCGATGGTGCGCCGGGTGCATGGAGTTGCGGCGAGTGGTTTCGCTTGAGCAGGGTCACCCCGATCCAGATGAGGCCGCCCCAGAGGGCGATCATCATGATCATCATCGGGATCCACGACCAGTTCGTGTTGCCCATTCCGTCGTTCCAGTTGCCGTTGTGCATGGTGCACCTCCGTGCGTTGTCCTGCCACTGACGGTACGGGTGTCGACGATCCGGCGGTGGCTGGCGGCCGGAAGTGTGGATTGCCTCCATGCGGTCTCCACAGGATCTCCACACGGGTGCGGCATCGTGTCGCTGTCGATCGCGGCACCCGCTGGCGTGGACCTGGAAGGAACTGTCATGCGGATGTTGTCGCGACGGGAGATGTTGATCGCCGGGGGCAGCGCGTTCGTGTTGGCCGCATGCGGCTCCGGTACGTCGTCGTCTGGTCCTGGCGGTCGGATCGTGGAAGCCGCCGACCCGGCGATCGAACGCCGTGACGCACTGCGACGCAGGCCTGGCGCAGCGACGGTCGCCTCGATGATCACGGCAGCACCGGTGACGGTGGACATCAGCGGCCGCGAGGTGGCGACGTGGGCGTTCGGTGGTCGCCCCAGCGCGGGCGGGATCAGGGCCAAGGTCGGTGATCTGATCGAAGCGACCTTCGTGAACGATCTGACATCGGGGAACACGCTGCACTGGCATGGCATCGCGCTGCGCAACGACATGGACGGTGTCCACGACCTGACCCAGATGCCGGTCGAGCCGTCAGGGAAGTTCACGTACCGTTTCACCGTGCCGGATGCCGGCACCTACTGGTTCCATCCGCACATGGGCCTCGAGTTGGATCGCGGTCTGTATGCGCCGTTGATCGTGGAGGACCCGAACGATCCCGTTGCGTCTGATGTCGATGTGACGCTGATG
>JANNQK010000041.1:0-1658 GCA_031400715.1 Actinomycetes bacterium | reverse complement strand
AGGTCGGCTGCGAAGAAGTGATCGGCGCGCGCCACCACCGTCGCGTGAGCGTTCACCCAGTCAGCCATGGCCTCGGCGGTGGGCGCCGGCGGGCTGAACTGATCGTGGCCGGCGACGAGCACGTGCTTGGGTCGCGGGTCGGTTGCAGCGGCACGTGCCGCGGGCATCATCGCGAGCGGCGGCGCGACCGCGAGCCAGCCGTCGAGCGAGTCGTGCAGCACGTCGAGGCCGACCGCTGCCCCGAAGGAGTACCCCGCGAGCCACAGCGGCGCGTCGACCACCGACGAGAGCGTGTCGAGAGCTGCGACGGCGTCGAGCCGTTCTGGTACCCCGCCTCCATGCGTGCCCTCCGAACCGTTCACCCCTCTGAAATCGAAACGCAGCACCGCGATGCCGGCTGCGGCGAGCGACCGGAACATCGCGTCGACCACAGGGTTGTAGCGGTCGCCGCCGAACTGTGGGTGTGGATGGCAGATCACGACACCGAGCGCCGCTCCGTGGGGTGTGCAGAGGTCGCCCTCGAGTCGAAGCCCATCGGCCGTGTGCAGTCCCACCTGGTGCGTTTCGATCCCCACGGAGCCGACGGTACCCTGCGGCCATGGCCGTGGACGACAAGCTGCCCATCAAGATGCTCAACGATCGCGTGCTGGTTCACATCCCCGAAAAGGATGGCGAACGACGTTCCACCGGCGGCATCCTCATCCCGGCCACCGCCCAGGTCTCGAAGCGTCTCGTGTGGGCCGAGGTGACCGCGCTGGGGCAGAACGTGCGCACGGCCGAAGTGGGCGATCGGGTGCTGTTCAGCCCCGAGGATCGCTACGAGGTCGAAGTCGGCGGCGTCGACTACATCATGCTCCGCGAACGCGACATCCATGCCGTCGCGGCCAAGCGCATCGAGTCGAGCACGGGCCTGTACTTGTAGGCCGCCATCGGCTCCAGCGCGGTCAGGGCTGGGTCAGGGCTGGTTCAGGGCTGGTTCGCGAGGATCGCGTCGATCTGGTTGGCGGCTGCGGTGAGGCCTTCCAGCATGCCCATCGCGATGAGCTGCTCCATCTGCTCGATCGAACCGAACGTCGAAGTGACCTCCATCTGCGTTCGGCCCACCGCGAGCGCTCGGATCGTGACCACCGCCGACGTGGTCGGCATGTCGAGGTTCGGCGTGCCGTCGGCGTCGGCGAACCCGTCGACGAACTCGAGCGACGTCGGCCGCTCGACGGCGACGATCGTCCACCAGCCTCGGTGTTGGTCGCCCTCCGGGCCGGTCATCACGTACGTGACCCGCCCGCCGGGGGACAGGTCGTGGTGATCCACCGAGGCCGGGTAGGTGGGCGGCCCCCACCACCGTTCGAGCTTGCGTGGATCGGCCCACAACTCCCACACTTGTTCGACGGACGCGCCGAACTCCGTGGTCATGGTGAGCGTGAGGTTGTGGGGGTCCTTGCGGACATCGGTGACGGTCATGTGCTTCTCCCTGTGTCGGTGCATGTGTGCGGGGTGTTTGTCGGTCTGTCGGTCTGTCGGTCAGAGGTCGTCGTCGAGGACGGACTGGAACCGGACGATGCGTTCGCGCCACAGCGCTTCCAGACCTTCGAGCACCCGAGCGGCGCGCCGCACCGGGGCGCGGTTGGGGTGGACGAGTTGCTCGCGGCCGCGGCGCT
>JANNQK010000040.1:0-7406 GCA_031400715.1 Actinomycetes bacterium | reverse complement strand
CATCGACGGCACGTGGTCGAGTTGGGTGATGTGAGATAGGGGCAGGAGGGCCACACATCTCTCATCGCGGGGTGTGGGGGGTTGATCGGGGTGGCGGCTGGCGGGGGTGAGATCGGCGCGTCCTGGTCTTGGGGTAGACATGCGAGTCATGACCACCTACACGCTTCCCGATCTCGCCTATGACCCGTCGGCACTCGAGCCCCACCTGGCGGCGCGCATCGTCGAGCTGCACCACGGCAAGCACCATCGGACGTACGTCGATGGTGCCAACGCCACGCTCGACAAGCTTGCCGCGGCTCGCGACGCGGGCGACTACGGCTCGCTCGTCGGGTTGCAGAAGACGCTTGCGTTTCACGTTGCCGGCCATGTGTTGCACTCGATCTACTGGACGAACCTCGGTCCCGACGGCGGCGACAAGCCGACCGGAGACCTCGGTGCGGCGATCGATGATCAGTTCGGTTCGTTCGATGCGTTTCGTGCGCACATGACGCAGGCGACGGTGTCGGTACAGGGTTCGGGCTGGTCGGCGCTCGTGCGCGAGCCGATCAGCGGCAAGCTGCTGGTCGAGCAGATCGAGGATCATCAGGACCACACGATTCTCGGCACCACCCCGTTGCTCTGCATCGACGCATGGGAACACGCCTACTACCTGCAATACGAGAACCGCCGCGCCGACTACGCCGACGCGATCTGGAACGTGATCCGCTGGGACGATGTCGCGGCGAGGTTCGCTGCCGCCGGAGGCTGACAGCGGCGGACCGCGACCGGCGAGGTCGCCGCCGCCGCCGCCGGCGGGCCGTCAGAGCAGGTTCTCCACGGCGACCGGCAGCCGGATCTTCCAGTTGGGATGATCGTTCTGTCCGGGCATGTTCGGTTGCTCTGCGGCGACAGCGAGGTCGTCGGTGGTCACGAGCCGAAGTCTCGACGACCCGGCCAGGAGAGCCGCGTTCGCCTGGCTCGCGGCCTCCGATGCCGAGGTGGCGGTCGGTGCGGCGGCGATCAGACGGGCGAGCACCTCGTCAGCGGCGAACTCGGCAGACGCCGCACGCGACCACACGCCTGCGATCGTGGGGAGGTCGTGGGTGGTGACGGTGGCGAGTGCAGCAACCGGCCAGGCGCCCGGCGGTTCGTCCTCGAACCACAACACCTTGGTGCCCGCGATACCACGAGCGTCGAGCATCTCGCGCACGTCGGCCTCCACCGTGCCGAGATCTTCACCCACGACGAAGGCGCCGGCACGAGTCGCTTCGAGGCAGATGATCGCGAGCAGTTCCTCAGCGGGGAACCGCACGTAGGCGCCCTGCTGGGGAGAACCGCCCGCGGGCACCCAGTACTGGCGGAAGAGGCCCATCACATGATCGATGCGCAAGGCATGCACGCCGCGCAACGCCGCGCGCACGGTCTCGATGAACGGCTCGTACGCCGCGGCGCGCAGCTTCCAGGGTACGAACGGTGGGATGCCCCACTCCTGGCCGGCCGTGTTGAACTTGTCGGGAGGTGCGCCGATGCGCATGTCGAGCGCGAGCAGGTCGCGGTACTCGAAGGCGTCGGCTCCGTTCGGGGAGAATCCGACCGCGAGATCGCCGATCACCTGGACGCCGGTGGCCGCAACATCGGCCAACTGTGCTGCGATCCGCATTTGCAACCACTCGTGGAACCGCGCCCGGTGCTGCCAGTCCTCGTCGGCTTCGATCTCGCCGAGATCGGTCGGCCAGAGACGCCAGTCGCTGAGGAGGATGTCGCAATGCGCATTCCACTTCGCCACGCTCGACGGCTGGAGGTTCGGTTCGTCGACGGCATCGAACTCGGCTTCCAGCAGCGCCCGTTTGGCGATCCACACCTCATCGCGGTCGATCAGCTCGTCCGGCCGGCAACGCAGCCGATCGGGCACCGGGGCATCGATCGACAACAACATCGGGTTCCACGACCTGCGGCTGCTGGGGTAGTACGGGCTGGCCTCCTGCGGCAGCGACGGGGCCGGCTGATGCAACGGGCTCACGAGCACCGCACGCCCGCCGGTCGCGATCACCCGCTCGGCGAGCGTCCGCAGGTCGCGGAGATCGCCGATGCCCCAGGAGCGATCGCTCCACAGCGCGTAGATCTGGGCGGCGACGCCCCAGCCCTCAGGAATCTCGGGGCAGCGCTCGGGATGCACGATGAGCCTGGTGGCCGGACTGCCGTCGACGGGAACGAGGTCGTGGTAGCCCGCGGGCACCTGCTCATCGAGTTCGTCGACGCGCCCCCACGATGTGCCGTCCTCGAGCGTGAGCTCGCACGCGTTCCACAGTCGGTGACGGCTGCCCTCGGCCACGAACCAGACCGGGGTGGCGACCTGTGGCCGACCCATCGCCTCACGGATCCGGTCGCGAACGTCGGGGTCGATCGGATGCCACACTCCGCCGACATCGTGATAGCCCTCGGTGATGCCCCATTCGTCCACCTCTCCATCGTGGCAGGCCAGAGAGGTGGCGGACCGGATCGCCCGCAGACAGGTTCGGGGTCGGCCCGGCCTGCCGCCCCGGATCGCCCTGGCATCGGCGAGGGAGGCCCGGCCTACACTTGTCGCCGCATGGGCAAGCGGATCATCGAGCGGCGGTTGCGCAAGACGGCCGACCGGCTTCGCGTCCTCCGCAACGAGCTCGAAGTGCTCGACGAACAGCTGATCCACCTTCGCGACGACGCCGCCGATGCCGAGCTGCGAGCCCTGGTGTCGGAATCGCCGGTCGGGAGCGAGCCGAGGCAGGCGCGCGCTCACGCAGATGCCATCGCCAAGCACCGCACACACGTGGTCGACGAGATCCATCGCCTGGAGCAGACCCAGGACCGCCTCCTCGATCAGCTCAACCTGTCGCTCTGATCGCACCGTCGGGCGCGATCGCATGCCGCCGCCTGCTTGAATGACACCTGCTTGAATGTTCGCGGGCCCGACGTTCGACCCGGCTTTCGACCAGATGTTCGACCAGATGTGTGAAAGGACGCCGTTCGTGACCATCCGTGTGGTGATCGCCGAAGACGAAGCCATCATCCGGCTCGATCTCAAGGAATCCCTGGAAGAAGAGGGCTATGAGGTCGTGGGTGAAGCCGGCCGGGGTGACCAGGCCATCGAGCTGGTCCGCCAGCTGCGGCCCGACCTGGTGATGCTCGACATCAAGATGCCCGTGGTCGACGGGCTCACGGCCGCCCGCACGATCGCCGCCGAACGCATCTGCGCCGTCCTCATGCTCACGGCGTTCAGCCAGCGTGAGATCATCGAAGAGGCCCGAGACGCGGGAGCCCTCGCCTACCTGGTGAAGCCGTTCCAGAAGAACGACCTGATCCCCGCCATCGAAGTGGCGATCGGTCGCTTCCGGGAGCTGCAGGCCCTCGACGGCGAGGTCGACGCGCTGGGCGAGCAGCTCGAGTCGCGCAAGCTCCTCGACCGGGCCAAGGGCATCCTCATGGATGAGGCCGGATACAAGGAGCAGGATGCGTTCACGTTCATCCAGCGCACGGCGATGAGCGACCGTTGCCGGATGCGTGACGTGGCCGAACGCATCATCGACGGCACGCTGCGTCCCTGATCAGCCACCACCGATCACGCATGACCGACTCGCCCACGCTCGATTCGCCCACGCCGATGAAGGTGCTGTTGCTCGACGGCAACTCGCTCACCTACCGAGCCTTCTTCGCCCTGCCCACCGACATGGCCACCGCCAGCGGGCAGGTCACCAACGCCGTGTTCGGTTTCACGTCGATGTTGATCAACCTGTTGAAGGATCACCGACCCGACGCGATCCTGGTGGCGTTCGATCGTCCCGAGCCCACCTTCCGGCACGTTGCCAACCCCGAGTACAAGGCTCAGCGCGAGGCGGCACCCGACATCTTGCGCCAGCAGATGGGCCTGGTGCGGCAGGTCCTCGAAGCTCTGCGCATCCAGATCTTCGAGATCGCCGGCTGGGAGGCCGACGACATCATCGCCACCATCTCGACGAAGGCCGAGGCCGAAGGGCACGACGTCATCATCGTCACCGGCGATCGCGACAGCTATCAGCTCGTGCGCGACCCGCACATCAAGGTGCTCTACAACCGCCGCGGCGTCAGCGACTACGCCTTCTACGACGAGGCGGGCATCTTCGCTCGCACCGGCGTGACGCCGGCGCAGTATCCGGAGTACGCGGCGTTGCGCGGCGACCCGAGCGACAATCTCCCCGGTGTGCCGGGCGTGGGGGAGAAGACGGCGGCGAAGCTGATCGCGACCTACGGCGGGCTCGACGGGATCTTCGCCAACGTCGACAACCAGACGCCGAAACTGCGCCAGAACCTCGTCGAGAACGAAGCCAGGGCTCGCTCCAACCACGAGATGATGGTGCTCCGACACGACGCTCCGGTCGACGCCGATCTCACCTCCTTGGTGGTCGACCCCGACGAGGCCGAGGTCAGACGCCTGTTCGACTTCCTGGAGTTCAAGTCGTTGTACGAGCGACTGTACGAGGCGCTCGGAGCCGCCGGTGCCGCCCCGTCGGTCTCGACGGCCGAGGTGCTGCACGCCGAGGTTCGCGAAGCCCGTTCTGCCGCGGAGGCTGCAGCGATCATCGACGGCCTCGGCACGCTCGACATCGCCGCATCGTGGGTCGGTGAGCCCGGCCGATCGACGCTCGCCGGACTGGCGATCGTGGTCGACCCCACGACTGCAGACGTGGTGTGGCTGCCCGAAGCGATCGCAGCCGATCCGATCGTGCTGACCGCCGTGGCACTGCATGGCCGGGTCCGCGGCCATCACGTCAAGTCGCTGATGCGGTCGATGCTGGGTCATGGCGCGCTCATCCACAACCTGTGGCTCGACACCGCGATCGCCGCGTACCTGATCGATCCGGCCGAGACGCGCTACACCATCGGCGACCTGCTCGAGAAGTACACCGACTACCAGCTCGCCGCGGCGGCCGACCCCTCGAGCAAGGGTCAGCTCGACTTCGGCGGTGGCGACGACGGCCGCGAGCGTGCCGGGTGTGAGGCGTTCGCGGTCACCCACCTCGCCGACGCGCTCGAGCGCTCGCTCACCCAGCAGGGCATGGTCGAGCTGTATCGCACCATCGAGAACCCACTGGTGCGGGTGCTGGCCAAGATGGAGCACGTCGGCATCGCGGTCGACGTGGCAGAGCTGCGAGCCCTCAACGAGCGGCTCACCGCCGACTGCGACCGCCTCACCGCAGAGCTGCACGCGATCGTCGGGCGACCCTTCAACATCAACTCGCCCATCCAGCTCCGCGACATCCTCTACACCGAGCGCGGGCTCTCGCCCGGCAAGAAGACCAAGACCGGGTTCAGCACCGATGCCGCAACGCTCGAGAAGCTGCGCGACCAGTGGCCGGAGTTCATCGATCCGTTGCTCACGTACCGCGAGGTCGAAAAGCTCCGTGGCACGTACGGCACCGGACTGCTGCAGGAGGTGGCGCCCGATGGTCGGATCCACGCGACGTTCAATCAGACCGTCGCCCGCACCGGCCGCCTCAGCAGCGATCAGCCCAACCTGCACAACATCCCGGTGCGAAGCGACGAAGGTCGACTCTTCCGCAAGGCGTTCGTGCCCGCGCCCGGGTATCAGTTGCTCGTGGCCGACTACAATCAGATCGAGCTGCGATGCATCGCCCACCTCGCCGGCGATCCTGGTCTGCTCGACGCGTTCCGCAGCGGCACCGACATCCACAACGCCACGGCGGCACGGGTCTTCGGGGTGCTGCCCGAAGAGGTGACGGTCGAGATGCGGTCGAAGGCCAAGATGGTGAGCTACGGGCTCGCCTACGGCATGGAGGCCTACGGACTGGGGCAGCGGCTCGGGATCCCCACCGATGAAGCGTCGGTCATCCTCGACGCGTACTTCGTGGCGTTCCCGAACGTGAAGGCCTACATGGAGGCCACGGTCAACGAAGCGCGCATGCGTGGCTACACCGAGACCCTCTTCGGGCGGCGACGCCCGATCCCGGAGCTGTCGAACTCGAACTTCCGCATCCGTCAGGCCGGTGAACGCCAGGCGATGAACGCGGGCATCCAGGGTTTGGCGGCCGACATCTTCAAGGTCGCCCTCGTACGCATCGATGCGGCGCTGGAAGATGCACACGTTGCCGCGCGCCTGGTGCTCCAGGTGCACGACGAAGTGATCGTCGAGGTGCCCGAGGCCGAACGCGAACACGTCGGGCCATTGGTGATCGACATCATGCACGGAGCCGCCGAGCTCGACGTGCCGCTCGAGGTGAACGTCGCCTGGGGTGCCACCTGGGCTGACGCCAAGGGCTGAGCGTGACCTCGCCGGACGAGCGGTCGGCCCACTGGTTCGAGCCGATCGCCGATCATCTCGGACCGGCCTATCTGCGGTACTCGTTCACCAAGGGGACCCGCCAGGAGGTCGACTTCCTGGTCGAGGCGCTGGAGTTGGCACCCGGCCAGCGGGTACTCGATGTCGGATGCGGCCCGGGCCGTCATGCCTACGAGATGGCGACGCGTGGGATCGTGGTGCACGGCATCGACATCTCTCGGCGATTCGTCGACCTCGCCATCGCGGGGGCGCCCGACGGGGCGTCGTTCGAACGGCTCGATGCTCGATCCTTGGCGGTCGACGCACGGCATGCCGGTGCCTTCGACGCGGTCGTGTGCTTGTGCCAAGGCGCGTTCGGGCTGATGACGGCGAACGGCGACGACGAGGTGGTGCTGGCCGGCATGGCGAGGACGCTGCGACCCGGTGGTCGCTTGGCGTTGTCGGCGTTCAATGCCTACTTCGCGGTCAAGTACTTCGACGAGGCGGTGTTCGATGCCGACACCGGCGTGAACCACGAACGCACCGAGGTGCGCAACGAGCACGGCGACGTTGCCGCGGTCGACCTGTGGACCGGCTGCTACACCCCTCGTGAACTGCGGTTGCTGCTCCGCGAGGCAGGCCTGCGCTGCGACCGCATCTCGAGCGTGGAGCCGGGAGCGTACGGCGATGCGCCCCCGACGGTGGAGTCGGCCGAATTCCTGGTGCTGGCCACCCGCGTCGCACCCTGACGCGGACCGTCACCGATCACCTCCGCTTCATCCAGTGTTCAGCTGCCGCGGGCATGCAGACCCCGCAGGTGAGCTGGTATCCTCGGCGAGTCCAGATCCGCTGGGCACGTCCTGCTCGATCGGACGCTCACGTACACCATCTCGAAAGCATCACATCCCTTGTCCGATACCACCACCACCTCGTCAAGCGCTCCCTCTCCGATGGGCACGTTCGATGACGAGGGCAATTACACCCCCCGCCAGATCATCTCCGACGACCTCGGCATGACCTTTGCCGAAGCCATCGAAGGCACGATGGTCGAGGTCGAAGACGGCCAGCTCGTGAACGGCACGGTGGTGAAGATCGACCGCGACGAGGTGCTCCTCGACATCGGTTACAAGAGCGAAGG
>JANNQK010000039.1:0-16877 GCA_031400715.1 Actinomycetes bacterium | reverse complement strand
CATCAATCACCCTGACCATCGGGCGGTGGCGTGGGGTCGGCGGGGCAACTTGGGCCCGCGGCGGTGGGTGCCGGTCCGGTGATGTATCCGGCGATGTCGACGATCAGGTGTGTAGCGCCGAGGTTGAACAGACAGATGTTCCCGCCGCTTCCCAGGCGAGCGATGACCGCGTTCGGGACCGTCTGCCCAGCGGTGAAGTTGACGTTCGATGCGTTCGGCCGGCTCACCCCGGTCGGGTAGACGGTGATGAATCCGGCTGCTTGGGTTTGGTCGGCGGTGACGTTCAGTATGACGGCGGACGCGTCCGCTGGCACTCCGGCTCGACCGGTGACCGGGAGTTGATAGGTGCCCCCCGTTGGACGGACAGCCGTGGCCCGGTGGAGGTCGTCAACGGTGGAACCGTCGAGACGGGTGTCGAGAAGACGCGCTGGGGTGGCGAGGGGAACCACGACCGAGGTGTCCGCAAAGTAGCCAGAGGCATCGACGATCAGGTGCGTGGCCGACGAGGTGAAGAGACACACCGTTCCGGCGGCGCTGAGCCTGGCGACGACAGCGTTCGGCACCGTTTGGCCCACCGTGTAGTTGAGATTCGACGCGGTGGGCAAGGAGGCATCGCACGGGTAGACGGTGATGTATCCGGATCCTTGCGCCTGGTCGACGGTGACATTGAGCACGACCGTTGCCGCGCCGGCGGCGACACCAGCCCGTGTTGAAACCTGGAGAGTCTGGGTGCTGCCGGCAGGGCGCACACCTCCGGCGACTGCGACTCCGTCGATGGTGGAACCGTCGGGGCGAGTGTCGAGGATCCGCGCTGGTGCGGCAAGCGGGGTGAGAGCATCAGCGCCTGGGAAGTAGCCGGCGATGTCAGCAATCAGATGGGTCGAGCCGGTGTTGAACAGACAGGCCTGACCGCCTGCGCCGATCTTGGCGATCACGAGATTCGGGATGGTCTTGTTGGCTGTGTAGTTCAGGTTCGATGCTGTGGGCTGCGGCTCACCACATGGGTATGCGGTGACGTACCCAGGATTGACCGGGTCGACAACGGTGATGTTGACGACAACAGCGACTGCATCGAGCGGGATCGTGGCGCGACCCGCGACCGTGAGTTGCAGCGTCGAGCCTTGAGGCCGCGGCCCGATACCTGCGAACTGTCCGTCGATCGTGTCTGCACTCGGGCGGGTGTCGAGCACCCTGGCGGGAAACGCGAGCGAGACGTAACCGACCTCGGCTGCATCCACCGTTGATGTCGGGCGGCCAGCGACGAACACGCATGTCATCACCATCGTCGCCACGGCTGAGAGAAGTGTGGCGCGATGCGCAATGTTCTTCATGAGTACCACTCTCGCAGGGCCACTCCGTCTGGCCCCAATGCGTGGTCAGGTCGACGGTGGTCAGGTCGACGGTGGTCAGGTGGAGAGGGCGAGCAGGATGATCGCCGCGATGGTGATCAGGTTGATGCGGGGCGTCTGTTCCGCGGCCTTCCACGCATCGGACTGCCAACTCGCGAACCACTCGTTGCCGCCCACCTCGAAGATCAGCAGCCACACCACGAGGGCCAAGCAGAGCGCGACCAGGGCCCAGAACTTGGCGTCGTGCCACGACTCGGTGCTCGAGCGCAGGTTGAGCGCCAACGTGACCGTGCCGATCCACCCCGCGATCGCGGTGATCGCCTCGATGATCACGATGAGACCGAACGCGATGCGTTGCATCTTCGACGAAGTGATCGCTCGCCACATCAGCCTCGGCGACCGGTACGTGGTGTCCATCGACATGATTCGCTCGACGTAGCGCAGGTTCGATGTCGGATCGGTGACGTTTCCGAAGACGACGATCGTGGCCATCAGGGCGGTGCCGGCGACGAGCAGCAACGGCGCGACTCGGAACATCATGGTGGTGTCGTCGATCATCTCGGCGATCCCGTCATCGAGCGATTTCGCGAGTCGCACATGTGGTCGAACGCTACTGGCCGTGCTGCCCGCCAGGGGAGATCCGTCGCTGGATGTGGGTTGCGAACACGACGTGGCGCACTCAGGTATCGCTGCACCGTGAGAGTGGTCACCACTAGCGTCGATCGAGTTGTGGGCCGCTCGACGAGTTCGCAGGGAGCCGCCACGGTGCCGGAGAGAGGGAGCTTCACGTGAACGCACAGATGCCCGCCGAACCCAAGAAGTCGCCACCGCCGTGGCTGGTGCCGGCGGGGATCGGCATGGTGATCGCCCTGCTCGTGGTGTTGATCATCGTGGTGCTCACCAGGGGTGACGATGACGACGACAGGGCTCCGTCCACCACGGAAGCCGCTCCGGCGACCACGGCCGCCGACACCGCCTCGGCACCGGTGACTGCGGCCGCCTCCACCGAAGCGGCGACCACCACCACCTACGTCGACACCACGGTGCCCGAGACCACCGTCGGCTTCGAGGAACCTCCTACCCTGTCGCCGGGCGAAGCGACGATCCAGTCGGGTGATGTGTTCAGCGCGTACACGATCGCTGTCGCCTGCTCCGACTTCTGGGCCGGCGTCGAGACCACCAGTCATGTGCTCGTCGACGACGGCACGGGAGCGGTATGGGTCGTGAACACATATGCCTTCGAAGAGGGTGGTCCCCGTGGTCTGCAGGCCGTCGACATGGCAGCCCCGATCGCCTCCGACCTGTATGGACAGGATGTGTCGATCGTGGCGCCCAAGTACTCCGGCTCGCTCGAGGAAGGCGCGGACGGAACGGCGCGCACCACCGCTCTCCTCACCTCGGGCGACGGACCCTTGGAGATCGAGATCGCGATCGCCGAACTGGCCGAACCATCGGACTGCTCCACGGGCTCGCTGTCGGGGTCGTCGCCGTTCCCGACGGGGACCCAAGTGGAGTTCGTCTCGGCCGACGACGCACCGGGCACCCGCTTCAACGTGCTGGCGAAGTGCGGTGGGGAGTTGCTGCTCAGCGGCGGCTCACTGCTCGTCTCGTCCTACCCCGAAGACGGCAACACGATGATCGCATCGCTGTCCAACAACTACATCCTGTTGGGCGAGGAGGTGACCTTGAGCAACTTCGTCACGCCCGAACCTGAAGAGACATCGTTCGAGATGGGTGGTGGAGGTGACGCGCTCGCCGCGATCAACGTGTTCCGCGACGGGAATCGGTCGCTCGATCCCTCATACCTGCAGTGGGTCGAACGACCTCTGCGATCCGCGGTGGGTGGCGCCGGCCTGATCGACGAGGTGTGCCCCAGCCCCTGAACCCTCACGTGGGCTGGGGGATCCCCTCGTCACGTGCCCGGCAGCTGATACGTGCTGCGCGCGGTGCCGTCGAGCACGGCAGTGCGCTCGGCCGGCGACAGCTCTCGCGTCAGGCGGTCGGCCACGCCCAGCGACGCCTCGTAGGTCGCCGCCAGCGTGCACACCGGCCAGTCCGACCCTGCCATCAGGCGACGGGGCCCGAACGCATCGAGGATCACCGTGGCCCAGGGCTGCAGATCGTCGTCGGTCCAACGCTGCCAGTGCGCTTCTGTCGTGAGCCCCGAGAGCTTGCACGTCACGTTGGCATGCGTCGCCAGTGAGGTCATCAGCGAGGTCCACGGTTCGCGATGGCCCGCTGCGATCGGCGGCTTGGCCGCGTGGTCGACGACGAACCGCACCTCGGGCAACTCGCCGACCGCGGCGATGGCCGCGGGGAGCTGAGGCGTCTTCACCAACAGCTCGTACACCAGCCCGGCTGCAGCGACCGCGCGGATGCCACGCAGCACCTCGGGTCGACAGAGCCAGGCGGGATCCGCCTCGTCGTGCACCTGGTGACGGATGCCGCGAAGGCATTCGCCGCCGGGAGCGGCCAGCATCGCTCCCAGCCGATCGGCGATGTCCACCGCGGTGAGATCGACCCAACCGACGACCGCGGCGATCACCGGATCGGTGCGAGCGATCTCCAGCAGTTCGTAGGTCTCGGCCTCATCGCTCACACACTGCACGACCACGCTCGCGTCGACGCCTGCGGCCTGCGCGAGGACCGCGTGGTCGGCGGCGCTGAACGTTCGAGCCATGGGCTCGTAGCCGGGTGCGGACATCCACGGTTGACGACGCGTGGTGATGTCCCACACGTGGTGATGTGCATCGGTTCGATTCATACGCCGTTCACGTGGCGAACAGTACCCAGGGGTGATCTGGTGGTCGCGGTCCGCGAGCAGGCGGAGCACGACCCGGTGCTCATCGAGGCCGGCGACCACGTTGAGGGTCGGGTTGTGCCACGCGACGATCGCTGCGGAATGGGCGTCGTTCGGGTCGGTCTTGTCGCTGCGACCCGACTCGAGCAGACGTGTACGTGACGACAACTTCGGTGGGACGTCGACCACGTGCTCGCCCGCGGCGACCAACTGTTGGGCGAGGAGGGCACCCCATGCCGGTTGCTCCTTCGACCGCCCACGAGCGTGGTTCGAACCGTGCCGCCCAGGCGAGCAGACGAGCAGACGAGCTCGTTGATCGCGGTCGGCGTCGACACGGATCGTGTCGATCACGACCTTGTCACGGTCGACCGCGGCAGCGGTGTGGGACCCCTTGTGCGGGTTTCAGCGCCAGCTCGGACGACCTCGCCGGACTTGCGGTGCGAGCGCGTACCGAGTCCTCTGCGCGCTCTCGGCCGGATCTCATCCGCGGCGGTCAGTGGCCGCTGGCCCGTTTCTCGGCGTCATCCGACGCGTGGGGCAGCGCCGGGCGGCGCGTGGCTAGCGTGCGGTCATGCGCACTCAAGAAGAAAAGGCGAAACACTTCCTTTCCCTGCACCGGGGCCCAACGCCGCTACTGATTCCGAATCCCTGGGACCCGGGTTCGGCCAGGGTCCTCGTCGCGCTTGGCTTCGAGGCGCTCGCCACGACGAGCGGCGGATTCGCGGCCACGCTCGGGCGCGTCGACGGATCAATCAGCCGCGACGAAGCCGTGGCCCACGCCGCTGCTCTCGTCGCTGCCGTCGATGTTCCCGTGTCGGCCGACTTCGAAAACTGCTTCGCTCACGAGCCGGCCGGCGTAGCCAAGACCGTCGAACTCGGAATCGAAGCAGGGCTGGCCGGGTGTTCGGTCGAGGATTGGAGCGGTAGCGAGATCTACGGCATCGACCACGCCACAGAACGGGTCGCAGCAGCGGCCGAGGTCGCCCACGGTGGTCCGGTCAAGTTCGTCCTCACCGGCCGCGCCGAGAACCACATCCACGGCATACATGATCTATCCGACACCATTACCCGCCTCCAGCGCTACCAGGAGGCGGGGGCCGACGTGCTCTTCGCTCCGGGGGTGACCGATCCTGCCGACCTGCGCCGGCTCCTCGGTGAGGTTGACCGGCCCGTCAACGTCGTTGCCCGCCCCGGCTGTCCACCGGTGGCCAAACTGGCCGAACTCGGAGTTCGGCGAATCTCGGTGGGAGCGTGGTTTGCCTTCGCCGCGCTGGGCGCCCTCGTCGAGGCGGCGACCGAGCTACGCGATCACGGGACGTTCGGCTATCTGGACCAGGCCGGCATCGGCGTCCGGACGGCCCTTCCCGCCTTCGACGGCGGATGACCAAACGTCCTGAACGCGCAGGCAACTACGCCGGGGGAGCCTCGCTCGGAGTGGCAGCCAGGGGAGACGCCATACCTGCTGTGAGGCGCCTGCTCGGCGATCGACTCCATGGTGTTGTCTCCGTTGAGGTCGCCGATCGCGCTCACGTTGCCGAACAGCATCGTTGGAAAGTCGGTGTCGGCGACCGTGTGGAGATCCTCGAACAGCGCGACCGTGTCGACGCCGCCATCAACGACGCGGCGGAGCAGCACAACACTGAAGTAGCCGGCCTCAGCGCCGACTCCGTTGTCGGCGTCGGGGTGGTGAGCGGCAACAACGACCTCGTCCACGCCGTCACCATCGAGATCGGTGCGGATCACTTGATCGACGGTGACCGGGACGTCGGACAAACTGCGCTGTTGGAGATACTCGACCACGGCCCGTTGATAGTCGGGGATCGTTGGAGACAAGACGGTGATGGGTCGTGGGAGCAGCGGCCAACTGCCGTCGACAGCGAGCGTGTCGGCCCCCCAGTCGATGACCGGTTCGAGCGACACCGTCCATGTCCCGAGGGGCTCGCAGTCTCGCACCGGACCCCCAGAGACGACTGGGAGCTGTTGACCGTCAAGCGACGTGACTTGCAGTTCGGTCCCTGCGACCAACGGGATGCCTGGCGTGACCGGGTTGGCGTCGACCCATGCCGAGTTGTCACCGTCCCACCAGCCCGCCACCGATGGCCCGACCATGATCATGTGGATCTGCTGGTCCGGCCTGAGCACGGTGAGTGGACGACCCGGTCGTGTGCTGCCATCGAGGACCGTCCGGTCTCCGAGTGGGTTGGTGAGGGCGACGGTGAGAGGCACCAGCTCGGTGGCACACGTCGACGACGTGCTGGGGGCGGGTTCGGTGAGGACCACGATCGACACGGTTTCGGAGGTTTCGTCGACGATGGTGGTGATCGAGTCGGGATCACCGGTGCCACAGGGCTGCGCATCGTCGAGGACGACGAGTTGCAGCGATGTCGCGTCGAGGGGCGTTGTGATGGACAGGTCCATCTCGAACGAATCGACATTCAACAGTCCTTCGCGACCCCATTGCGCCGTGCATGAGTTGAGGTTGCCAGGAGCCCATCGGTCGGCAGTTCGAGTGAACGTTGCGAGCGTGTAGGTGCCGCCCGGCTCGCCGGCTGGGAGTGCGTTGTCTGTGATGAGCTGGAGCTCCTCCGAGGTCTCGTTCAGGACCCGCCATTCGTTGTTCCCACGCAGGTCGACCCCGTACTGCGCTGCAGCAGCGTCCCACGCTGCATCTTCGTCAGGGCCGGCGACCGGGAGACTCGACAGGCTCGGATCATTGTCAGGCAGCCCAACCCCGTGACAGACAAGCTGTAGTTGGTCGGGTACCGGCGCTGACGTGGTCGGCGCGGTGGTCGTTACGTCAGAGCTCCCCGTGGTGGACGCAGGTTGCTCGGATCGCGGGGACGAAAGAGGGGCCGAAGTGGACGACGGGGAGCCGATGTCGGCCGTGCCTTCGCTCGTGTTCCCGCACGCGGTCAGCAACGAGGCAACGAACAGGACCCATAGCCCAGCTCGATGGGGACCCAGCACCACCGAAACCTACCCTCTCGTACCGCCACGGGCATCGCGCTCGCCGAGGCAGCACGCCAACCAATGTGCACGCACACCAGCCCTAGCCGGAAGTGCCGTTCGGGCGAACTCGGTACCCGCGTGGCATCGCCGCCGCCCGAACGGCACAGGAGGCACTCGACTCCGCCCGAAGCGTGCGGCCCGTGCCTCGCCCTCCGGCCGCGCATACCCGGCGACGTGGTGGCGACGGCGAGTGAGTGGCCGGTTCCGGATGCTGACCGCGCTGCGAGACGAGACAGCCGAAGGCCGGCAGCTCTTGTTGGCCTTCCATGGGCAGATCCTGGTGGCCGCCGACAGAGTGATTGCGTCGGCGGACCCGGCAGTCACTTCGCTCATCGCGGGGAATCGGCGACGTCGCCAATCTCGCGACGCGCCACTAGGGTGCCGCTGGCCCGCGCAGGCGGGCGAAGGATGACACCGGGGGTAGGTGTGGCTGCGAAGATCACGAGTCTCGAGGTCGTCGATGTGCGCTTTCCGACATCGAAGATGCTCGACGGGTCCGACGCGATGAACGCCGATCCCGACTACTCGGCGGCGTATGCGGTGTTGCGCACCGACGCTGACGGGCCCGATGGCGAGCCGCTCGATGGGCATGCGCTCGCCTTCACGATCGGACGCGGCAACGACGTGCAGGTCGCTGCGATCCGGGCGCTCGCGCCATTGGTCGTCGGACGAGAGGTGGCCGAGGTCGCCGACGATCTCGGCGGTCTGGCGAGACGGATGGTGCGCGACTCACAGTTCCGTTGGCTCGGACCGGAGAAGGGAATCGCCCACATGGCGATCGGCGCCGTCGTGAACGCGGCATGGGACCTTGCGGCACGACGAGCCGGTCAGCCGCTCTGGCAGTTCCTCGCAGAGATGACGCCGCGGCAGATCGTCGATCTGGTCGACTTCCGGCACATCACCGATGCGCTCTCGCCCGACGAGGCGCTCGATCTGCTGACCGCACGAGAACCCGGTCGAGCCGCCCGCTTGGACGAACTGCGCACGCTCGGCTACCCGGCGTACACCACCGGTCCGGGGTGGTTGGGCTACAGCGACGACAAGCTCGAACGGTTGGCGGTCGAGGCCGTCGAGCGGGGCTACTGCCAGATCAAGCTGAAGGTGGGAGGCACCTTGGTCGACGACGAGCGGCGTCTCGGCATCGCCCGTCGAGCGATCGGTCCCGACGTCGGGTTGGCCATCGATGCCAACCAGATCTGGGACGTCGACGAGGCGATCGGGTGGGTGAACGGGTTGGCACATCACGATCTTGCCTGGGTGGAGGAACCGACCAGCCCCGATGACGTCCTCGGCCACGCTCGCATCCGAGCCGGTGTGCGACCGGTGCCGGTGGCGACCGGCGAGCACATGCACAATCGTGTGATGGCGAAGCAGTTCCTGCAGGCGGAGGCGCTCGACGTGCTGCAGATCGATGCCGCCCGCGTGGGTGGGGTGAACGAGAACGTGGCGATGTTGCTGCTCGCCGCCAAGTACGGCGTGCGGGTGTGCCCGCACGCGGGAGGCGTCGGGCTGTGCGAGATGGTGCAGCACCTGTCGATGTTCGACTTCTTGTCGGTCAGCGGATCGATGGACGGCAGGATGATCGAACACGTCGACCACCTGCACGAGCACTTCATCGATCCGGTCGACGTGGTGCATGGTCGGTATCGACCTCCGACGGGCGCGGGATTGAACGCTCGGATGCACGCCGAGAGCCTCGAGCGCTACGAGTTCCCGATCGGCGCCGAGTGGGTCACGTCGTGACCGCTGCCGGGTCTGCGATGGAGTTCGACGGCCTGCGGGCGATCGTCACCGGGGGCGCGTCCGGCATCGGCCTGGCGGCGGCGCGCATGCTCGCTGCGGGTGGAGCGACGGTTGCATGCCTCGACATCACCCCCGACGCCGTGGTGCAGCCGCTCGTCGGCATCGGCTGCGATGTCAGCGACGACCAGTCGGTGGTGGCCGCGATCGCAGCGGCGGTCGAGCAGTTGGGCGGGATCGACATCGTCATCTCCAACGCAGGTATCGGCGCCCAGGGCACGGTCGAGCACAGTGACGACGCGGAGTGGCTGCGCGTGTTCGACGTGAACGTCTTCGGCATGGCGCGGGTGGTTCGCGCTGCGATGCCACATCTGCGGCGGTCGAGCGCCCCGGCAGTGGTGCTCACATCGTCGATCGCGGCATGGGCCGGCCTCCAGCAACGGGCCGTGTACAGCGCTTCCAAGGGAGCGGTGCAGGCCCTCGGCCTGGCGATGGCGACGGACTGCCTGGCCGATGGCATCCGCGTGAACATGGTCGCTCCGGGAACCGCCGACACCCCATGGATCGGCCGGCTGCTCGACTCTGCGCCCGACCCCGACTCGGAACGGGCCGCGCTCGAGGCACGCCAGCCGATGGGCAGGCTGGTGTCGGCCGACGAGGTCGCCCATGCGATCTGCTATCTGGCGTCGCCTCGGTCGGGCAGCACCACCGGCACGGTCCTGGCCGTCGACGGTGGCATGCACGGGCTGCGCCCACGACCGCGCACCTGACCGCGCGTCCGACCACACATGAGGCTTGTGGACGATATCGGTGTTGGGGCACCATGACCTCGAAACGAACGTCACGCCGCCCTCACGGTGGCGCCAACCCATGGGAGCGGTCACATGCCTGAGGAGTTCGAGGGGGATCTCGCCGGCACGGTCTTCTGGGGCGCCGACCTGACCGGAGCGAGGTTCCGCGACGTCGACCTCACCGGGGCGAGGGTGAGTCACGCATTGGTCGTCGACGTCGAGATCGATGCATTCATCGACAACGTGGTCATCAACGGCGTCGATGTGACGGCCCATGTGAACGAACGTGACCAGTGGTACCCGCTCCGCGCCATGCTGCGTCCCTCCACACCCGACGACATGAGGGCGACCTGGGCAGCGCTCGAAGCAGCGTGGGCCACGACGGTCGACCATGCCCGCAGCCTGCCCGACTACGCGGTGCACGAGTCGGTGAACGGCGAGTGGTCGTTCGTCCAGACGGTCAGGCATCTCGTCTTTGCGACGGACAAGTGGTTCACGGCGCCGATCGACGGCACGGGTTTTCACCCCATCGGCCTGCCGAACATCGGGTCGATCGACTTTCCCTGGCCCGATCTCGATCTCACCCGGACACCATCGTCCGTCGAGGCCCTGTCGGTCTGGGACGGCCGGTCGGCGAAGGTTCGCGACTACATCGACACGGTCTCGGCCGCTGAGCTCACGCGGCCGGTCGATGTGCTCGAGAACGGCGCACATCCGCTGAGCGAATGCCTGTACACGGTGTTCGAAGAGGTCTTCTGGCACATTCGTTACGCGCGGCGCGATCTCGCGCAGCTTGCGCCCGCCGGGTGAGCAGCGGGCCGGCTCAACGTCGTTGCAACGACTCGGTCGGCAGGTCGAACCAGCGCAGGTGCTCGAATGCTGCAGACATCGACCCGACGGCACCGTCGCCCTCGGTGACCGACCACTCGGGGGCTGACGCCAACAGCGACCGCGCCTGCGCCAGGTGCCCCTCGAGCGCCGCCTCGGGCGCCCTCACCTCATCGACGGGTGGGCGCACCAGCTCACCCGTGGCTGGATCGTAGAACAGCTGCGACAGGCGCAGTGGAGGCTCTACCGGACCGAGGCGATGCCGCCACAGGCCCGACGAGGGGTCGAAGTCGTACTCGGGAAGCAGCTTCCACCCGTGGCTGGCGACGAGGTCGACCGCATCGACCAGGTACTGGAACACCGTCTCGGAGATGAAGTAGTTGAAGCTCACTCGAGTCCAGCCCGGCTTGATGCCCTCGCAGCCCTGGGCGATCTCGTGTTCGAACTCGTGCGAGCGCTCGAGGTCGATGCCGAGCAGTCGGTGACCATATGGACCCGCACACGAGCAGCCGCCGCGCGACTGGATGCCGAACAGATCGCTCAGCAGCGCCACCACGTAGTTGTGGTGCAGGTAGCGCCCGTTCGGCCGTTTCACCACGAACGACACGATCGACAACCGCTCGCTGTCGGTGTTCCCCAGCACCTGCAGCGATGGGTTCGCCGACCACGCCGCGATGGCTCGTCGCCAATAGGCCTCCTCGTGGGCTCGGATGGTGCTGACGCCGACGGCCTGCTTCAGTTGGAAGACCAAACCGGCGCGAATCGACTCGATGATCGCCGGCGTGCCGGCCTCTTCGCGGTGCACCGGATCGTCGAGGTATCGATGCTCCGTCGGGTTGACGTAGGCCACGGTGCCTCCGCCCACGACGTCGGGGACGCGGTTGCGCAGGAGGGAGCGACGAACCACCAAGACGCCGGGGGTGCCGGGACCGCCGACGAACTTGTGCGGGCTCAGCACGACGGCGTCCTTGGCGGCCAACGGGTGCTCGGGGCACGACGGGTTCATGTCGATGTCGACGTACGGCGCTGCCGCAGCGAAGTCCCAGAACGACAGCGCCCCATGACGATGCAGCAGGTCGGCGATGGCGCACGTGTTCGACACGATGCCGGTGACGTTCGACGCTGCGGAGAACGAACCGATCTTCAGGCGTCGATCGGCATGGACGACGAGCTCGGCCTCGAGCGCGGCGAGGTCGACGTGGCCATCGGCGTCTTCGGGGATCACGATCACATCGGCGATCGATTCGCGCCACGGGATCTCGTTGGAGTGGTGCTCGAACGGTCCGACGAAGACCACGGGCCGGTCGCCGGCCGGGATGTGCTCCGACAGGTGATAGCGATCGTCGAGATCGGCGGGAAGGCGCAGGTTGAGGATCCCGATCAGCTTGTCGATCGCGCCGGTGGATCCCGATCCGCAGAAGATCACGCACGTCTCGTCGTCGCCGGCTTCGGGACCCGACCCGCCGACTGCGTCATGGATGATCTGGCGCGCGTCTTCGCGCAAACGTGTGGTCTGCAAGCCGGTGCCCGAGGACTCGGTGTGGGTGTTGGCGTAGCGGGGGAGCACCTCGTCGCGCAGGAAGTCCTCGATGAACGTGAGCGCCCGACCCGATGCGGTGTAGTCGGCGTAGGTGATTCGGTGAGGCCCGAACGGGCCGTCCATCACCTGGTCGTCGCCGATCACCGACTCGCGGATGCGCTGCAGGAGTGGTGTGTCGGCCGGTTGATCCACGAGGGCGACGCTACCCGGCGGCCCGTGCGTCGCGGGGTGTGGTCGGAGGCGGAGGTGAAGGTGTCAGATTCGGGACCAAGGTCCGTGCACATCGGACCTTGGTCCCGTTCCCAGGTTCCAGAGGTTGGACGACATTGAACCGATCAACCATCGCGCAAAGGGGATGTGCATGACGGGGACCAAGCCCACCGGCATCCGCGAAGGAACACGCACGGCCAACGGAACGCTCAGCAAGGCGAACGCTGGCAGGGCGAACGCTGGCAAGGCGAACGCTGGCAAGGCGAACGCCGACCGAGTCCGTCGGGTCGTCGATGGTGATGTGTCGGGAGATCTGTCCCCGCAAGGGCTGAAGGCGTTCGTCACCGGAGAAGCCGCGGAGGCTGCCGAGTTCTCACGGATGAATGCCATTCGTGATGTGCTGGCCCACGCGGATCACGGAGAGCTGCGCGATGTGTCGAGGTGGCTCGAAGCCGTGCTGGCAGGAACGTCCCCGGACGAGACTGCACATCTTCGCGAGTTGTCCGCTGTCGAGGACCCGCCGGTGTTCGGCAAGGTGCCGATCAACCCTGACGACGAACTCGTCGACGATTGGCGCGACGTCTCGTACCCCTACGCGAACCTGATGCGTCGTCGTACCTACGAGCAGCAGAAGTACTCGCTGCAGGTGGAGTTGTTGAAGCTCCAGGCGTGGGCGAAGGAAAGCGGTCAGCGGGTGGTCGTGCTGTTCGAGGGTCGCGATGCTGCGGGCAAGGGCGGCACGATCAAGCGGTTCATGGAGCACCTGAATCCTCGTGGCGCTCGCGTCGTCGCCCTCGAGAAGCCGACCGAGGTGGAGCTGGGTCAGTGGTACTTCCAACGGTACGTACAGCATCTGCCCACCGCAGGCGAGATCGTGCTGTTCGACCGGTCCTGGTACAACCGCGCCGGTGTGGAGCGGGTCATGGGCTTCTGTTCGGATGCCGAGTATCACGAGTTCATGCGTCAGGCCCCCGAGTTCGAACGCAACCTCGTCCGCAGCGGTGTGCACCTGGTGAAGTTCTGGTTCTCGGTGAGTCGTGCCGAGCAACAGCGCCGGTTCGCCGAGCGTCAGCACCACCCCTTGAAACAGTGGAAGCTGTCGCCGGTCGACCTCGCGTCACTCGACAAGTGGGACGAGTACACCACGGCCAAGGAGGCGATGTTCCGAGCGACCGATACGACCGATGCTCCGTGGACGGTGATCAAGAGCGACTGCAAGAAGCGTGCCCGCCTGAACGCGATGCGGTACGTGCTGCACAAGCTGCCCTATGACGACAAGGAGTTCGATCGGATCGGTCCGCTCGACCCTCTGCTCGTCGGCCGGGCGCACGTGGTGTTCGAACGGGGTGAGCACGTCGTGATGCTGTGACGCGCCCCGTGGTGCGGGCGGAGTCCCGATCGAGTGGGGACTCAGGCGGTCGCTGTTGCGGCCAGGCGGAGCTCATCCATCGCGATCGCAATGGTGCGACCATCGGCGTAGTGGAGGTTGAGCGAACACGTGCCGTCCACCGCCGAGTGTGCGATCTTGAGTCGACCGGTGAGGGTGCTCGACCAGAGGCCGGCCTCTTCGCGGTCAAGCGCAAGCGATGTGGGCTCGATCGTCGGTTGGCCGTGGGTGAGCAGCCAGTGGGCGATCGCCCGTGGCGAACGCATGCATGCGCAGCTCTGCTGGCGGAAGGCGCGGGCGTCGGCGAGATCCGTCGACTGCAACAGACGTTCGCCGTGCCCAGCGGAAGCTGGTTGGGGGACACTCGGCGTCACCATGGCAGCGGCTGAGCTGTTCGCCGGCTTGCGGCGGCGTACGGTCTGGCGCGTGCTCGAACGGGTGCGATGGACGGTCGTGCGGGTAGCCACGAGGGCCAACCGTGCCGGAAGCGCGCCGTTGCGCACGGAGGTGCAACCTTTTCGGTGATTCTTGACGCTGCCGACACGTGATCGTGACGCGCTGACCGGAGAACCAGGATGCGACATGATGGACGTATGTCGACCGACCTCGTGATCGACCGGCAGGTACCCGTACGCCGGATCGAGCTCGATGCCAACTCGTGGGTCGACGTCGTGGACGGCTTCGTTCGCGATGCGGGGATGGCGATGGACGACGTCCGCGAGCACACGCCGTGGCAACAGTCCGAGGTGTTGCGCTACGACGTCTACGTGCCCGAGCGGCGACTGAGCGCCGGCCTGCGAGCCGAGTCGAATCCACTGCTGCGTCAGACAGACCTCCACCTCAGCGCTGCCTATCGTCAACGGTTCACCGGCGTTGCCGCGATCCTCTACCGCGACGGCGAGGACTTCCAAGGCCTGCACAGCGACCGGGAGATGCGCTGGCTCGACGACACGTTGATCGCCATCGTGGTGCTCGGGCAGCGCCGGCCGTTCGTGATCCGGCGGCGAGCCCCGATGGCCGAGGTGGTCGAGCGGGTGCCTGCCGGCGCCGCGCCCGACGATCTCGTGCTGATGCCCGGCCAGGGCGATCTGCTCGTGATGGGCGGCGCGTGCCAGCGCGACTGGCTGCATGGCATCCCCCGAGCCGACACCCCGAACCCGCGCATCTCGCTGACGTGGCGATGGACCAGTCGGCGCGGCCGCCCCGACACGAATCCGGGGTACTCCGACGGTCGTCAGTTCAGCGATGGTCCGCGGCGGCCCGGTACCCGCACGCGCCGCCCGTGATCCAAGGACGCAACTGGTCGCGCCTCGCTGCGGAGATCGCAACGAGACGCGACCAGAACGAGCTCAGCTACCGGTCCACTCGGGAGCGCGCTTCTCGGCGAACGCTCGTGGGCCTTCCTTGGCATCGTTCGACAGGAAGACCTTGCCCTGCAGCGTGCTCTGGATCTTCCAGAACTCCTCTTCGGTGCAGCCCTGGGTGGCCTTGATCAGCTGCTTCGACGCAGCCACGGCCAGCGGGGCGTTCTTCGCGATGCGCTCGGCGAGGGCCATCGCCACGTTCACGGCGTCGCCCTTGTCGGCCAGACGCGAGATCAGGCCGTACTCGAAGCCCTCCTCGGCGGTGATCGGGTCGGCGGTGATCGCCATCTCCATCGCCTTGCCGTAGCCCACCCGGCTCGGCAGGCGCAGCAAGCCACCACCAGCGGCGAACAGACCGACGTTCACCTCGGGGATGCCGAGCTTGGAGCCGCGAGCCGCGACCAACAGGTCGCAGCTGAGGGCGAGCTCGAGACCACCGGCGAGGGCGAAGCCCTCGATTGCACCGATCAGGGGCTTCTCGGCACCGTTCTGGATGAACTGCATCATCGGGCCGATGTCTTCGCCTCGCGAGAACGCCTTCAGGTCCATGCCGGCGGAGAATCCGCGGCCGTTGCCCGTCAGCACGCCGGCGGTGAGGCCCGCATCGTTGTTGAGGTGCTGCACGGCGTCCCACAGCCCATGGCTGAGGGCGCCGTTGATGGCGTTCATCGCATCGGGGCGGTTGAGCGTGATCAGGAGCACGCGTCCGCTCTGTTCGGTCAGCACCGCCGGTTCGGGTGCCGGTGTGGTGTCGTCGCTCATCGGGTCTCCATCTCTCGGGTCATGTCTCGGGTCATGTTGCTATCGGTCATGTTGCTGGCGGTCACTTGGGCGGCATGCGAATGCCGCCGTCGACCCGGATGACCTCGGCGTTCATGTACGGGTTGGTGATCAGATCGACCACCATGAAGGCCAGCTCCTCGGCCGACCCGAGACGCTTCGGGAACAACACCGACTGGCCGAGGTGCGCCTTGAAGGCGTCGCTCTGCTCGCCCGAACCGTAGATCGGGGTGTCGATCAAGCCCGGGGCGATGGTGTTCACCCGAATGCCGACGGCCGCAAGGTCGCGAGCGATCGGGAGCGTCATGCCCACGATGCCACCCTTCGACGCGGAGTACGCGGCCTGGCCGATCTGGCCGTCGAACGCGGCGACGGAGGCCATGTTCACGATCGCACCGCGCTGTCCATCGTCGTCGAGCGGTTCGGTCTTGGCCATTGCTGCCGCGGAGAGGCGGAGCATGTTGAACGAGCCGAGCAGGTTGATCCGGATGACGAAGTCGAACGACGACTGCTCCATCGGCTCGTTGTTGCGGTCGATCGTGCGTCCCGGGCGGCCGAGGCCGGCCGAGTTCACGAGGGCTCGCAACGGACCCATCTCCGATGCCGCGGCGACGGCGGCCTTGCCGTCGTCCTCGCTGGAGACGTCGCACTTCACGAAGAGGCCGCCGATCTCGTTCGCGACCTCGGTGCCCTTGTCTTGCTGGAGATCGGCGATCACGACGCGGGCGCCGAGCGCAGCGAGCTGCCGGGCGGCGGCTTCGCCGATGCCTGAAGCGCCGCCCGTGACGATGGCCGACGCGCCGGTGAGGTTGAGGCGAGGCATGGGTATCAGCTGTTCCCTTCGACGATGCGCTCGATGATGGTGGCGTTGGCCATGCCGCCGCCCTCGCACATCACCTGCAGGCCATAGCGGCCACCGGTGCGCTCGAGCTCGTTGAGCAGCGTCGCCATCAGCTTCGTGCCCGAGCCGCCGAGAGGATGGCCGAGGGCGATCTCTCAGCAGTTCACGTTCACCTTCGACTTGTCGGCGTAGATCTCCTTCTGGAATGCCAGCTCCACCGAGGCGAACGCTTCGTTGA
>JANNQK010000038.1:0-1684 GCA_031400715.1 Actinomycetes bacterium | reverse complement strand
GACCAGATCATGAGCTTCTTGCCTGTGGCCGAGGTGCCGAACGTGGTCTTCCTCACCGTGAAGGCGCCAAATCCGTACATCGAGGCCAACAACGCACAGATCTGGGCGTTGCAGACGAAGTACGCCGGGCAGGTGACCGTGCTCGATTGGGCCGGGCTCGCGCTCCAGATCGAAGGTGAGTTGAGCGGATCGGACGGTGGTGTGCACCTGCGAACCGACAAGGCCAAACAGTTCTACGCGAACTACATCTTCGGAATCATCGGCCGCAACGACCTGATCCAGCCTCTGCCCGAGTAGGCACTGCTGCATTCTGGTCGCGATTCGCCGCCGAATTCGTGCGATCTCGCGACCAGAACGCTCGCCGCACGACGACGGTCGGCTCGTGTCGCATTCTGGTCGCGAATCGCAATTGAGTTCGCAAGAACACGCGACCAGAATCTGCTCCCGACCGGTGGCGGAGGTGGCGAACGGCGGCTGCGGCTTGGAGGGTGACCAGCTGAGAGGCGTACGCTCGGGTCATGACTTCTCCTGTGCGCGTCGCCGTCACCGGTGCTGCTGGCCAGATCGGCTACAGCCTCCTCTTCCGCATCGCCTCGGGCTCCATGCTCGGGCCCGACACCCAGGTGATCCTCCAGCTGCTGGAGATCACCCCGGCGCTGAAGGCGCTCGAAGGCGTGAAGATGGAGCTGGACGACTGTGCGTTCCCGCTCCTCGCCGGCGTGGTGTGCACCGACGACGCGAACGTCGCTTTCGGTGACGTCGACGTCGCCCTGCTCGTCGGGGCCATGCCTCGAAAGGCAGGCATGGAGCGCAGCGACCTGTTGAGCGCCAACGGCGGCATCTTCAAGCCACAGGGCCAGGCGCTCAGCGCGAGCGCCAAGAAGGACGTCAAGATCCTGGTCGTCGGCAATCCGGCCAACACCAACGCCCTCATCGCCCAACAGAACGCCCCCGACCTCGACCCCGGTCGTTTCACGGCGATGACCCGGCTCGATCACAACCGAGCGATCAGCCAGCTGGCGGCGCGCACGGGAACCGCCGTCACCGACGTGACCAACATGACCATCTGGGGCAACCACTCGGTCACCCAGTACCCCGACCTGTTCCATGCGAAGGTGAAAGGCCAGAACGCCTACAAACTCGTGAACGACCATGCGTGGGTCGATGGCACGTACATCCCCACGGTCGCCAAGCGCGGCGCGGCGATCATCGAAGCTCGCGGCGCCTCCTCGGCAGCCTCGGCGGCCAACGCTGCCGTCGACCACATCCGCTCATGGTCGCTCGGCACCGCGCCCGGCGACTGGGTGAGCATGGCCGTGCCCAGCGATGGCTCCTACGGCGTCCCCGAAGGCCTGGTCTCCAGCTTTCCCTGCACCTGCGCGGACGGGACGTACTCGATCGTCCAGGGACTCGACATCGACGGCTACAGCCGCGGCAAGATCGTCGCCTCCGCAGCCGAACTGGCCGAAGAGCGCGACGCGGTTCGGGAACTCGGTCTCATCTGATCCGCATTCGGCGAGCGGCCGAACACACCGTGGAGCCATGGGCCAACGGGCTCGGTTCCACCGCGGTCATCTCGCGAGTGCCCGACAGCGGTACCTGGTCGTGGCGGCTCAGCCTCGCCGACGTGGTGGCGGACGGTCCGTTTTCGTCGTTGCCCGGCATCGATCGTTGGATCGCGGTG
>JANNQK010000037.1:0-2685 GCA_031400715.1 Actinomycetes bacterium | reverse complement strand
TCCTTCATGAGCACCTTGAAGCTCTCGGGGATACCGGGCTCGGGGACGTTCTCGCCCTTCACGATCGACTCGTACACCTTCACGCGGCCGAGCACGTCGTCGGACTTGATGGTGAGCAGCTCCTGCAAGCAGTACGCCGCTCCGTAGGCCTCGAGGGCCCACACCTCCATCTCGCCGAAGCGCTGACCACCGAACTGCGCCTTGCCGCCCAGCGGCTGCTGGGTGATCATCGTGTACGGGCCCGTGGACCGGGCGTGGATCTTGTCGTCGACCAGGTGGGCCAACTTCAAGATGTACATGTAGCCCACCGTCACCGGGTTGTCGTACGGATCACCGGTGCGACCGTTGTACAACGTGGTCTTGCCATCGGTGCCGATCAGGCGCACGCCGTCGGCGGATTCCGGGTTGAGGTTCTCGAGGATGCTCTGGATCGTCGGGTGCTTGCCCGCGGTCTCCTCCTCGTCCCAGTGGGCGCCGTCGAACACCGGCGTTGCCACGAACGTGGCCGGCTTGGTGTTGGGGCGGGTCTTGGTCTCGGTGCCACGGATCGGCGGGTCGCCGATGACCTTGTTGTTCTTCACATCGGTCCAGCCCCAACGAGCTGCGTAACCGAGGTGCGCTTCCAGCACCTGACCCACGTTCATGCGGCTGGGAACGCCGAGCGGGTTGAGGATGATGTCGACCGGCATGCCGTCGTTGGTGTACGGCATGTCCTCGATCGGGAGGATCTTGGAGATGACGCCCTTGTTGCCGTGACGCCCGGCGAGCTTGTCGCCCACCGAGATCTTGCGCTTCTGGGCCACGTACACCCGCACGAGCTGATTCACCCCGGGCGGCAGTTCGTCGCCGTCTTCACGGTTGAACACCTTGACGTCGATGACCTTGCCGTTCTCGCCGTGGGGCACCTTGAGGCTGGTGTCACGAACCTCGCGTGCCTTCTCGCCGAAGATCGCCCGCAACAGACGCTCTTCCGGCGTGAGCTCGGTCTCGCCCTTGGGCGTCACCTTGCCGACGAGGACGTCGCCGGGCCCGACCTCGGCGCCGACGCGGATGATGCCGCGGTCGTCGAGGTCGCGCAGGATGTCGTCGGAGAGGTTCGGGATGTCCCGGCTGATCTCTTCCGGGCCCAGCTTGGTGTCACGCGCATCGACTTCGTGCTCGTGGATGTGGATCGACGTGAGGACGTCGTCTTTCACGAGGCGCTCGCTGAGGATGATCGCGTCCTCGAAGTTGTAGCCCTCCCACGGCATCAGGGCCACGAGGAGGTTCTTGCCGAGCGCCAACTCGCCGTGATCGGTCGACGGACCGTCAGCCAGGATCGTGCCCTGGCTGACCTTGTCGCCTTCGATGACGCGAACGCGGTGGTTGATGCACGTGTCCTGGTTGGAACGACGGAACTTCGACAGTCGGTACGTCTGCTTGCCGGCCTCGTCGTACTGCACCGTGATCGCGTCGCCGCTGACCTCGGTGACGACGCCGGTGCCCGTGGCCTGGATGAGGTCGGCCGCATCGCGTGCCGCTCGGTCTTCGATGCCGGTACCGATGTACGGGGCTTCCGCACGCAGCAGCGGCACAGCCTGACGCTGCATGTTCGCGCCCATGAGGGCGCGGTTCGCGTCGTCGTGCTCGAGGAACGGGATGAGCGCGGTGGCGACCGACACGATCTGGCGCGGGCTCACGTCCATGAGCTGCACCTCGTCGGGCGTGACCGACGCGATGTCGGTGGTGGCGCCGAAGAAGCTCTCGGCCTCGAGCATCCGCTTGAGGTCTTCCAGGCTGGCGGCCTGCGGGCTGCGCCGGCACAGGATCCGCTCGGTCTTGAAGGTGCCGTCGGCGTTGATCGGGGTGTTCGCCTGGGCGACGACGTACTTCTCTTCCTCGTCGGCAGCCATGTAGCGGATCTCGTCGGTGACCTTGCCGTTCTTCACCACTCGGTACGGCGTCTCGATGAAGCCGAACTCGTTGACGCGGGCGAACGTGGACAGTGCGCCGATGAGGCCGATGTTCGGACCCTCGGGTGTCTCGATCGGGCACATCCGACCGTAGTGGCTGAAGTGCACGTCGCGGACTTCGAAGCCGGCGCGTTCGCGCGACAGACCGCCAGGGCCGAGCGCGGACAGGCGGCGACGGTGGGTGAGGCCCGAGAGCGGGTTCACCTGGTCCATGAACTGCGACAGCTGCGAGGTCCCGAAGAACTCCTTGATCGCGGCGACCACAGGACGGATGTTCACCAGGGTGGTGGGGGTGATGGCCTCCACGTCCTGGGTGGTCATGCGCTCGCGCACCACGCGCTCCATCCGGCTGAGGCCGATGCGCACCTGGTTCTGGATGAGCTCGCCGACCGACCGGATGCGGCGGTTCGCGAAGTGGTCCTGGTCGTCGAGGGAGTAGCCGGGCTCCTGCTTCACGAGGTGGAGCATGTAGCTGACGGCGGCCACCACTTCGTTGGGGCGCAGGACCTCGTCGCTGTAGGCCGGCATCTTCGCCGGGTCGTCGTTGTCGGTGCGGAAGGTGACACCGAGGTCGATGGTGCCGGCGCCGAAAAGCTCGTCGAGCTTGGCCACTTCGGAGCCGAGCTTGCGGTCGAGCTTGTAGCGGCCGACACGGGACAGGTCGTAGCGCCGGTTCTCGAAGAACGCGTTGCGGAAATACGCACGGGCCGACTCGGGGGTGGGCGGCTCACCC
>JANNQK010000036.1:0-15541 GCA_031400715.1 Actinomycetes bacterium | reverse complement strand
CTTGCGCACCGCGCGGCGCACCTGCCGGCGCAGCAGGTGGAAGTACTGGGCGGCGGTGGTGGCGTTGACCACCTGGATGTTGTCTTCCGCGCACAGGGTGAGGAAGCGCTCGATACGGGCCGAGCTGTGCTCGGGCCCCTGGCCCTCATAGCCGTGCGGAAGGAGCAGCACGAGACCGTTCTCCTGGCCCCACTTGTCCTCCGCGGCGACGAGGTACTGGTCGATGATGATCTGCGCGCCGTTGATGAAGTCGCCGAACTGGGCTTCCCACACCACCAGAGCGTCGTGGTTCGAGTGGGCGTAGCCGTACTCGTACCCGAGCGCCGCATACTCGCTGAGCAGCGAGTCGTACACCCAGAGGTCGGCTTCCTTGCCGTCGAGGTGCTGGAGCGGGATGAAGATCTGCTCGTTCTCGTAGTCGACGAGCGCGGCGTGGCGGTGGCTGAACGTGCCGCGGCGGCAGTCCTCACCGGCGAGACGCACGGGGTTGCCCTCCATCACCAGCGAACCGAACGCGAACGCCTCGGCGGTGGCCCAGTCGACCATGCCGGTCTCGTCGTACTGCTTGGCCCGGGCCGCGAACTGACGACCGAGCTTGGGGTGCACGGTGAAGCCCTCGGGGTAGTTCGTCAGCTGGGCGAAGATGGCGTCGAGGGTCGACCGCTCGACACCGGTGACAACGTGTGGAAGCACGCCGCGAGGGCGAGGCGGCTTGGCCGCCTTCACCTTCTCGGGAGCATGAGCGCGGGTCTCGTCGAGCGCCACTTGCAGCTTCGACTGGAAGTCGTTGAGCGCGCCCTCGGCCTCGTCGATGGTGATGTCGCCTCGCTTCACCAGCTGCTCGACGTAGATCTTGCGCACGCTGCGACGCTCGGCGATGGCCTTGTACATCAGCGGCTGGGTGTAGCTCGGGTCGTCACCCTCGTTGTGCCCGTGGCGCCGGTAGCAGACCATGTCGATCACGACGTCTTTGTGGAAGGTCTGGCGATACTCGAACGCCAAGCGTGCGACGCGGGTGCACGCCTCCGGATCGTCGCCGTTCACATGGAAGATCGGTGCCTGGACCGTCTTGGCCACGTCGCTGCAGTACAGCGATGAACGCGCATACTGCGGTGAGGTGGTGAAGCCGATCTGGTTGTTGATGATCAGGTGGATCGTGCCGCCGACGCGGTACCCACTGATGTCGCTCATCGCGAGGCACTCGGCCACGATGCCCTGGCCGGCGAACGCAGCATCGCCGTGCATCAACAGCGACAGCACCGGGAACGAGTTCGGCGGGTCGATCTGGTCCTGCTGGGCGCGGACCATGCCCATCACGATCGGGTCGACGGTCTCGAGATGGCTGGGGTTCGCAGCGAGCTCGATCTTCAGGCTGGCGCCGGAGACCGACTCGTACTTGCCCATCGCCCCGAGGTGGTACTTCACGTCGCCGCTGCCCTGCACCGACGACGGGTCGACGTGACCCTCGAACTCCTTGAAGATCTGGTCGTAGCTCTTGCCCATCACGTTGGCGAGCACGCTCAGGCGGCCGCGGTGAGCCATGCCCAGCACGGCTCCGTCGAGGCCGGCGTCGGCGGAGCGAGAGAGCACCTCGTCGAGGATCGGGATCGCCGATTCGGCACCCTCGAGACCGAACCGCTTGGTGCCGACGTACTTGGTGGCGAGGAACTTCTCGAACGCCTCGGCCGAGTTGAGCCGCTCGAGGATCCGGTGCTTTTCGTCCTTGGTGAAATCGACGTGCACCCCTTCGAGCTTCGACTGGATCCATCGCTGCTCTTCGGTGTTCTGGATGTGCATGTACTCCACACCGATGGTGCGGCAGTACGCGTCGCGCAACACACCCAGCAGATCGCCGAGCGTCATCCGGTCGATCCCGCCGACCCCGCCGGTGAGGAACTCGCGGTCGAGATCCCAGATGGTGAGGCCGTACGTAGCCGGGTCGAGCTCCTGCGGCAACTCGGGCTGACGCCAGCGAAGCGGATCGAGATCGGCGATGAGGTGGCCGCGCACGCGATGGACGCGGATGAGCGTGGCGACCTGCATCTGCTTGTGCAGCATCGCTTCTTCGCGGTTGATCGGGTTGACGTCGGAGTGCCACTTCACGGCTTCGTACGGCACGCCGAGGCTCTGGAAGATCTGCTCGTAGAAGCCGTGCTCGCCCATCAGCAGCTCGTGGACGCGCTTCAGGAACATGCCGCTCTCGGCGCCCTGGATGATGCGGTGGTCGTAGGTGCTGGTGACGGTGACGACCTTGCTGATGCCGAGCGACCCGAGCGCGTGCTCGTCGGCACCCTGGAACTCGGCGGGGTAGTCGATGCTGCCGACGCCCACGATCACACCCTGGCCGGGCATCAGACGGGGCACCGACTGGACCGTGCCGATCGTGCCCGGGTTGGTGAGGGTGACCGTGGCGCCCTGGAAGTCGGACACGGCCAACTTGTTGCTCTTCACCTTGCGGATGAGCTCTTCGTACGCGGCGAGGAAGCCTGCGAAGTCGAGCCCTGCTGCATCGCGGAGCACGGGCACGACGAGCGTGCGCGACCCATCGGCCTTGCTGACATCGACGGCGAGACCCATGTTCACCTGCTCGTTGCGGATGAGGCGTGGCTTGCCGTCGGCGCTCTCGGCGTAGGTGTTGTTCATCGATGGCACGGCATCGCCGATGGCGCGCACGATGGCGAAGCCGATGAGATGGGTGAAGCTGACCTTGCCCTGTCCGCTGCGGCTGCGGTAGCCGTTGATGACCTTGCGGTTCACCTCGAGCAACTTCGCAGGAACGTTGCGGAAGCTGGTGGCGGTGGGCACCGACAGGCTGCGCGCCATGTTGGCGGCGATCGCCATGCCGGCGCCACGGATGGGCTCGCCGACGTCGTCGCCGACGACCAACGTGCCGTTGCTCGCGACGACGGGCGCCGACGCGGGTGCGAGCGGTGTGGCTGCAACGGCAGCGGGCTCGGGAGCGCGCTCGGCCGGCGCGGTGCCCACGGCTGCAGGTGCGTGCACGACCGCGGGCGACACCACCGCCGCCGGACCGCCGAAGGTGACGGGCGCATTGCCGCGGTAGTCGGAGAAGAACTCTCGCCACGATTCGCTCACCGACTCGGCGTCGGCGACGTACTGGCCGTACATCTCGTCGACCAGCCAGGAGTTGGCGCCGAAGTCGTGGGTGCCGTCCTGAGGTTGGCTCGCGTGATCGGTTGCAGTCATCGCGCTCGATCGTACCCGTCGGTCATCTGTTCGACCGTGCGCTGCCGCCCGAGAATCGCCTGCAAGGCAGCCACATCGTCACATCGCCGTCCCGGGCGACGTTCGATGAAAGAAGTTCACGCGGAGGAGTGTTTTCGCAAGCCTTGACTTGTATTATTCACGGCATGAGCACCCGAGTCCTTGCACCCCTCGCCCTCGCCGCTGTGGTCGTCCTCGCCTCCTGTGGCGGTGGCAGCGAGAGCACCGGCACGACGCTGCCGGCCGATGTCACCGTCACCGCGGTCGAAGGCATCGCCTGGGACGCCGAGGCCTACACGGCCTCGGCCGGCGAGGTGACGATCGCGGCGGCCAACAACTCGAGCTTGCCGCACAACCTGTACATCGTCGATCCCTCGGGCACCCAGTTGCCCGACGCGTGGGACATCCCCAGCCGCAGCGACACGGTCAGCGACACCGTCACCCTGTCGGCGGGCGTCTACACGCTGATCTGCACGATCCCCGGCCACAACAACATGAAGTCGACCCTCATCGTCAGCTGACCGCACTCGCGACACACCGCGAGGTGTTCAGGCGGGGACGGCGCGGATCGACACGGGGATCGCGCTCATCACGGGCATTCCGGTGATCGGGTCCCAGCCGCTGTCGGCGTCGATCAAGGCCGAGGTGCTCGATCCGAACTCGCTCAGGCGACCGGGCTCGTCGGGCAATCCACCCCAGGCGTGTGCCATCGAAATCGCTCCTTGGCGAACATCGGGTGAGGCCTTCACCACGGCACGGATCGCACCGGTCGGCGACGCCAACTCGATCGTGCCACCGTCGGCGATGCCCGCCGCAGCGAGGTCGTCGGGATGCATGTGGGCGAAGTTGGTGCCTTCACGCGTCCGCAGCACCTCGAGCTCGCGACCCGATGAGTTGAACACGCTCTTCAGCCGACGCGACGTGACGCGGAAGGTGTGCCGCTCGGGATCGAAACCGTCGAGCACGGAGCCCGACGTGGTCTCACGGAACACCTCGGCCAACTCGTCGGCGATGCCCTCCGGCGCGAGGTTCAGACGCGCCGTGCTTCCCGGATCTGCCGCGGCCACCACTGTGGCCAGCTCGGGATGCACCCGGGCGCCGTGCTCGCGCACGTCGGCCAAGGGCACCTTGGAGTTCGCGTAGATGAGATCGAGCACGTCGTCGGCATCCACCGCGGCGCCGGGTTCGATCGTGCCCCCGGGCAACGGGATCGACACACCCAGACGAGCAGCGACCTCGCTGTAGAGCTGCCACTCCTGCCACAGATCGCCTTCGGGACGCAACACCGCAGGGGTGTAGTTCGTGTAGGCCTGGGGGAACCAGCGGTCGATGGTGGTCGGCACGTCGGGGCGTTCGAGGCTGAGCGTGCTGGCGATCACGTAGTGGGCGGTCTTGGCCGTGGCCGACATGTTCGCATCGACCACGACGTGCAGATCGAGTTGTCCCAACGCCTCGACGGTCTTGCGTTGGTCGGGCCACGCCACCACCGGGTTGCCCCCGAGGGTGAACAACGCTCGCACCTGACCGTCGCCCTCCAGCAGGATCTCGTCGGCGAGCACGCTCGTGTTGGCCTCGCCTCGGAACGAATGGAGGTTGTGCACCCGAGCCGGGGTGCCCTTGGTGAGCGCGTCGACGCTCGGGGTGTACGCCTGTGCTCGCAGGGGCGATGGCGGCGTGAACGACCCACCGGGGTTGGCGATGTGGTCGCCTTCGCGGTTGTAGCGACCGAGCAAGGTGTTGATGGCCATCGACAGGTGCTCGGTGAGCAGGCTGTGCGGCGCCATGTTCGGGCCGGTGCCAGTACTGACGGCGCCACGCCGGCGACCGCCGAACTGGCGAGCAGCTTCGATCATGTCGGCCGCAGGAACGCCCGCTCGATGCTCGACGTACTGGGGCGTGAACACCTCGACCGCCGCAGCCAGCTCGTCGAGACCGGTGACCCAGCGATCACAGAACTCGTGGTCGATGAGGTCGTCGACGAACAACTGGCGGATGATGCCCGACAGCAGGGTCGGGTCCTCGCCCGGGCGCACCTGGAGGTGGAGGTCGGCGTAAGCCGCCAGCTCGGTGCGTCGTGGATCGATCACGATCAGGTACATCCCGTTGGCCTTCGTCGCCCGCAGGCGCACCAGGGGGTTGTAGCTCGGCACGCCACCTGGGTACGAGTAGGTGCTCACGAGCGTGTTGCAGCCGATCACCATCGCACTGTCGCTGGTCTCGAACTCGTGCACCCCGGCGAGCCACACGCCGTGGCGCATCGGGGCCACGCCTTTGGCCGGCTGGTCGATCGAGGCCGACGTGTAGAAGCTGGTGGATCCGATCGCCTGGTGGAAGGCCTTGGCCACAGGAAGCCCCGTCGCGTTCTGGTATGCCGCGGTGCCGCAGTACGTGGCCAGGCTGCGCGGCCCGTGACGCTCGAGGATCGCGGCGACGCGATCGGCGATCTGATCGAAGGCGAGTGACCCGGCGATCGGGTCGTAGGCGCCGGTCGCAGAACGGACGAGGCTCCGGCGGAGCCGCCCGGCGTGGTGGTGCTGGTCGCCGAGGTGACGGCCCTTCACGCAGGTGTACCCCGCGTACATCGGATCGTCCTGGACGCCATGGATCCCGACCACGCGTTCACGGCCGTCGGACCCCGTCGCGATGTCGACGTCGATGGCGCATCCGGCATGGCAGAACCTGCAGAAGGAACGACGCGTCTCGAGCTCGTCACTGGTCACTGGCAAACCCCCATTGCGACATCTGAACTAGGGGCGCACGGTAGTCGCTGATGCGCGAACGAGCCGCCCCGGAGGGCGGCTCGTCACGAACGTCGGATGTCGCTGGATCTTGCTGGGCCGCAGCCCGAAAGCTCAGGCCTTGAAGAAGATCTCCGTGAGGATGAGGAAGATCGCCCACAGACCGAACGCACCGATCAACGGGTTCCTGACGCCAGGACCGTCGTACAGCATGTTGATGCCCTTGTTCGGCTGGGTCTTCCACGGCATCAGGCCGAGCGCGTTCAGCTCGAGCACGACGATGAGCACCAAAGCGATCAACCAGAAGATGCCGAGCTCGGCGCCGCTGAGGACGTTGCCGGCCGACGGCGCGTGCCCGCGGTACACCATGAAGAACAGCATCGACACCGAGAAGACCGCGTTCTGACGGCTGGCCATCAGTGCCTTGCGACCCGCTGCCGCTGTGGCGGGGTTGGCCTCGCCGCCGGCGAGCAGCGTGGCGGCATTGGCGAGCACGATCTTCTGATTGCGCCAGATGACGCCCCAGACGTTGAGCATCATGATCGTGCCGAGCAGCATGCCGAGGCTGATCGCGATGTTGCCGGCGAAGGATCCCCAACCGTCCTCACCGACCGAGCTGTAGTAGTTCTTGGTGATCCCGGTGATCAAGATGCCGGTGACGAAGGTGCTGATCGCCGCCCAACGGAACCACCACAACGCGCGACGGGCGACCTTGTCGATCGCGATGTTGCGAGCCTTGGCCTCGTCGCCGAACGCGGCGAACGCCGGCACCTGGACGAAGTTGAAGTAGTACAGCAAGCCGATCCACATGATGCCCACGAGGACGTGGAGCCATCTGAAACCGAACGCCAGGCCAGCCTGACTGAAGAAACCGTTGTAGTCCGCTGCAAGCACTTTCCGTACCCCCTGCTTGTGAAAATCCGACGGTGGATGAACGTAGCACCGCCCTCGGACCCTGCGCGCCATTCGTCGTGGAACTGCAACCAACGGCGACCAACGGCAACCGACTGCGGGAGCGAGACCGCAGCCTCGGGGGCGGGTCGCGCCGGCACACGTCGCAGTATCCTCTCCGACGCCATGGCTCATGAATTCATCTACACCTGTTACAAGCTCGCCCGTCACTACCCACCCGATCGAACGGTGCTCGAGAACATCTCGCTGTCGTTCTATCCGGGCGCCAAGATCGGCGTGCTCGGCTCGAACGGTGCCGGCAAGTCGAGCCTGTTGCGGATCATGGCCGGTCTCGACGACGGGTACTCCGGCGAAGCGCGCTTGAACCCGGCCTTCAGCGTCGGCTACTTGGCCCAGGAGCCTCAGCTCGACCCGGCCAAGGACGTGAAGGGCAACGTGATGGACGGCGTCGCGGGTGTGCAGTCGATCATCGATCGCTACAACGAGGTGATGGCCATGTGGGCCGACCCCGACGCCGACTACGACAAGATCGGCGCGCTGCAGGCAGAGCTCGAGGACAAGATCGCCGCCACCGACGCATGGAGTCTCG
The DNA here is from genome assembly GCA_031400715.1 of Actinomycetes bacterium. Taxonomy (GTDB): domain Bacteria; phylum Actinomycetota; class Acidimicrobiia; order Acidimicrobiales; family Ilumatobacteraceae; genus VFMC01. The sequence goes on along the minus strand of JANNQK010000036.1, from coordinate 8,077 downwards.
AGCGCAACGTCGAGATCGCGATGGACGCGCTGCGCTGCCCGCCCGACGATGCCGATGTCACCACGCTCTCGGGTGTCGAGCGTCGCCGCGTCGCCCTGTGTCGACTGCTGCTCAGCCATCCCGACCTGCTGCTGCTCGACGAGCCCACCAACCACCTCGACGCCGAGAGCGTCGACTGGCTCGAGCGCTTCCTGCAGGAGTACACCGGCACCGTCGTCGCGATCACCCACGACCGGTACTTCCTCGACAACGTGGCCAAGTGGATCCTCGAACTCGATCGCGGTCGTGGCTTCCCGTTCGAGGGCAACTACTCCTCATGGCTCGAGCAGAAGTCCGAACGGGTGGCCCGCGAAGAGAAGGGCAACGAGGCCCGGAAGCGCACCCTCGAGCGCGAGCTCGAATGGGTGAAGATGTCGCCCAAGGCCCGCCAGAGCAAGGGCAAGGCACGTCTGTCGGCGTACGACAAGCTGCAGCAGGAGGCCGAGGCCGCCGAGCGCGGCCCCGACAAGTTGGAGATCACGATCCCCGTGGGCAAGCGCCTCGGCGACACGGTGATCGAGGTCGCGAACCTGCGGAAAGGCTTCGGCGACCGTCTGCTGATCGAGGACTTCTCGTTCACGCTGCCCAAGGCCGGCATCGTCGGCATCATCGGCCCCAACGGCGCCGGCAAGACCACCCTGTTCAAGATGCTCACCGGCCAGGACGCGCCCGACGAGGGATCGTTCACGATCGGCGAGACCGTCGAGCTCGCCTACGTCGATCAGAGCCGCGATGCGCTCGATCCCGACGCCACCGTGTTCGAGGAGATCACCGGGGGGATCGAACACATGAAGGTGGGCAACCGCGAGATCCACGGCCGCGCCTACTGCGCGAGCTTCAACTTCAAGGGCAGCGATCAGCAGAAGCGAGTGGGCGATCTCTCCGGCGGCGAGCGCAACCGAGTGCACCTGGCCAAGGTGCTCAAGACCGGTGGCAACGTGTTGCTGCTCGACGAACCCACCAACGACCTCGATGTCGACACGCTCCGTGCGCTCGAGACCGCGCTCGAGAACTACCCCGGCTGCGCCGTGGTGATCAGCCACGACCGTTGGTTCCTCGACCGGATCGCGACGCACGTGCTGGCGTTCGAAGGCGACAGCCAGGTCCGTTGGTTCGAGGGCAACTTCAGCGAGTACGAGACATGGCGGCACAAGGAGCTGGGGGCATCTGCCGACCAGCCACATCGCATCAAGTACAAGCCGCTCGCCCGCTGAGACCTCCATCGAACGGCCGCTGGCGTCGCAGCCGAGCCACCAACATCGTCGCCAACTCACCATCTGGTGCAGAATGACTGCGATGGCGACCTCCGATGCGCGTGCCGACGCGCACCTCGCTGCTCGCCTCGCCACCGAGGCAGGGCACCTCTTGCTCCAGGTGCGTGAACAGCTCACGTCCCGCGGTGCCCCGCCGTGGCAGGTGATGGACACCGGTGACCTGGCCAGCCACCGGTTCCTCGCCCAAGCGTTGCACGACGCCCATCCTGATGACGCCGTGTTGTCGGAAGAGGGCACCGAGGACCCGCGCCGGTTCACCGCCGGGCGGGTGTGGATCGTCGACCCACTCGACGGCACCAACGAGTTCGGTGAACCCGGCCGCAGCGACTGGGCGGTCCACGTGGCGCTGTGGGAGCGTGGCGAACTGACCGCTGCGGCCGTGAGCCTGCCTGCGCACGACGTCACGTTCTCCACCGACCCGGCTCCTCCCCTGCCTCCGATCACCCGTCCTCGACCACGCCTCATCACGTCACGCAATCGTGCGCCGTACGCGGCAGTACGCGTGGCCAACGGTCTCGATTGCGACGCGGTGCGGCTCGGTTCGGCCGGTGCGAAGGCGATGGCGGTGGTGATCGGTGAGGCCGACATCTACGTGCACGACGGAGGCATGTACCAGTGGGATTCCGCCGCGCCTGCTGCGGTGGCGATGGCAGCGGGGTTGCACGCCAGCCGCATCGATGGCACGCCGCTGGTCTACAACGAACGCGACCCCTGGCTGCCCGACTTCTTGATCTGCCGTCCGGAACTCGCCGAACCGGTGCTCGACGCGATCTGGGGCGAGCGACGCCGCACATGAGTCCCCCAACATCCGCGGCGTCGGCTGCACCCGACGAGCCGAACGACCTCGACCTCCGGGCGACGAGGTTCGAGATCGACGGTCACGTGGCCACCGTGTGGCTGCATCGCCCGCAACGCCACAACGCATGGACGGGCAGGATGCACACCGAGTACCGGCACGTGCTCGGCGTGCTGGACGCAGACCCCGAGGTGCGGGTGGTGGTGGTGACCGGCACCCCGCCGGCGTTCTGCGTGGGTGGCGACAGCGAGGCCCTTGCAGGTCACGCCGAGCGAGGCTCGTACGACGGAGGGCTCGCGGCAGACATCGCCCGGCCCGGGTATGGGGTCCGACCCGAATGGGACGCCGACTTCGCCTTCCAGTTCGCGATGCGCTTCCCGATCATCGCCGCGGTGAACGGTGCGTGCGCCGGGGTGGGCCTCGCGTTGGCGCTGTTCTGCGATCTCCGGTACGGATCAGCCGACGCACGGTGCACCACCGCTGCCCCGAAACTGGGGCTGCCTGCCGAGTACGGGATGAGCTGGCAACTGCCCAGGTTGGTCGGCGTCACGCGGGCGTCCGACCTGCTGCTCACCGGCCGCGTCTTCACCCCCGCCGAAACCGAGCCATGGGGCATGTGGAACGGCGTGGCAGCCGACGCCGACCGGACACTGCAGATGGCACTCTCCACGGCGCACGTGCTCGCCCACGACGTCGGTCCCAACGCCGTGCGCACGACGAAACGCCAGATCCATGCCGATCTGCTGAGCAACCATCCAGCGGGTGCGATCGACGAGGCGCAACGCCTGCTCGGCGACGCGATGGGCACCGCCGAGTATCGCGAGGGAATCGCGGCCCTGCGCGAGAAGCGCCCGCCGGCGTTCTGATCACGTCGTTGGGCCGGTCGGCTCATCCGCAGCGACAAGCGGTCCACGACCGAATAACCTCACACCACGTCACACAGCGTCGTTGGCGGAGCTGATCGACGGGCAACAGGGGGACATGGTTCATGACCATCGCGGTCGATTCAACTGATGGCGGCTTCGACTTCGGTGCGCAGACCGCGACCACCTCCGTCGCCCAGGTTCGCCGGCTGCCGGGCATCGCGATCGCGGGCATGGCCTCCCTGGGCGCAGGTGCCGTGCACGCCGCGGCGATCGGCATCCACGCCGAGCATCCCGGACTGGCCCGGATCTTCGTCGTCGTCGCGGTGCTGCAACTCGGCGCGGGGCTGCTCGGTCTCGTGCGACCCGGCCGAGCCGTCGCCATCGGCACCGTCGCTGTCAACGCAGCAGCCGTGGCCGGTTGGCTCGCCACGCGGATCACGGGCATCTCGTGGATCGAGGGTCTCGAGGTTGCCGAGGCACCGCAGTTCGCCGACACCGCGTGCGCCCTCCTCGGCGCGATCGCGGTGGGAGCGGCGCTCGCTGCAGCCATGGTGGGCTGGCACCAGGCCCGGCCGCCCCGCCTGATGATGCCCGGCCTCGCCGCTCTGGCGCTCACCGTGCCGGCCATGATGAGTGGCGGCACGCACGTGCACAGCCAAGACGACGGCGCCGCCCACGGCCACACCACCGCGGCCGCCGCGGGCGCATCTGTCGACCCCGTCACCGGCGACACGGTGCACACCGGAGACGGCCACGGCCATGACGACTCTGCCGCGGGCGCGTCCGGCGCAGCGGGCTCTGGTGGCAGCGGAGCAGCCGGCGTCACCGATACGACAGACTCGGCGGCGCACGGCCACGGTACCGAGACGACCATCGCCGTCGCCGAGGGCGCCGCCCCGTGGCCCCGGCCGTGGGATCCGGCCGAGCCGATCGACGTGAGCGGCGTCGAAGGTGTGACGCCCGAGCAGGCAGCGCGGGCGACCAAGCTGATCGAGGGTTCGCTTCGCGAACTGCCCAAATTCTCCACCATCGAGGCGGCCAAGGCAGCCGGGTACACGTCCATCGGCGACGCCGGCACGGGCAGCGAGCACTACATCCGCTACGACCTGGTGCAAGACGACGTGATGCTCGATCCCAGCGCTCCCGAGTCGCTCGTCTACACCGTGAACGGCGACGAGCGAATCCTCGCCGGAGCGATGTACATCGCCAGCGCACGACCCACCGACGACCCGACGCTCACCGATTGGGCCGGCCCGCTGATGCAGTGGCACAACCACGGCGACCTGTGTTGGGACCGGGTGAACGGCGTCCCGGCCGTGGTCGGCATCGTCCAAGCTGACGGCACCTGTGCTCGCGGTATCAACAGTGGCGGGGCCAACCCGATGGTGCACGTGTGGATCACACCGCACGAATGTGGCGTGTTCGCCGCCCTCGAAGGCGTCGGCGCAGGCCAGACCTCGGTGTCGGAAGAAGAACGCGTCGACAAGTGCCAGGACCACGGAGCGCAAGGCGACCACGGCGCCGCCGCACCCGAACCCAAGCCGTACGATCCGACGCAGCCGATCGATCTCAGCGGCACGCCAGGGGTGACACCGGAGCAACAGGCCGCCGCCGAGAACCTGATCGCGGTCACGCTCGTCCGCCTGCCGCAGTGGAGCGACTACCGCACGGCCGAGAGGGCTGGGTTCCAGAGCATCGGCGACGCAGGGACCGGGCACGAGCACTTCATCAACTGGGACTGGATCAACGACGGTGTCGTGCTCGACCCCGACCAGCCCGAGAGCCTGGTCTACGAGCCGCAGCCCGACGGTTCGAAGAAGCTGGTCAGTGCGATGTACATGCTGGCTGACGATGTGGCCCTCGACGACGCTCCCGAGATGGGCGGTGCGCTGATGCAGTGGCACATCCACGACAACCTCTGTTTCACATCGGGCGATGCGCCCAAGGTTGCGGGCCTGGTCGATGGGCAGGGCAACTGCCGAGCCGGTCTGCAGAAGTTCAGGCCGAGCCCGATGATCCATGTGTGGATCACACCGCATCGGTGTGGTCCGTTCGCTGCCCTCGAAGGTGTGGGCGCCGGCCAGATCGTCGACGGCCAGGAACGCCTGTGCGACCACGCCCACGGCGAAGGCTTCTGACCAACGTTCCGTGAGCCGCACCCGCAGCATGTGCGGGCGGCGCTCGCGGGTCGGTGTCAGGAGCGGCCGCGGAGCTCGGCGAGCACGTCGGCGGTGTGCTCGCCCAACGACGGGACGGGGCCAGGACGGAATTCGCGCCCGCCGAAGTCGACCGGGCCGTTGACCGCCCGGTAGGGCGCCTCGCCCTCGCGCGGCGTCATGTCGACGAAGGCTCCGTTCGCCTGCGCCTGCGGATCGGCGATCACGTCGAAGATCGAGTTGATCGGCGCCCACCACACGTCGTAGGCATCGAAGCGAGCCATGAGGTCGTCGAACGCGAATCGGCCGAACGCCTCGTCGAGCTCGGCGATCAGCGCCTCGCTGTTCGCCATCCTCTGCTTGGCATCGGTGAAGCGCTCGTCGGCAGCCAGTTCGGGGAGGTCCAACGCTGCCACCAACTTCGGCCAGTGCCGGTCGGCCTCCAACAACAGCAGCCAGAACCCACGGCCGTCGCCCGCCCGATAGCTGTTCACCAGCGGGCCACGCGTCCGTTGGCGTGAACGGGTGCGCTCGATCTTGCCGAAGCGGAGCACGATGCCGATGTCCCATCCGAGCGTGTACATCCCGGTGCGCATCAGACTGGTGGCGACCAGACCACCTGCGCCCGTGCGCTCGCGCTCGAGCAGCTTGGCCAGCACGCCGCTGAGGAGCGAGATGCCGGTGACATGATCACCCACGCCGCTGCGGAGCGAGATCGGCTGCTCGTCGGGTGGTACGTGCGCGTGAGCCAGACCGCTGCGAGCCCAGAAGGCTCCCGCGTCGTAGCCGGCTCGGTTGCGATCGGGACCGTCGAGGCCGTACCCGGTGAGGCTCGCGTACACGAGTCGAGGGTGCCGTTCGAGCACGGCGTCGTGGCCGAGGCCGAGGCGTTCGAGGGCGTCGGGCCGCACGTTGGTGATGAACACGTCGGCCGTCGCCAGCAACCGCTCCATCTGCTCGCGGGCGTCGGGCGACTGCAGGTCGAGCACCACGGATCGCTTGCCACGATTGTCGATCTCGAACGGTGGCACCCCGGTCTGGTCGGCGATGCCCAACGCTCCGAACACCCGACGTTGCGGGTCGCCGGCGGGCGGCTCGACCTTGATCACGTCGGCGCCCCAGTCGGCCATCAGACCGGCAGCAGCAGGTCCCGCGACCCACACGGCCAGTTCGACGACCCGATACCCCGACAGTGGTCCTGCGGTCATGATGTGGCCTCCTGGCGTGTGGCTGTGGTGGTCGACGAGGCATCCGCGGACCGACGGACGGCCATCGTGCCGGCGGCGTCGCTGTCCTTGATGAACCAGGCCGCGGCGGCTGCCGCGAAGGCGAAGCCCACGGCGAACCCGAACGCGATGCGATACCCCTTCAGGGCCTCCCCCACGTCTTCGGGCAGGGGCGGCCGGCTGAGCGACATGTACGACGCGAGCACGCTCGCCAGCACTGCGACACCCAGCGAGACCGCGACCTGGCGTTGCGTCGAGAAGATGGCCGAGGCGCGGCCGTTGTCGGCAGGGGCGATCGTGGCGTAGCTGGCGGCCTGCATCGGCACGAAGGCAAACCCCATGCACAGTCCGCGCAGGAACATCATCCCGCGGATCAACCACAGGCTGGTGTTCTCATCGAGACCGATGAACATGCTGATCACGAGACCCGCAGCGAACAACCCCGACGTCATCAGTCGACGCGGACCGATGCGCGCATACAGACGTCCCGCGAACTGCGACGTGATCAACACGCCCAACGCCTGCGGGAACGTTGTCAGACCGCTGTGGAAGGCATCCTGACCACGAAGCAGTTGCAGATACAACGGCATCACGAACAGCAGGCCGAGGAAGCTCATCGTCGAGAGGAGACTGACCACGTTGCACTGCCGGAAGATCCTGTTGCCCAACAGCCGCAGCGCGAGCATGGGCTGGTCGACATGGGTCTCCACCCACACCAGCGCAACGCCTGCAGCGAGGCCTGCGATCAGCGTGATCAGCACGGGTGCGCTTCCCCATCCCGAGCGGGGCCCCTCGCTGAGTGCGTAGACCACGAGAGCGAGCGCGGCACCCGACAGGACGAATCCCGGCAGGTCGAATCGGCCCGATGTGGGCTCTTTCTGCTCCTTGAGGAACCGGATGCCGAACCACAGACCCAGCAGACCGATGGGCACGTTGATGAGGAAGATCCACCGCCAGTTCGCATGGGTGACCAAGAGGCCGCCCAGGATGGGACCGAGCGCTGGAGCCAGCAGGGTCGGGATCATGATGTAGGTGCTGGCCTTGGCCCGCTCGTTCGGCGGAAAGGCACGGAACAGCATCGACACCCCGACCGGCGTGAGCATGCCACCGCCGATTCCCTGTACCACACGGAACGCGATCAACTGCTCGATCGACTGGGCCGAGGCGCACAACAACGAGCCGGCGACGAATGCGCCGAAGGCGAACATGAAGACCCGCTTCGTGCCGAACCGATCTCCGAGCCACCCCGACACAGGGATCCACACCGCGAGGCTGAGCGTGTAGCCGAGCACGATCCATTCGGCGTTCTCGGTGGCGAACTCGCGGCCGAGGGCCGGGATCGCGACGTTGACGATCGTGACGTCGAGGATGTCGAGGAACAGCGCCGTGACGTACACGATCGCCACGAGGTACTTGTACGGCAGTCGCTTGCCGAACACGTCGACCAGCTCGTTGCCCTGAGCGTGCAGGTCGACAGCAGCCGAGGGTGGAGCAAGGGTCACAACATCGTGACCGTACCAGCGGCCCCATCCAGCTCTACGAGCGCACCGTTGGGGATGCGCTTGGTGGCATCGACCACGCTGACAGCGCACGGGATGCCGAGCTCGCGGCTGACGATGACGGCGTGGCTGTTCAGCGCGCCGACGTCGACGATCACCCCGCCGGCAGCGACGAACAACGGTGTCCATGCCGGATCGGTGTTCGGCGCGACCAGGATGTC
>JANNQK010000035.1:0-5448 GCA_031400715.1 Actinomycetes bacterium | reverse complement strand
GCAAGGAGGCCCGGACCACCCAGACGCCAGGCTCGTGTGGCCCGACGTCGAGCTGGCCGCCGCAGATGTTGACGCGCTCACGCATGCCGGTCAGTCCGATCCCGTCGCTGAACCGCTGACGGCCACGGGCGACGCGGGACGTATTGATCGCTGTGATCTGGAGATGGTCTGGCTCCCAGCCAAGGGTGAGGTGCACCGGTCCGAGGGCGCCGTGGCGCCTGGCGTTGGTGAGGCACTCTTGCGCGATCCGGAACGCGGTCAACGAGTGTCCTGCGGGCATCTCCCGTGGTGTCCCTCGGATCTCGAACTCGACGTCCTGGCCAGCTTGTCGACATTCCTCGATGAGGCGCGGCAAATGGTCGACGGAGGGCTGCGAGGTAGGTGGTGTCGGTTCGCCCGATGGTCTGAGCGCGCCCAGCATGTCGCGGAGTTCGGTCATGGCTTGCCTTGCGCTGGCTTCGATTGCTCTGACGTCGTCGATCTCGACTCGCTGTCCGTGTTCGATGCGGCGTCGGAGCACCTGGGCCTGGATCGAGACGACGTTCATCGTGTGAGCAGTGATGTCGTGCAACTCACGCGCGACGCGGAGACGCTCGCGGAGTGTCGCTTCTTGCAGGTCGATGCTGTGCGACTCGGCCAGTTCCTCGGCGAAGCCGATGGCCCGCGCCTCACGTTCGCCCGACCGTCGCACGATCGCACCGAGCAGCCACGGCGCCGCAATGAACAAGACCGGAAACACGATCTGTTGAGGAAACGCGAATGGCCCCGGAGCCGCGACATTCATCGACATCAGCGCAAGCACACCCGCAGCGACGTATGGCTGGTCTCGGTATCGCCCGAAGCGTCCGGCGCCGAAACTCGCGGCGAGGATCAACACCAAGAACGGGTCGTCCGACCCATCGGTACCGCCCACCCAACTCGCGATCAGCGGCGCCCCAAGAGCGGCCGCAAACGGCACGACTGGGGCCGTGCGCAACAGCGCGAACGAGGCCAGCGTCGCGAGCGCCACCGAGGCCACCAAGATCGGCCGGTCCGCATGCTGCGCTGCAGCGCCGATCCACGTGGAGAGCGCCACGACGCCTACCGCGGCGATTCCGAACGCGAAGGTCCGGTTCGTTCTGAGCAGGGACAGGGATGGAGAGGCAAGCTTCACGTGGCCCCCAGAAATCAGACGATTCGATCGACCTCAGTATGACCGTTCGCGACCGGCTACCGCCTCAGTCCGGGGGATGAGCCGCCCACTCCGGCCTTCCCCCCAACGTCGGAGACGGCGCCGAACGGAACCGTCCCGAGCGCCGATGCGTCGCGAACTTCGGCATCCGATACTCGAAACGTCCGCAGCAGGACCACGAACTCGGAGGACCGGAATGACCAACAACACAGCAATCGAGGAAGCACCAGCCGTGAACGGGTTGGACGGGGTCGGCAAGGTAGCGGCGACCGTCGTCGCAGCCTGTGCCATCGGACTCGCCGTGTACCACGCGCTGTCGACGAGCAAGCCGACCGCCGACTACGACACATTTGGTGGAAACGCACGCGAGGTCGCGTTCTTCGCATACCTCGTGAGTTCGATCGTTGCCCTCTCATCTGCCCGACACGCCAGAGTCGCAACGACACGAGCCGTCCGAATGATCAGCGTCGGATACGCGCTCGTCGCCTTCGGTGTCGCTGCCGGATTCGCGCTTCGCGACGACCCAGATTGGTTCGTCGTGGTGGGCATTCCAGGGAACCTTCTGGCAATCATCGGATGGATCACCCTTGGCGTCACGAGCACCAAGCAGCGTCTGCTCCCCCGTTGGGCGGCTATCCTCGGCGCCGTGGGCGGAGTGTTCGCGGTGCTCTTTACCGAGTTCGGGTCCGGGGTCCTCATCGGCAGCTTCTGGCTCTATCTCGCGTTCCGCCGGAAGCCGTGAAGGAGCTGAAGACAGAGGGCCGCCGACCCGAGATGCCGCACAGGATGACACCCGCATCTGTAACGCAGCGACCATCGTCCAGGAGGTGGATCACCCGCATAAGTGCCGCAAGGCCACGATGCGCCGAAACCCCATGGACCGCGGAGCGCGGTTGCCAACGGCCGGATCAACGAACTCGCGGTTGTCATCAGTCCGGCGGTAGGTGGCAGTTCTGTCCGTCGAAGGTCGCCGACTTGTATGCTGATCTGCATGCAGAGTACGAGTGTTCGGATTGACGTCTCGACGCATGAGGACTTGAAGCGGCTCGCCGCCGAGTTGAACACGACGGTCGGCAACACCGTGACCCTGGCAGTGCGCGCGCTTCGGCAGGATCGGATCGGTCTGGATCTTCGGTCGCCGCTCGATGCCGACGAAGAGCTCTGGCTCGATGCCGACCTCGGGTGACGTCGTCGATCTCGACTTCGGCGCTCCGGAGGGCCGCGAGGCGGGCTTCCGGCACCCGGCGGTGGTGGTGACGGCTCAGCGCATCCTCGACTCGTCACCTTCGGTGATCCACGTCGTGCCGTTGACCTCGACAATCCGACCGTTTCACTCCGAGATCGTGCTTGCTCCCGACGACGCCAACGGCTTGGGTGCCACGTCCGCAGCGCAGTGCCAGCACGTCCGCTCGGTGTCACCGCGTCGGATCCTCCAGGTCCGGGGAAACGTTGGTGTCGCGGCGTTGGCGCAGATCCGCAAGACGATCGCAGTTCTGCTCGACCTTCCCTGACGCCACTCACTCGCTGTTTCGGCGCCGACAACTCGGACTCATGCTCCGGCGACGAATGCGACGACGACGTAGGCGGCGTGGCGGTCGAAGTTCTCTCGTCGCCGGTCGTAGATCGTGGTCGTGCGGGGATCAGCGTGGCGGGCGGCGAGTTGGACGTCTCGTAGCGGTACTCCCGCATCGAGCGCTGCCATGATGAAGGCGCCGCGCAGCATGTGCGGATGCACGTGTCCGAGTCCGGCTCTTTTGCCGATCGACCTCACCCACCGATGTGCGGTGCGGCGGTCGAGGCGTTGCCCGTCGTGGCGCAGGAGTATCGGTCCTTCACGCCGTTCTCCGATCGCGAGATCCACGGTGCGGGCGGTTCGTGGGACGAGCGGGATCACGGCGGGCTTGTTGCCCTTGCCGAGGATCCGGAGTGTGCGGTGTCCGCGGTCGAAGCCGAGGTCGCCGATGTCGGTCTCGCATGCTTCGCTCTCACGGAGCCCGTTGAGGCCGAGCAGTACTGCGAGCGCGGCGCGTTGGTGGCCGAGTTGTTCGGCGGTGAACAGGAACCGGCCGAGTTCGGTGCGGTCCATTCCGTGGCCTTGGTTCGGATGGACCTTCGGGCGTCGCACGTACTGTGCCGGGTTCGAGCCGATCCGGCCGCTATAGCGCGCAAGGAACGCCACCGCCGCCAACTCCGTCTCGTCCACCTCCCGCTGAACGAGTAGGTGATCGAGCCCGATCCGATCCGATGACATGAGAATCTCCCGAAGGTCGTGGAAACCCTCACGGGACACCGACTGTCAACCGGCGGGAGGTGTCAGTGCAGATGAGATGATCTGTGCGCTCCGTTGCCTTGCGCTCGACCGCCAGAGCGGGCAATCGGCGCTCCCCGACCGCGGTCGGCCAGATGTCGTGTGCGCTACGGAGCGCTGGGCGCTCCACAGCGCACAACACGTCGGTGCGAGAGCCAGATCTGCCGCTCGGCGCTCTCCGGCCCACTATCTCCGGGAGCGCATAACGACGGCTGCGAAGCGGTCGTCGGCACCGGCGGGCGCGTGGCATAAGTGCCGAACGGCCGGGTTCCGGCGGTTTGGAGGTCGGTCACTGAGCGCGGGGCCACCGGCGGTCGGGTCGGCAGTCTCGAAAGGATCATCTTGCGGCGACTTGGGACTCCCGACCCCGGCACGATGCTCGCTGCGGGTGTCTGCGGTGGCTATGTGCCGGCGATGAAGGCGACGACGACGTAGGCGGCGTGTCGGTCGAAGTTCTCGCGACGGCGGTCGTAGATGGTGGTGGTGCGAGGGTCGGCGTGTCGGGCGGCGAGTTGCACGTCTCGCAACGGCACGCCGGCGTCGAGGGCGGCCATGATGAACGCGGCTCGCAGCATGTGCGGATGCACGTTGTCGAGGCCGGCCCGTTTGCCGATCGAACGCACCCAGCGGTGTGCGGTGCGCCGGTCGAGGCGGGTGCCGTCACGGCGGAGCAGGATCGGGCCGTGGTGTCGTTCACCGACCGCAAGGTCGATGGTGCGTCCGGTGCGCGGCACGAGCGGGATCACGGCTGGCTTGTTGCCTTTGCCGACGATTCGTAGGGTGCGGTGTCCGCGATCGAACCCGATGTCGTCGATGTCGGTCGCGCAGGCTTCGCTGACCCGTAACCCGTTCAAGCCGAGCAGCACGGCGAGCGCGGCGTGTTGGCGGTCGACGCGTTCTGCGGCGAACAGGAACCGGCCCAACTCGTTACGGTCCAGTCCGCGCCCGGGGCTCGGATGAACGGTCGGTCGCCTCACGTACTGAGCGGGGTTCGAGGTGATCCGTCCGTCGATGTGTGCGAACCGGTAGAAGCCGCACACCGTCGACAGTCGTCGGTCGATCGTTGACGCCGCCAGTGCGCGTTGTTCCATGTGATGCCGGTACAGCTCGATGTGCGGTCGTGTCGCGCTGAGGACCGCGACACCGGCGTCGGTCGCCCAGGTGAAGAACGCGCGTAGATCATGTCGGTACGCGTCGAGTGTTCGACCGTTGTAGCGGGCCAAGAACGCAACAGCCGCAAGCTGTGCGTCATCGAAATCGCTCGCCTTGTCGGCGACCTCGATCGTGAACATCCCAGCACCATTCATGAGGACCTCCCAAAGTTGTGGAAGACCTCAGCGAAACCCCACCGTCAACCCGCCGCAGGGCTCGCTGGTCACCAGGCGTGGTCACCGCCGAACCGAAGGTCGAACTGTCGAGGGTCATTATCCCGGCGTTCTGGGGCAGTGTGGAAGGTGTCTCAGATACCGGTCCTCAACGGGACGGAATGTTTCTTGAGGGGCGATGCCGTGCCGAGCAGACGGGCGGGCGGTCAGGTTGGTTGTTGGCGGGTGAGTTGGAGGTGGTGGTGGGCGTAGTGGACGGCTTCGGTGGTGGTCATTGCTGCTCCGGTGCGGGTGCAGGTGTCGAAGGTGTCGGCGTCGAGCGTGTCGCGGAGGTGATCGACCGCAGCAGCAATCCTGGGGTACTGGTCGAGGCCTGGGTGGTGGGTGGTGACGCCGTGGAGGGTGGCGGCGATCTCTGGTTGCTGAGTCCGGTCGAAGAACATCACCAGACTGGCGAACACCCGTGTCAGGTTGACGGTGTCACCGGCTTGGTGGAACGAGTCGATGCTCGCAGCGAACAACTCCAGCGCCTGGTCGATGTCACCATAAGCGGCTTCGAGCCCGGCCGCAGAATGGGCGATGTTCGCCTCCTGCAACGGGGTCGGGTGTTGGCGGGTGTAGTCGAGTCCTTCCCGCAAGATGTC
>JANNQK010000034.1:0-16975 GCA_031400715.1 Actinomycetes bacterium | reverse complement strand
ACCGAGGCATCGACCGCTCTGGCCACGATGGCCTTCTTCGCGCTGTCCGCGGCGTTCATGCACCGAGGCATCGGATCGATCGAACAGGATGCTGGCTCCCGATCGTCACCGCGGCTGCTCGGCCGGCTGATCATCACCACGTCGTCGCTCGTGTTCCCGGTCATCGTGCTCGCGGTCTCCGGCCCGATGGACACCACCGACAGGATCGTGCGTACGCTGCTCGCCCTCGTCCTCGCCGCCACGGTGACCCTGCGCGTGGTCTTCTCCGTACGGGCCGACAGCCAGGCGCAGAACGCTCTCCTGCGCGCCGCGCACACAGATCCGCTCACCGGTCTGCCGAACCGAGTCCTGCTCCTCGAGCAGATCTCGTCGTACGTGCACGAACTGTGGCGGGCCGATCGCGAGCCGACGCTGTACTTCGTCGACCTCGACCGGTTCAAGAACATCAACGACTCGCTGGGCCACGCGGCAGGCGACGAGGTGTTGCGCATCGTGGCCGAGCGGCTGGTGAGCGCTGCCCCTGCCGAGGCCATGGTCGCTCGGCTCTCGGGTGACGAGTACGTCGTGCTCGACCCGACCACCAAGTCACTCGCCTCGGCATCGGTGCTCGCCGAGCGCCTGTTGAGCGTGTTCCGCGAACCGATCGCACTCGCGCAAGGTGACGTGTTCGTGACGGCGAGCATCGGTGTGTCGTCGATCGATTCGATGGCAGCCAAGCCAGAGGACGTGCTGCGCCACGCCGACACTGCGATGTACCGTGCCAAGGACTCCGGTCGGAACTGCATGGCCTTCTTCGACGAGTCGATGCACGAGCGGATCGCGCATCGCCTGTCGGTGGAGACCGCGTTGTACCGGGCGCTCGACCGCCACGAGTTGCGGATGTTCCACCAACCCATCCTCGATCTCGACACGGGCGAGGTGGTCGGTTTCGAGGCACTCATGCGCTGGCAGCAGAGCGACGGCACCATCGTGTCCCCTGCCGAGTTCATCCCGATCGCTGAAGAGACCGGCACGATCGTGCCGATCGGAGCATGGGCGCTGTTGGAGGCCCTCACCCAGCTGCGCCGCTGGATCGACGACGGCGTGTGCAGTCCGCAAGCGACGATGTCGGTGAACGTGTCGCCGCGCCAGCTGGCCGACCCGGGCCTGCCGTCGATCGTGAGCGAGGCGCTCTCCAGGTCAGGCGTCGACGCAGGACTGCTCTGGATCGAGATCACCGAGAGCGTCATGATCTCCGAGCCCGAGCTCGCGCTGGCGACGCTGCAGAAGATGAAGACGCTGGGCGTTCGCGTCGCGCTCGACGACTTCGGCACCGGGTACTCGTCGCTGTCGCTCCTGCAGCGATTCCCCCTGCAGCGGATCAAGATCGACCGGGCCTTCGTCCAAGGTGTCGCCGACAATCCGAGCGACCGGGCGTTGGTGCGAACGATCATCGCGATGGGCACATCGCTCGGTCTCGACATGGTCGCCGAAGGCGTCGAGAGCCTGCACCAGATCCAGGTGCTCCACGAGCTGGGTTGCCGCAAGGCGCAGGGCTATCTGATCAGCCACCCCGTTCCCGCCGACGCAATGCGTTCGACGGTGTCGGCGTTGGAGCGCATCGGTCGCTTCCCGCTCTTGCGCGGCGAGCATCGCGCCGGCCAGCTGTAGCGCCGGCGTCCACAGGTGACGAGGCGGGGTTACCGTCGAGCCGATGGAAGTTGCAGAGCACCGGACGCAGCACGGCATCATCGTGCCCGAGTCGGCCCTGTCGTGGCGTTTCATGCGTTCGTCTGCACCCGGTGGTCAGCACGTGAACACGTCGAGCACCCAGGTCGAGCTGAGGTGCGACCTCACGCTCGTACGCGGTCGCGAAGCCGATGTGGCCCGCGTCCGGGAACGGCTGGGCGACGAGGTGCGGTTGCGGGCATCGGACCACCGATCCCAGGTCAGGAACCGTGCTGACGCACTGCGTCGACTGCTCGAACGGATCGACACCGCATCGATCGGCGAGGTGCCGCGACGGAAGACCAAGCCGACGCGAGGGGCCGTGCGGGCTCGATTGAACGACAAGAAGCAGCACTCGGAGCGCAAGACGGCGCGACGGTGGCGTCCCGACGACTGAATCAGTCGCGGCGGCTGCGCCGGCGGCCGCGATCGCCTTCGGCATGTGTGGTGGGAACCGAGTTCGTGAGCGGACCGATGCGCTCGATGATCTGCTCGACCGTCGGAACACCGGCGGGCTGGCGAGCGTCGAGGGCCTGGCGCATCGATGCGAGGTGCTCGGGGGAGGTTCCGCAGCAGCCACCGACGATGCGTGCGCCGGCATCGGCAGCCATCTGCGCGTAGTGCGCCATCAATTCCGGCGTACCCGAGTAGACGATCTCGGTGCCCTGGAAGTGCGGGATGCCGCAGTTGCCCTTGGTGATCACCGCAGTGTGCTCGCCCGAGCAGATCGACAGCACCGTGACCAGGATGTCGCTCGCACCGACGCCGCAGTTGGCACCGAACGCGACCGGGGCAACGGCGAGGCCGTCGAACACGCGCACCAGCGCATCGGGCATGACGCCCATCATGGTGCGACCAGCGGTATCGAACGAGCACGTCGCGGTGTACGGCATGCCTGCGTCGATCGCTGCCTGCGACGCGGCGCGCACCTCCTCGACCGACGACATCGTCTCGATCCAGACGACGTCGGCGCCGCCTTGCTTCAACCCCTCGATCTGTTCACGGAAGCTGGCGATCGCCACCTCTTCGGTGAGCGCACCGAGTGGCTCGAACAGCTCGCCGGTCGGCCCGACCGAGCCCGCGACCACCACGGGGCGGTCGGCCCGGTCGGCCACCTCGCGAGCCAGTTCAGCGGCTCGCTTGTTGAGCTCGATCACGCGGTCTTGGGCGTGGTGCAGCTTGAGCCGCTGCGCAGTTCCGCCGAAGGAGTTGGTCAGGATGATGTCGGCGCCGGCATCGACGAACTGCTGGTGCAGTTCCTGCACGCGCTCGGGATGCTCTTCGTTCCACAACTCGGGCGGGTGGCCGGACATCAGACCCCGCTGGAAGAAGTTGGTGCCGGTGGCACCGTCGGCAAGGACGACATCGTGTCGTGCCAGCAGTTCGGCGAGCGTTGTCCGCATCAGCGTGTGACTCCCTGCGAGGTTCGGAACGGGAGGTCAGGCTAGTGGCCGGCCGACTCACTCCCCCGTGATGGCAGGGTCGAACGGACGCCGCGAGAAGATCTCGCGCAGCATCGGTTCGAAGTGCTCGAGCGACTCGGTGGGGTACGCCGGGTCGAACGACGCCTGATCCCATCGCTCGCAGAACATCGCGCAGGTGTCGAACCACGGGTGGTCGCGGTACGCGTCGCGGGCGTTCGGATCGATGCCCACGTGATGGCCGTAGTACACCTGCTGGAAGACGCCGTGCATGTTCACCACCCAGGTGACCTCTGCCCGCACGTACGGGCGGATGACAGCTGCCGCCAGCTGTGAGTGGTTCTCCGGGGCCAGCTCGTCGCCGATGTCGTGGATGAGCGCCGCCACGATCATCTCGATGTCGGCGCCATCGGCCTCGGCCCTCGTGGCGCTCTGCAGCGAGTGTGCGAGCCGGCTGATCTGATAGCCGCCCAACCCGTCGCCGAGTCGGCGAAGGCTCTCCATGATCCGATCTGCGGTCGTGGCGACGTACTGCGACTCCAAGGCGTGGAGGTAGTCGTACTCGGCCTTCGTGCCGGCCTTCATCTCCGTGAATGACACAGCCATGGGTCAGCCCTCCTGAGTGCGGCTCACGAGTGAGCGTGTGAGGTTGCGTCGCAGCACCTGATAGCGGCTGCGGGGAGCATCGTGGTCGATGTAGCACCCCTGCAGGTGGCGCAGACCCTCCTGCGGGTCGAATCCCGTGCGCCCGTGGAGCACACGATCGTTCGAGAACACCATCGCCTCGCCCGCCTGCAGCAGGAACCGGATCTCGAACGCCGGATCGGCGAGCAGCTCCGCCAGACGACGACGGGCACGATGGAACACCTGGGTCTGTTCCACCGACATCAGCGGAATGTGGTCGAGCCGTGGGCTGTAGCGCAGGCCGATGACGCGACGCTTGTGGTCGACAGCCACCATCGGACGCTGCGAATCGAGCGCTGTGTCGTAGTCGCGGAAGTGGAAGCGGACGAACGTGTCGATCAGCAGATCGAGCCCTTCGGGATCTTCGTCGCGAAGTTGATCGGTCACCGCGATCGCATCGACCAACGTGCTCAGCCCGCCGGTGGACTCGTTCACCAGACAGTGCAACAACTGGATACCCGGCGTCGGCTCCCGGTAGGGGTTGTCGGTGTGCGGACCGAGGGCGACGGCGCGATACGCGAGATCGTTCGACTGTGGCACGGATCGAACGTCGAACAGCCGCCCGAAGTTCGTCTCGCGCACGTAGCCGAATCTGGCGGCGACGTCGAGCACGGTGTTCTCGACCGTCGGTGCGTCGTGGACGATGATCGTGCCGTACACCAAGAAATCGTGCAGGGCCGCCTCGAGCCCAGCGGGGTCATCGAGACGCCGCCACTCGTGCCGAGGAGGTCCGCCGAGTGCGGCGGTCCAGGCGACGGGTTCGGGGCAGCCGTCGTCAGGGTCGATCGCGAGCGCCAGACCGTCGCAGGCGAACGACTCCTCGTGGCCGTCGCTGAAACGAGCCCACACGTGGGCTGCATCGATGCGAGCGTCGACGATCTGCAGGTCGAGGGGCAGTTGGTGAGGATCGAACAGGCGCTGATCGCTCGCGTGGTCGAGTTGGCCGGCATCACGGGCCTGCTCTCGCAACCACAGCGCCAGCATCGGCTGCACCTTGCCGCCCAGGCTGACCAGGAGCTTCACCTCACCGGTCGATGACTCAACAGAGAATGTGACATCGCTCACGACAGAAAGGCTAGGCCGCCGTCCATCATCGGGAACAGGAGCCCTTGTGCGAGGTGGCACACCGGTCAGCTCATGCAAGGAGCACCCCAGGGTTCATGATCGTTGCCGGATCGAGCGCCCGTTTGATCGCCCGCATCGTGGCCAGTTCACCGTCGGTCCGGTTCAGACCGAGCCACTTCGCCTTGGCGGTACCGATGCCGTGCTCGGCGCTGATGCTGCCGCCGCAGGCCACCACGTACCTGTACACCCGCTCGTCGAGTGAGTCGGCATCGGGCGCGGCGCCCGTGACGTTCACGTGGATGTTGCCATCTCCGACATGGCCGAACTGCCACGTCAGCGCCCCCGGTTCCAGCACGCGGACGACTGCAGGTATCGCGGCCATGAACTCGGCCAGCGCCGCGATCGGAACCGTCACGTCGAACTTGTGCGGGATGCCCACGGTGTTGATCGCCGCCGTGTGCTCCTCGCGATATCGCCACAGCGCGGCTCGGCGAGCCGGATCGCGCGCCACGGCCACCTCGACCACTCCGGTTGCATCTGCAACCGCTTCGGCGAGCATCTCTGTCGGGTCGTCGTGGGCGGTCGCCTCCACGAGCACATAGCAACCGCATCGCGTCGCGAACGGCAGTGGCACGCCGAACGCCGAGGCCACCAGCTCGACACCTTCATGCAGCATGATCTCGGCCGCGTCGAGCACATCGATCGACGATCGCCACCGAGCGACGGCGGCGATGCCGGACGCCACACTGTCGAAGCCCACCAGCGCCGTGACCGTGTGCTCGTGGGCGACCACCAGCTTCAGGCGCGCAGCCGTCACCACACCGAGGGTGCCTTCGCTGCCGCACAACAGGCTCGGCAGGTGGTAGCCGGTGTTGTCCTTCACCAAACCTGTCAAACGGCTGATGATCTGACCGGCGCCCATCACCGCTTCGACCCCGAGCACCTGTTCACGAGTGCCGCCGTAGCGAAGCATGTTGATGCCACCGGCGTTGGTGGCGATCGAGCCACCGGTCGTCGCCGATCCTCGCGCTCCGAAGTCGACGGCATACCGAAGACCCGCAGCACGGGCGGCGTGCTGCACCGCCTCGATCGTGGCTCCGGCCCCCACGGTGATCTGGCGCGCTGCACGATCGACCTCGCCGACGAATCCGAGGCGACGCAGCGACACGACGACCTCGCCGGCGAGAGGCACGCCGCCGCCCACCATGCCCGTGTTGCCGCCTTGAGGCACCACCGCGATCGAGTGACGCCGGCAGACGTCGAGCACACCGGCCACCTCGACGGTGTCGACGGGGCGCACGACGGCTGGTGTCGCGCCGCGGAAGCGACCGGTCCAGTCGACCTCGAACGAGCCCCGGCGGTCGTCGGTGATCACGTGGTCGGCGCCGACCACGTCGCACAGCTGGCGCAGCACGTTCGGATCGAGCCGAGCCTGATCGCGTGCGGGTGCCTCCACGTGGTGGACGGTACCCGGCGATCCGGCCGGCGCGAGGTCAGATGCAAGGACAGATGTGAGGACGGATGCGAGGTCAGATGCGAACGACGAGCTTGCCGCGGACCTCGCTGCGCTCGATCGCCCACAACGCATCGGCCGCTCCGGCCAACGGCAACACTCGTTCGACGCGCGGGGTGACGCGGCCGGCGACGATCATCTGACCCAACTGCTCGACGTCGTCGCCTCGCACCTTCGAGACCAACATGCTGATTCGCTGCCGCGACACCAGACCGCGCAGCACCCCCCGCAACTGACGCCCCATCCCGCCGGTGATCGGCCCGCCGCCCTCGCCGCCGACGAACACGAGCGCGCCGGTGCGGGTGGTGAGGCGACGCAGATCGCGCACAGGCAGCCGTCCAGCGATGTCGATCACCGCGTCGAACGGCGTGTCCCGCGCGATCAGGGTGCGCCACCACTCCGGTTGCGACCGATCGATCACCTCCGCGGCCCCGAGCGAGCGCACGAACTCGGCCTTGGCCCCGCTGCACACACCGGTGACCTGCGCCCCATAGGCCACAGCGATCTGCACGGCGTAGTTGCCGACCCCACCGGACGCGCCGATGATCAGCACACGGGCGCCCGGTCGCACCTGTGCGACATCACGCAATGCCTGCAGCGCTGTGAGTCCCGACACGGGAGCCGCTGCGGCATCGGTGGCGGAGAGGCCCTCAGGCCGATGTGCGAGCTTGCGTTCTGGCGCAACAGAGTACTCGGCGAATGAACCTCGTCCGATGCCGAACACGGCGTCGCCCACCGCAAAGCGGGTGACGCGCGCACCGACCGCGACCACGACGCCGGCCAGGTCGAGACCGGGTACCGGGTTCTTGGGTCGCCGCACACCGAATGCGAGCCGAGCCAGAAGTGGCCGGCCATGCATCAGGTGCCATGTGCCGCTGTCGACGCCTGCTGCGAAGACCCGCACCAGCACGTCGCCGGGCCCTGGCTGAGGAATGGTGCGCTCGGCCACCTGCAACGTGTCGGCCGACCCGTACTCGTGCTGCACGACGGCCCGCATGGTCGCGGGTGCGCTGGTTGCGTCGGCCGGTGTGATGTGAGGGCTCGGATTCATCGGATGCTCCATGGTTGGATCGGGTATCGTACTTTGTACGCCTTACGTTGTAAGGTATCGTGCGCACCTACCGTCTGCAACGCAGCCGGCCGAGTGCCGTCTGCCACCGATCCCCCATCACCGATCCCCCATGACCAATCCCCCATGACCAGGCCCACGCCACCGAAGGTGCGCCGAGTACCGCTGACCCGCGACCGATTGCTCGCCGCGGCCGTTGCGATCGTCGACACCGACGGACTCGGCGCGCTCACCATGCGAGCGCTCGCGGCGGCGGTCGGGGTGCAGCCGATGTCGCTATACCACCACGTGCGCAACAAGGACGAGATCCTCGACCTGCTCGTCGATGCCGTGTTCAGCGAGATCGCGCTCCCCGACGGCGATCTGCCCTGGCGAGAAGCGCTGCGCCTCCGGACGGCATCGGTGCGCGAGGTGCTCGGTCGACATCGCTGGGCGATCGGACTGCTCGAATCACGGCTCAACGCCGGTCCGGCCACCTTGCGGCACCACGACGCGATGCTGGGCATCATGCGCCGCGGCGGCTTCACCGTGCCCGGCGCAGCACACGCGTACGCACTGCTCGACAGCTATGCGTACGGGTTCGCGCTGCAAGAGGCAATGCTGCCCTTCGAGGGGGCCGACGAACTCAGCGCGGTCGCCGAAGGGTTCGCCGAACTGGTCGCCGAGGGTTACCCCTACCTCGGCGAGATGCTGCACCAACACGTGATGCAGCCGGGCTACTCCTTCGCCGGTGAGTTCGAGATCGGCCTCGACGCCATCCTGGACGCACTCGATCGGTGGCGGACGCCGTGATCTGCCGCGACCGAGGGGATTCGGTCAGTGCACGAGATCGAACTCGCCCGGGTCGACCTGCTTGGTGCGTCGCCAGTACTCCAGCAACGTGAACGGCCAGTTCTGGGCCACCCGACCGTGCGCGTTCTTGTACCAGCTGTTCACCGGACTCCAACCCCACGCCATCTGACGGTTCTCGGCGTCGACCGCCTCGTTGAACGAGTCGTGCACGTCGCGCTTCACCACGATCGCCTTCGCTTCGTTCGCGAGCACCTCGCGCACCAACCCGAGGATGAACCGCACACCGCACTCGCTGAAGTAGACGATGCTGCCGTTGATCACGATGTTCGTGTTCGGCCCATAGAGACACCAGAAGTTCGGAAAGCGCGGGATCGACACGCCGAGGTACGCCCGGGCATCGCCAGCCCACTGCTCGTGCAGGTCGACACCGTCCTGACCCGTCACCCGCATGGGCGTCAAGAACTTCGACGCCTGGTAGCCGGTGCCGTAGATGATCACGTCGGCGTCGACACGCGAGCCGTCTGCCATCACCACACCGTTCGAATCGACGTGACCGATGCCGTCGGTGCGCAGCGAGACGTTCTCGCGCGTGAGCGTCGACGCCCAGATGCCGTTGTCGCGCACGGCCCGCTTCGCGCCTGGCGGGTAGTCGGGCACCACTCGAGCGAGCAGATCGGGATGTCCGGCGAACTGCTCTCGGTAGTACTCGAGCAGCATCTGCCGGCCGAGCTCGCTCACCTCGTTGACCGATGACCCATCGCTGTGCCAGTTCGGATCGACACGAACGCTGGCGAGCGCGCCATCACCCATCCGCCAGAAGATCGCGAATCGGTTGAGCTCGCTGTAGGTGGGCACGTGTCCGTACAGCCAGCGCAAGCCGGGGGCGATCTCGTCGTGGTAGTCGGGCGTCGGCGCGATCCACGGCGGAGTGCGCTGGAACACCGTCACGTGGCCCGCCACCTTGGCCACCTCCGGGATGAACTGCAGTGCGCTCGCCCCTGTGCCGATCACCGCCACGCGCAGGCCGGTGAGATCGAGATCATGACGCCACTCGGCAGAGTGGAAGTACTGCCCGGCGAAGTCGGCGATGCCGTCGATCGACGGCCAGAGCGGACGGTTGAGTTGTCCAACGGCGGAGATGACGGCGTCGCCGACCATCGAGTGCTCCACACCGTCACGCGTGTAGCGGACGGTCCAGTGGCTCGTCTCATCGCTCCACGACGCCGACTGCACACTGCTGCCGAACTGGATGTGCGGGCGCAGACCGAACGCCTCCGCGCAGTCCCGGAAGTACTGCTCGAGCACGCCTTGCGGCGAGTAGTGAAACGGCCAGTCGTGGCGTTGGGCGAACGAGTAGCTGTAGTTGTGATTCGGGTTGTCGACCCTGCAACCCGGATACACGCTCTCGTGCCAGGTGCCACCGACGTCGTCGTTCTTGTCGAGAATCGTGAAGGCGATGCCTGCCTGCTGCAGTCGGTGCGCCGACAACAGACCCGACATGCCCGCACCGATGATCACCACATGGAACTCGCGCCCCGGCGCGATCTGCGACAGATGCCACCCTGGAGCCCGACGGTCCTCACCCCGATACGCCAACTCCTCTTCGACCAGCGGGAGGTACTCCCCCATCGGCGCGCCACCGACGATGTACTCGAGGATCAGCTGGAGCTGAGCATCGGTCGGCGCCGCGGCGGGCCGGCACCCCCCGTCCCGGTAGGCGATGAGCACATCGAGCGCACGAGCGCGAATCCGTGCCTGTTGTTCGTCGGTCAGGCCACCTTGGGGCATCGACAGCAACATCGGGTCAGGCCGCAGGTCGCTCATCAGCAGCGCGAGATCACCGGTGAGGTACGCCAGCGCCGGCAGCAGCGGAGGCAGCTCCGCCTGTGCCAAGGCATCACGGATCTCGGCATGGGTCTCGGTGATCGGCACCACGCCGTGCAGGAACGGGCTCGGCGAGGCGGTGACGTCCACCGCCGACGTCGATGTCACGCGTCGACTCCCTTCGGTGCCTGTTGGCTCATGAAGCCGAACATGTAGCCGGCGACTCGACGCATCTGGATCTCCTCGGCACCCTCGGTGATGCGGTAGCGCCGATGATGGCGGTAGATGTGCTCGAACGCCTTGTGCCGGCTGTAGCCCAGACCGCCGTGCACCTGCATCGCCTGGTCGGCAGCCTGGCAGCAGAGCCGGTTGGCCCAGTAGTTGCACATCGAGACCTTGTCGCTCTGGCTGAACGCGCCGTACTTGTCCATCGACCATGCGGTCTTGTGGATGAGCGCCCGCAGCATCTCGCACTGTGTCTGGAGTTCCACGAGCGGGAACTGGATCGCCTGGTTCGACGCGAGCGGCTTGCCGAACGGCTTGCGCTCCTTGGCATACGCCACCGACTCGTCGATGCAGTACTGCGCCGCACCCAAGCTGGATGCGGCCTGACGGATCCGGTTCTCGTTGAAGAAGTGCTGCACGACCTGGAGGCCCTTGCCCTCACCACCGAAGATGACGCCGTTCGGCACGCGCACGTTCGTCAACCGGATGTGGGCGTGATCGGTGGGCATGTTGAAGGTCCACAGGTACTCGACCACCTCGAAGCCAGGACTGTTCGACGGCACCAGGAACGCGGTGATGCCACCGCCGTCGCCGGCCTTGCCGCTGGTGCGGGCCATGATCATGTCGTGAGACGCCTTGTGGATGCCGGTGTTCCACGTCTTTTCGCCGTTGATGATCCACTCGTCGCCATCGCGCACCGCGGTGGTCTCCATGTGCGTGGCATCACTGCCGTGGTTGGGCTCGGTGATGCCGAACGCAAAGCCTCGACGGCCCTCGGCCAGATCGTCGATCCACTCGGCCTTCTGCTCGTCGGTGCCGTAGTTCAGCATCAGCAACAGTCCCACGTTGTTCCCCACGACCGAGTGCTCGTTCTGGAGGTCGTTGTGCAGACCCAGACCCTTGCGCGCGAAGTGCTCGCGGATGATCGCCATCCCGAGGTTCGTACCGTCCTGGCCTCCGTACTCCTTGGGCAGCGGGTAGCGATAGTGCCCCGCAGCGTCCGCGAGCCGCTTGGCCTTGTGCAGCAACTGCTCCCACTCTTCATTGGGCAGGCCCTGGCGATCCCAGTCGGTCCGGGCGTCTTCACGTCGGTGGTCGAAGAAGCGGACGTTGTCGTCTGCTTGTTCGAGTGGCTAGATCTCTCGTTCGATGAACTCATCGAGCACCACGAGATAGTCGGACAGTTCCTGCGGCAGGTCGAAATCCATGTGGTGAGCATCCTCGCGTCCAGCCGCAACCGACGAACCGGACGAGAGACCTCCGATTTCGGTTCGGCCTCGCTACACGAAGTAGCCGTTCACATCGACGATCAGATCCGTTGCGGAAAAGGTGAAGATGCACACTCGACCCGAGGTACCCACCTTCGACACGACCGCATTCGGGATGCTCTGGCCGGCGGTGTAGTTCAGATTCGACGCGTTCGGTCGCGGCGACCCGCATGGGAAGACGGTGATGAAACCTGATGCCTGAGCACCCGTCACCGTGACGTTCAACACAACCGTCGAAGCATTGATCGGCACCCCGCCCCGACCGGCGACCACGAGTTCCGTGACCATCCCGGCTCCCCGAACGCCAACACCGCTGAACTGGCCATCGAAGGTCGCGAGACCGGGACGGGTCTCGAGCAGACGGGCAGGTACGACCGACGCGAACGACGAGGCTGCGCCGAAGAACCCGTTGACGTCGACGACCAGATCTGCCGCCATCTGCGAGAAGATGCACACACGACCTCCGACGCCCACCCGAGCGATGACTGCATTGGCGATGGTCTGGCCCGCAGCGAAGTTCACGCTCGACGCGTTCGGCTGCGACGACCCACATGGGAACACCGTGAAGTAGCCGGCACCACGAGCGTCCACTGCGGTCACGTTCAGCACCACCGCCGACGCATCGGCCGGCACACCCCCGCGGCCGCCAACCGTGAGCTCGAGGGTCGTGCCGGACGACCTGGTGCCGATCCCGTTGAACTGGCCGTCGACGGTCGACAAACCCGGACGCGTCTCGGCGAGACGTGACGGGTTGAGCGACGAGTACACCGGGCCGTCGCTGAACGAGCCGTTCACGTCCACCACCAGATCGACGACCGACGGAGAGAACACACACACCGTGCCGGCCAAGCCGACCTTGGCGATCACAGCATTCGCAACCGTCTGCCCGGCTGCGAAGTTCACGCTCGACGCGTTCGGCTGCGACGACCCACACGGGAACACCGTGAAGTAACCGGCGCTGCGAGCATCGATCGCCGTCACGTTCAGCACGACCGCCGATGCATTGGCCGGCACGCCACCGCGACCGGCGACGACGAACTGCGTGATCGACCCGGCGCTCCGAGTGCCGATGCCGTTGAACTGGCCGTCGACGGTCGACTGGCCGAACCTCGACTCGACCAGCCGCGCCGGCTCGAGCGGCTGGAACAGACCACTCGGCGAGGGCACCGGCGGAGGCGTGGTGACGAACGCATCGTTGGCCAGCGGACCGATCCAACCGTTGTCGTCAGGCACGAGATCGAGCGAACTCAGTCCGCTGATGACATTTCGGTAGAAGAACGCCGCGCTGAACAGGATCGATTGTGGGTTCCCGATGCACGAAGCCGGGAACCGCACGCCGTACAACCTGTCGACGACGCTCCACGCGACATCCGCCAAGCACATCACGTTGTTTGCAGCGTCGACGACCCCGCCGATCACGACACCGTCGCTGTTGAACATCAGCGCGGTGAAGTCCTCGATTCCGTCCAGGTTCCGGTCGATGTCCCACACCGGACCGGTCGGGGTTCCGAGCTCCCAGTTCTGACTGAACGGCGACTCGAACACGGACACGCCGACCACCATCTCGACCAGCCCTGAGCTGGGAGCGTCCACGACCACGAGATCGAGATCACCCGAGGGGAAGATCACATCGCCGACGGGATCCGGGAATTGCCCGATGGCCTCGGTTCGACGTGGTGGTACACGTGCGACCGCAAAGCTTTCCGATCGGGTCGTTGCCGAATCGGAGAAGTGTTCCAACGCCGCCCGTGCCGCCACGAACGTCTCGCGGCTGGCCCGATCGGGCGACGGTGCCTCGACACCGGCAGCAGCAGCCGACGGAATCGATGCAGCCCCCGAACCGACGAGGACGAGCGACAACAGAGCCAGGATTCGGGTGGGAGTGAGCCTCATTCGGCGAGCGTATGGAGCCATGGTCGAACAGGCCAGCGACAGCCGACCAATGGGCCGATCGGCCCACCCCGCTCCTCCGCATCCGACGCGGACATGGCAGACTTGGGCGATGACCGCAACGTTCACGCGCATGGATCAGTCGACCGCCGAGGAGTGGGCGGTCATCGGCGAAGAGACCAAGCTGAATCAGGGGCGCGTCGCCGATCGCGTCCTGATGCTGCTCGAATCGCTGGCCGACATCACCGACGGCTTCGCAACCGATCAGCTCACGCACTGCCTCCAGACCGCCACCCTGGCCGAGCGCGCCGGCGCCGACGACGAAATGATCGTCGCCTCGTTGTGCCACGACATCGGCAAGGCGATCAGCGTTCCCAACCACGGTGCGATCGCGGCCGAGATGCTCAAGCCGTACGTTCGCCCCGACGTCTTCCACACCATCAAGAACCATCAGGACTTCCAGGGCCGTCACTACTACGGTCACTTCGGGATGCGCACCGATCTCCGCGAGCAGTTCCGCGACGAACCGTGGTTCGCGCTGTGCGAGCAGTTCACCGACGAGTGGGACCAGATCGCATTCGACCCCGAGGGTGACACCGAGCCGCTCGCCCACTTCGAGCCGCTGGTGCGCGACGTGTTCGCCCGCCCTCGCTACTGAGCGACGGGCTCCACTGCGGCCGCGCCGGGTGCCACCGGGTACTGCGGCAACGACACGACGAATCGTGACCCACCGATCGGACTCGGCTCCCACCACGCCCGACCACCGTGCAACTGCGCGAACGTTCTGACCAAGAACAAGCCGACGCCGCTGCCTGGCCGCACCGTCGACGATGTACCCCGCACGTACGCATCGAAGACCGACTCCCGGATCGGTTCGGGCAGACCCGGACCGTCGTCGTCGACGAACACCAGAATGTCGTCGCCGAGCACCGCCGCACCGACGGTGACAGTCGAGCCGGGGGGCGTGTGCTTGACCGCATTCGACACCAGGTTGTCGAGGATGCGACTGACCAGGACGCGATCGGCGATGACCGTCGAGCCATGCAACTCGATCGCACCGAGCCGAACGTCGTGGACGTCGGATCGTTGTTGGGCGACGACCGATGTCAACAGACTCTCGAGATCGATCGTCGAGCGCGACGCAGCGATGTCGTGCACCTTCAGACGTTGCGCCGAGGCGAGATCGGAGAGCACCTCGACCGTGTGCCTGGCATCGGCACTGATCCGCTCGGCGATCTCGCGACGTTGTTCGTTGGTCATCGTCGCGCCGCGCTGAGCCAGGGTCTGCGACATCAACGACACTGCAGCGAGCGGCGAGCGCACGTCGTGGGAGACGGCAGCGATCAGAGCGTCCCGCTCCTCGAGCGTCATCGACTGACGGTCGACCAACGCATGCAGCCGCTCGTTGATCTCGTGCAGGTCGGTGCGGTGCTGTTCGAGCTCGATCACCAGATCGCCGTTCTTCTGCTCGGCCTCGAACGACGCCATCAACACTCGGTTCGACTCGGCGAAGATGACGTAGGCGTACACGGCAGCCAGCAGAAGGGCCAGACACAGCACCACCGCGTACGTTCCGTCGAAGGTCGCGAACCCGATCAGTCCCAAGATCACCTCAGGCGTCGCCCCCGCCAGGAACGCACGTCGGTCGGGCGACGTGCCCGAGGCGAAGACGCTGAGACTGCCGACGAGCGCGAACAGCATGATCGCCTGCCACTCGGGGTCTTCGGGCCGGACGAGCACCGGCAACAGCCCCCAGGCTGTTCCGCCGAAGGCGCTCACCACCGCGAAGGCGGAGATGGAGCGAGCAGGATCGACGTCGGCCGACCGTTCGAGCTTCGCGAACGCCACGATCATCGCGATCGAGACGACGAGGCGGACGGCCAACCACGTGAGCGTGCCCGTCTCGTCGCGCGAGTAGAGGAACGCTGCGACCACAAGGCTGGCAGCCATGGCGATGATCGCCCCGTAGCGCGCCGACATCAGCAACGCGACGCGTCGCCGATCGAGCCCGATCAGCTTGTGTCGCCCGTGCTGGGGCTTTGGTGGTCTCTCGCCGACCTGTGGCACGCCACCACCCTAGGTGGCGAAACCCCTCGCGTAGCGTGCGCGTCGGCAGAAGATCTCCGTGACGTCCCAGCTCAGGGCCCGGTGAAGACGCGACCCTTGGCGATGTTGGGGCTGGTGGTGTTGATTCCCGCGGCTCGATCCGACTCACGGCTCTTTGCCTCCGCGCGACCCACCACCTGGTGGTGCACCTCGTCGGGGCCATCGGCCAACCGCAGCGTGCGCTGGCTGTGCCACATGTCGGCGAGAGGGAACCAGTGCGAGATGCCGGCGGCGCCGTGCATCTGGATGGCTTCGTCGATGATGTCGCAGCACTTCTCCGGCACCATTGCCTTCACGGCGCTCACCCACACACGGGCTTCGGCGTTGCCGAGCGTGTCCATCGCCTTGGCGGCGCGAAGCACCATCAACCGCATCGCCTCGACCTCGATCCGAGCCCTGCTGATCACCTCCATGTTCTTGCCGAGGTTGATCAACTTCTTACCGAAGCCCTCGCGGCTCAGCCCACGATCGACCATCATCTCGATCGCCTTCTCGGCCGAGCCGATGGAGCGCATGCAGTGATGGATACGACCGGGGCCGAGACGAACCTGCGAGATCTCGAAACCCTTGCCCTCACCCCACAGCACGTTGTCCTTGGGGACACGGACGTCGTGGAACCGCAGGTGCATGTGGCCGTGCGGGGCATCGTCGTTGCCGAACACGTCCATCGCGCCGATGATCTCGACGCCTGGGGTGTTCATCGGCACGAGGATCTGCGACTGCTGCTTGTAGGTGTCGGCATCGGGGTTGGTACGCACCATCACGATCATGATCTTGCACCGCGGGTCGCCAGCTCCGGAGATGTAGAACTTCTCGCCGTTGATGACCCATTCGTCGCCGTCGAGCTCGGCCCGGGTCTGGATCTGCTTGGCGTCGGAGCTCATGATGCCCGGCTCGGTCATCGCGTAGGCGGACCGGATCTCGCCGCGGAGCAATGGTTCGAGCCACTGCTCCTTCTGCTCCGGGGTGCCCACCCGCTCGAGCACCTCCATGTTGCCGGTGTCGGGTGCCGAGCAGTTCAGGCACTCCGACGCGAGGCGGTTCTTGCCCAGCTCGACCGCGATGTATGCATAGTCGAGGTTCGACAGACCCTGGCCGGTCTCGGCATTCGGGAGGAAGAAGTTCCACAGTCCGAGTTCGCGGGCCTTCGTCAGTCCGGCTTTCCCGTGGGCTTTGTGTACTTTTTGCAAAATTATTTGGTTTTGGTGAAATTGCTAGATTCAAAGCTGAAGCTGGAGCTGAAAAAGCACCTGATGTTGAATTCAATTTTGATAAAAAGAAAGCTAAATAAAAAATAAAATGTCAAAAGTTGAAGATTTTTTAACCAAAGAAGAAGAACAAGCGATTGTTGAGGCTATTCGTATGGCTGAAAAAGAAACTTCTGGCGAGATTAGAGTTCATATAGAAAAAA
>JANNQK010000033.1:0-2272 GCA_031400715.1 Actinomycetes bacterium | reverse complement strand
CGAGGCTCCGACGGGCCAACGACCGTCCGTCCGCACTCTCCACTGCCGAGGCGCCGCGATCCTCCACGACGACGAATCCTCCGGCGGTGTCGGCGGCCACCGCATCGGTGAGCAGCGACGCGGCGGTGGCGTTCGACCCCCACGCTCCCGGCTTCTTCGCCGATCCGTACGCGCAGTATTCGGCGTTGCGCCGACAGGGTCCGGTGCACTTCGCGTCGGCCTCGCAGACCTACATGATCACCCGCTATGCGGATGTGCACCGCCTGACGAGGGATCGTTCACTGAAGGTGTCGATCGGCTACGCCAACAGCACGCCATCGATCGACGCCGAACGGGCGCGGCTCGGCAGGAACGACAAGGCCGGTCAGTCGATGCTGCGCAAGGACGACGACGACCATGCTCGCCTGCGCCGCCTGGTCAGCAAGGTGTTCACACCGAAGGCGATCGGTGACTGGCGGGTGCGCGCCGAGACGATCGTCGAGGACATGCTCGTGGAGGCCACGGCCCGCGATGGCATCGACGTGATGGACGATTATGCGCTGCTCCTGCCCGCGCAGATCATCTCCGAGATGCTGGGGATGCCCCATGACGACATCCCGAGCCTGCGTCGCTGGTCGCATGCGATCACCAAGTCGCTCGACCCGTTGCTGACCCCGGCGGAGAGCGATGCGGTGGTGGCGGCGTCGCGGGAGATGATCGCCTATCTCGAGGAGATCATCGCCGACAAGCGGGTCCATCCGGCCGACGACATCCTGACGGCGCTCATCGACGCGAACGAGGCCGGCGACACCCTCAGCGACCATGAGCTGCTGTCGCAGGTGCTGCTGCTGTACATCGCTGGTCACGAGACGACGTTGAACCTGGTGGGCAACGGGTTGACCCATCTGTTCGAGTTCCCCGACCAGCTCGACCGGTTGCGCACCGACCCGAGCGTCGACGCGAATGCGATCGAGGAGATGCTCCGGTTCGACTCGCCCGTGCAGTTCACCCGGCGCATCGCAGCCGACGATCTGACGGTCGGCGACGTCGTCGTCCCCGCCGGGTCGGTGGTGCTGCTCGGCCTGGGTGCCGCGAATCGTGACCCCGACAAGTGGGGGCCGA
This sequence comes from Actinomycetes bacterium, assembly GCA_031400715.1. Lineage (GTDB taxonomy): Bacteria > Actinomycetota > Acidimicrobiia > Acidimicrobiales > Ilumatobacteraceae > VFMC01. Next base: position 1,171 of record JANNQK010000033.1, on the reverse strand, counting down.
CCGCGGACCGTGTCGATCTGGCCCGCGAGGGCGCGAACACGCACGTGTCGTTCGGAGGCGGGCCACATCACTGCCTGGGTGCCGCGCTGGCGAGGCTCGAGGCGCAGATCGCACTGCCCCGGCTGGTGCGGCGCTTCCCGCGGATGACGGCGGCCTACGAGCAGCCGGCATGGGGAGCCCGAATGGTGCTCAGGGGCGTGGAGCACCTGCCCGTGGCATTGAGATGAGCTTGACGTGATCTTGAGGTGACGCGCTGGTGCAACACGTGGCTGCTTAGGTGACCGTGCGAGATCCGCGCAGTGTCGGCGTCGCGCCGTCGCTGCATCGTTGCGTGGTGGAGAGCGAGTTCTTGCTGAGTGGTGCGACTCGCACCGGTGGAGGAGTGGGCGATGAGCGGACGAGTGGACGGGATCCTGGTTGCAGGACGGCGGCGGAACGCTGCCCGAGATGACTCGAGGCGTCGGTCCGGCAGGGCCGGGGTGTTCGGACGACTCGGCCTGGTGACGAGCCTCATCGCCGGCGTCACGGTTGCGACCGTGACGGCCGTGGTTGTGGCTCCACAGACTGCCAGCGCCGCAGTCCCGACGGTGTCCACGATCTCGGCGACCTCGGCCGCGGGCCCGCTGCTCATCACGGCCGATCGTGAAGGCCGCCTCGTATGGAGCGGCGGCGTCAACGGCGGGAGCCAGTTGGAGAGCTCCGGCGGGGGGCTGAACTTCCCGGCCAACCCGTATGGCGTCACGCTCGGCCCCGACGGCAATCTGTGGGCAACGTTGCGCACCGGGGGGGCTCCGTCGTTCACCGGACGCGGTCGCATCATCCGAATCTCCTATTCCGCCGCTCCTTCAGGCCCCTTGGCCGGCGCAGCCACCTCGTTCACGGACCCGACGATCACCGAGCCGCTCGTGATCACCACCGGCCCCGACAACGCGATGTGGTTCACCAACGAGAACACCGGCGCAGGAACCCACTCGATCGGTCGGATCACCCTGACCGGGACGGTCTCCAGCTTCCCGGTCACCCTGCCGTCGGGTGGCCGGCTGAACTCGATCACCGCCGGGCCTGACGGGAACCTGTGGTTCACCAACGAAGGCACCGGAGCGTCGTTTGCCAACAGCTCGATCGGCCGCATTACGCCGGCAGGAGTCGTGACGCTCTTCACCGGTGCGGC
>JANNQK010000032.1:0-2060 GCA_031400715.1 Actinomycetes bacterium | reverse complement strand
CCGACTCGCCAAACGCTTCCTGCGCACCTACTCACACCTCAGCGGCACGCCCGTCGACCCGGACCGCCTTGCATGGGGACAAACGGTTCATGCGCTACGCGCACTCGTCGAGGTCGCCACCTGGGAAGCACACCACCAACTCGAACAACACGCCGGTCACCCCTGGCTGCAGATGCGCCAGACACTCGAGCAGATCGTCGGAACCCCCGACATCGTCCCCCGCCCGCACCCGATGGCCACCTGAACGGAACCCGCTGTTGAGCGGCACGAGCGTTCGAGCCGGCGTGGGATCGCAGGATCATTCCTCGACGTCGGCAGCGATTCGTGCGGCAAATGCGGCTGCCAGGCGCTCGCATCGATCGCGAGCCTCTCGCCAGTGTTCGACCGTGAGCGCACGCTCCCGTTCGAAGTCGACACCGGCTTCCGCCATCTCCTCGTCGAAGGTTGCCATCCATGCGTGGATCAACGCTGGGTTCGCCTCGACGTGGAACTGCACTCCCCACGCGTTGTCACCGACACGGAAGGCTTGCGTCATGCCGTTACCCACTCCAAGGACCGTCGCCTGCACGGGCACGGTGAATGTGTCGTAGTGGAACTGGAACGCATCGAACCGTCCACCCAGAGCAGCGAGCACGGGGTCAGTCACTGCGGCCGGACTCATCTGCACCTCGTGCCAACCGATCTCGGGCGAAGGCGCCGGCATCACCTCGGCACCGGCAGCACGAGCGAGCATCTGAGCCCCGAAACAGACGCCCAGGATCGGAACGCCTGCAGCGAGGGCCTCCTCGGTCAGACGTCGCTCCTCGACGATCCAACCGAGGTGCTCCTCCTCGGCAACGCTGTCGGTCCCGCCCAGCGACAACACACCGTCGAACAACTCGAGAGGGAGCGGTGGCGCATCCGTGCGAAACGTGCACCACGTGTCGATACGCAGTCCCGCAGCGACCAGAGCGCCTCCGAGATCATTGAGTGAGTCGTCCAAGTTGTGCTGGATGACCAACAGTCGTGGCTGGCGCACGAAACCTCCCGTCACGATCGAACGCGACCCTCGACACAGAAGGTAGACGGGATTCCGAGACACCCGAATCTCGACATTGCACATCGCCACGACGCGATCACGGATTCAGCATCGGCGTTTCGGCATCCGTGATTCAGGGGACCAGTCGCGGCGACATCGGGAACGTGACGGTGATCGTGGTGCCGACGGTCGATTCGACGAGGTCCACCGTGCCGCCGTGCGCTTTCACCAGTTGCGCGACGACAGCGAGACCGATGCCGCTGCCGGCGACCGGGCGGGTGGACTCGCCGCGGTAGAAGCGTTCGAACACGTGTGGGCGGTCGTCGATGGGGATGCCGGGCCCGCTGTCGCTGACGGTCAGTGTCGCTTGCCGTTGTGCGGGGTTCTCCCGTACGGCGAGGTCGATGGTGCCGGCGGCCGGTGTGAATTTGATGGCGTTGGTCAGCAGGTTGGTGACGATCTGGGCAAGGCGGGTTGGGTCGCCGTTGATGATCGCTGGTTCGAGTTGACAGTTCACTTGCTGTTGGTTCGCCTCGGCGAGCGGCCGGAGCGCGTCCGCTGCGCTGACGGCGATGTCGGCGAGGTCGCATCGTTCGACGGCGATGTTCGCTCCGGCGAGCGCGGCATCGGCTTCGGCGAGTGTGCCGAGGTCGTCGACGAGGCGGCGCAGGCGCAGAACGTCGTCGTGCATGCGCACGAAGTGTTCGATCGATGGTTCGGTGATGCCGTCGATGATCTCCTCGCACCCACCCTGCAGGAGGGTGAGCGGGGTTCGTAGTTCGTGGGCGACGTCGGCGGCGAGGTTGCGTCGGGCGATGTCGTTGGCCTGGAGGCGTTCTGCCATGGCGTCGAAGGTGCGGTTGAGTGTGCCGATCTCGCCAGGGGCCCGGTGTTCTCCTGCGCGGGCGTCTGCGTCGCCATCGCCGAGCCGTTGGGCGGCGTCGGTGACACGGCGCAGCGGTCGGACGATGCGCAATGCGATCGGCGTTGCAACGAGCGCGGCGACGGCTGCGGCGATCAGCGCACCGATCGCAACGGTCCC
>JANNQK010000031.1:0-26678 GCA_031400715.1 Actinomycetes bacterium | reverse complement strand
GGGCGAAACAAACCCGATGGTATAGCGCGATGGTATACCGGGAAGCCGAAAACGCAAATCAGCGGCCCTCGTAGGGCCGCTGACCTGGTGTTTCTTGGAGCGGATGACGAGATTCGAACTCGCGACCCTCACCTTGGCAAGGTGATGCTCTACCAGCTGAGCCACATCCGCAATGCGAGAGGAAATGATAGCAACCGATCCGGCTCGGCGGACAACACCTTCACCCGAATCGAACGGCCCACCGTGACCTCACACCGGCCGCCGCTGCCCGCCGGCACGTCATTCATCAACGTTGAGCAGGCGCGACGTGGTCGTCCGCCTCAGCCTCGCTGGTCAGCCGGGCGCAGATCGACCCGCAGGACGAGCATCCCGTCCTCCACGGTCCCGACCGCGTCACCGATGATCGCGAAGTCCATGAAGTCGGTGTTGGCCTGGGCGAGGAACGCCTGGCGTTCATCACCGGCGACCGGAGGAAGCGGCCGCTTGCGCACAGCGGCGGCACGCTCACGGAACCTGGACAGCATCGCGTCGACATCGAGACCTTGGGCCATCCCCCTACCGTATCGGTGACGCTCGCCGCGGCGTGGTCCGTGCCGATGTGCGCGGGTCGGCCATCGCCGCTCGGCCGATGACGAACCGAGCGGCGTCGAGCCGCGTCAGCTGCCGACGTTGGGCGAGACCGGCAACTCCGGCTCGACCATGGCCACCGTGTCGTCACCATCGGCGAGCCGAAGGAGATCGTCGCTCGCGTCGGGCATGACGGGCATGGCAGGCGCGTGAGGCGTGGCAGGTACGGCAGGCAGAGGGAACTCCGACAGCGACGTGAACGCAGTCTCGGCCTTGGCGGTTGCCCCCTCGAGGTCGGCACCGAGGTCGCCACCGAGGTCCGCATCGACCGGCGCCGCCGGGGGCTCGGCCTGCGCACCCGCGAGCACCGGCTCGCCTGGCTCGACCGGTTCGATGGGTTCACTCGCTTCGACCTCGACTGCTGACGACGTCGCGATCTCGAGTGCTTCCGGATCGACCATGGGTTCACGCAGGTCGTCGAACGTGCGTGGTGCATCGCGGGCCAGGACGGACAGATCGACCGGCTGGGGATCGACGATTCGGTTGCTGGGCTCGGCGCCGACGGGCCGGAACTCCTCGATCAGCCGACGACGTTCCGAATCGGCAGCTGTGGCCCACTTCCGATCGCCCATCACCTCGAGCGGACCGAGCGCCGGCGGCTCGGGTCGCGTGTGGCGCCACCACCAGATCGTGAGCACCAGCAGCGAGAGCCCTGCGACGACGAGACCCCCAGCGGCGAGAAACACCCTGAGCGCCGCCTGGGACTCGGTGAGCTCCGCGCCGAGCACCGCTGACGTACGACTCGCGAACAGCCCGCTCATGCAGCACCTGCCCATCCGGCAGCGCACTGTCGGCATCGAGGGGCGACACGGCTGAACAGCATCGGGCCATTCTTGCTCATCAGGGTGCTTCGGTCGCGGTCACTCGCGTCGAGCGATCGAGGCGGATCGGCCGTCTCGAACGGCGATCGGTCGACTCACATGCCAAGATGCACCGGTGGAGTACGTCTGGCTCGTCCTTGCCGTGGCCGTGATGGCGGGCCTCGCATGGGTGGGCTTCCGCATCGAGCCACACTGGGTTGCCAAGGACCGCTCCCGGTTCCTCTGCAACGCCCAGCTGATGACCGAGCGCGGCGATCCGGTGGGTCGATTTCGAGAAACGAAGATCCTGGTCGAGTCGAACGGCGAGATGCTCGTCGACCAACGCAAGCGCTTCAGGCGATCGATGAGCTCGTGGCGCGTGGTCGCCGAGAGCGAGACCCCGCCGCGCAATCGGTCGGTGTTCTTGCTGCGCGGTCACGATCCTCACGGTGTTCCCGCGATGTTGGCCGTTCGCTTGCCGGCCAAGAGCCCGATGGCGCCCAAGCTCCGCGAGTTCATCGGGCACCGCTGACCGTCCACGATCGCCGGCCGTCGACGCTCAGCGCTCGCCGGCCACCGCTTCGACGAATCGCCCGATCGGAGGACCGACCTGGTCGAACTCGATCAGGAACGCATCGTGACCGTGCGGTGAGTCGATCTCGAGGTAGTCGGCCTGCGTGCCCTGCGCCATCAACAGATCACGAATCTGTCGCTGCTGGTACGACGGATAGAGCATGTCGCTCCAGATGCCCATCGTGAGCGTCGGCACCCTGATGCGCGACATCGCCGACGTCAGGCCGCCACGCCCACGGCCGACGTCGTGGAGATCCATCGCCTTGCCGATCGTGAGGTAGCTGTTGGCATCGAATCGCCTGATGAGCTTCTCGCCGTGGTGGTCGAGGTAACGCTCGACCTCGAATCGCTGCCACAGATCGAGGCGCCCACTCAACTCGCTTCCGTCGGCGAGCTCGCGACCGAAGCGGTCGGTGAACACGTTGTCGCTGCGGAACGTCACCTGCGCGACCATGCGAGCCACGGCCAGGCCGTCGGCCGGCCCCTCCCCCGGCTCGGCGTCGTAGTAGTCGCCACCCCGCCAGTTCGGGTCGAGACGGATCGCCCTGCGTCCGATGGCACCCCAGGCGATCTGTTGCGCCGTGGCCTGTGCACACGTGGCGACCGGCACGATCGATCGCACGCGTTGCGGGAACGTGATGGCCCACTCCAGCACCTGCATGCCGCCCATCGAGCCACCGATCACCGAGTGCCAGCAGTCGACGCCGAGATGGTTCGAGAGGCGAGCCTGGGCCCGAACCATGTCGCGAATGGTGACGACCGGGAATCGGCTGCCGTACGGCAGGCCGTCGACCGGGTGGGGCGACGCCGGGCCGGTGCTGCCCTGGCACCCACCGAGCACGTTCGAGCACACGATGTACCACCGATCGGTGTCGAGCGGCTTGCCCGGTCCGATCAGGTCGTCCCACCAGCCACCCGTCGTGTGCCCTCGGCCTGCCGAACCGGCCGCATGACTGTCACCCGTCCACGCGTGACAGATGAGGATCGCGTTGCTGGCCGTGGCGTCGAGCCTGCCCCACGTCTCGTACGCGATCGTCACGTCGCGCAGTGCGACTCCGGTGTCGAGTGCGAAGGGTCGATCGTGAGGGAACGTGAAGAACTGCCGGTGGCCCTGCGGGTCGCCGGGGCGCCACGCGCCCGTGACCGGGAGCCCTGCCGTCATCAGCCGTCCTTTCTCGCTCGTTGCCTGGTGTGAACGACCATCGCTGCACGAGCGGAAGCTCTGTTGCCCCGGCGTGTACCGGGGCCACATCCCCACCGAGGTGGGAAGGCACCGTGGGGCTTCCTCCCCGGTTGCCGGATCGCGAGCCTCAGGCGAGCCTGCGGTTCGGATCACTCGTGATGCGTGTCGATCGTGGATGTTAGCGGCGACCGTTCGGTCACCTCCCCCATTTGTCCACCATCAACGATCGCGGGCAACGTCGCTCAGCGGTAGTGCTGCTCCACCTCGTAGTGATGAGGCAACCCGACCAAACGACCGAACGAGTCGAAGTCGACCAGGCGATCGAGGTGGTCGCGCAAGCTGCCGTCGGCGCGCAGGAGCTCGAGGCTCACCTGCACCGCTTTCACCATGGTGAACAGCAGCGACAACGGCGACACGATCAAGGTGAACCCGAGATCGGCCAACTCGGCCGGGGTGAGCAGTGGCGTCTTCCCGGTCTCGACCATGTTGGCGACCAGTGTGATGTCGGGCAACGCCGCGGCGATGCGCTCCATCTCGTCGCGGGACTCGGGTGCCTCGACGAACAGCGCGTCGACCCCCGTGTCGCGAGCCATCTTCGCCCGTTCGATGGCCTCGTCGAGGCCGATCGCGGCGCGGGCATCGGTGCGCGCCGTCACGTGGATCGACTCGCGATGGTCACACGCAGCGCGGAGCTTCGACAGCCAGTCATGACGCTCGATCACCTGTTTGCCCGCCATGTGGCCACATCGCTTGGGCCACACCTGGTCCTCGAGGAACATGCCCGACGCACCGGCGTGCTCCCACAGCTCGACGGTCCGGATGGTGTTGAGCGGGTTGCCGTACCCGGTGTCGGCATCGACCACCACGTTCACGCCCGGTACGGCCCGGCACACGCGACGAGCGACCTCGGCCATCTCCGTCTGCGTGAGCAACCCGAAGTCCGGCACCCCGAGCAAGGTGCCGCTGACCGCGTAACCCGACAGGAACACCGTGGCGAACCCGGCCTCGCCGGCCAGCTTCGCGGTGATCGCATCCCACACGCCAGGCATCAGCACGCTCTCGCCGCCGGCGAGACGGCTGCGCAGATCGGCCGCCGTCACTGACCGATGCCCTGTGTGGCCCCCACCGTGTCGATGGCGACACCCTTCAGCCGCTTGTAGTCCACCTTGCCGTTCGGCGCGCGCCGGATCGAGTCGACGATGACGAGGTTGCGCGGCGCCTTGTACGCGGCGAGGTGTTGCTTCACGTGAGCACTCAACTCCTCGAGCGTCGGTGTCTCCTTGCCCTCCTGCGGCTCGACCACGGCACAGATCGTCTCGCCGAAGCGGGGATCGGGCAGCCCGACCGCCACCGCGTCGCGCACGCCGGGATGGGTCTTGAGGGCCTCCTCCACCTCCTCGGGGAACACCTTCTCGCCACCGGTGTTGATGCACACCGATCCGCGCCCCAGCAGCTTCAGGCTGCCGTCTTCGTTCACCTCGGCGAAGTCGCCGGGCACGCTCCAGCGACGACCCTCGAACGTGCGGAACGTCGAGACGGTCTTCGCCTCGTCCTTGTAGTAGCCGAGCGGGATGAAGCCGCCCACCGCCACCATGCCCTGCTCGCCCGAACCGGGCTCGACCCGACGACCGTCGTCGGTGAAGACCGAGCAGCTCGCTCCGATCGCGAACTTCGCGGTCTGCTCCGCCGCGCCTGCTGCGCTCACGCTGCCACCCATGCCGACAGCCTCCGACGAACCGAACGAATCGAACAGCAACACCTGTGGGATGTGCTTCAGCAGACCCGCCTTGTTCTCCTGGCTCCACATCACTCCCGACGACACGACGAGCGCCAGACTCGAGGTGTCGAACCGGCCCGGATCCTCCTCGAGTTGATCGAGCATCGGACCGGCGAAGGCCTGGCCGACGATGATCAGGTTGGTGACCTTCAGGGCTTCGACCGTGCGGAACAGCTCGGACACGTCGAACTTGTGGTTGACGAGGGTGACGATGCACCCTCCGAGCGACATCGCGTTCAGCGCCGAGAACTGACCCGTACCGTGCATGAGCGGTGCAGCGGTGAGCATCATCGCTCCGGCGGGTGCCGCCGTGACACGCTCGATCACCTCGGCGACACCACTGGCGGCGGGCACGCCCATCACCGCGTTGCCACCTCCGCCGAGCACGTTGAACAAGTCGTCCTGGCGCCACATGACGCCCTTCGGCATGCCCGTCGTGCCGCCTGTGTAGAGCAGGAGCAGATCGTCGCCGCTGCGCGGCCACGACACATCGGGCGTGGCACCCGACGTGACGACGTCTTCGTATGCCGCCGCCCAACTGGGTCCGCTGCCGGTCTCGTCGGCCACCACGTACCAGCGCTTCACCATCGGCAGTCGGCCACGCACGCTCTCGACCAGTTCGGTGAAGCAGGCGTGGAACACGACCGCTTCTGCGTCGGCGTTCTCGAACAGGTAGACGATCTCGTCGGCGCCGTAGCGGTAGTTGGTGTTCACCGGCGCCATCGCCACCTTGAAGGCGGCGGCCATCGTCTCCATGTACTCAGGGCCGTTGTAGAGGTAGATCGCGACCTTCGCGCCCTGGCCGATGCCGGCGGCCACGAGATCGGCGGCGAGAGCTGCCGTACGGCGCTCGAACTCGCCCCAGGTGATCACCCGGTCGCCCTGGATCTGGCACGGGCGATCGGGCACGGCGGCTGCGACGGCCTCGTACAGGTCGGCGAAGTTCCAGTTCGTGGCTGGCGCGAGTGCGTCGGTCATCGTTTCCCCCATCATCGTCCCGGTCCCCGACCGGTGTGGCGAACCGTAGCGAAGTCGGACGCGGAGCCGACACTCGGATCACGGTGCTGTGGACGGCGACTGATCCATCGGGCAGTCAGACTGACGGATGAGTCAGACGGGCTGATGCATCAGCGAGTAGCAAAGGCGACCAGGCGGGGTCGAGACTGGAGATATGTCGACGAGCTTCCACACCCCCAAGGCGAAGGCAACGGCCGATGCGCTGACCGGTCTGATGTCCGTTGCCACCGAACCGATCGCGGCGGGTGAGACCGTCGGCGCCTTCGGCGGCACGTGTGTGGACCGCCAGGCGTTCGCTTCCTTCGACGACGAACGTCAGCGCCGCGCCGTGCAGCTCGACGACGATCTGTTCCTCGTCGGCGGCGAGCTCGTCGAGCCGGTCGACCACATCGTCCACTCGTGCGAGCCGAACTGCGGCATGAGCGGCGGCATGCTGCTGGTGGCGCTGCGCGACATCGCAGCAGGCGAGCAGCTCACCTACGACTTCGCGATGACCGACGGCGACGACTACGACGCCTTCGCGTGCCGTTGCGGCTCGTCACTGTGCCGCGGGTCAGTCACCGGACGCGACTGGGCACTCCCCGAGCTGCAGGTGCGGTATCGCGGCCATTTCAGCCCCTACCTGGCACGACGCATCTCGAAGTTGGTGTCCACCGGAGCGGAACGGCGCGCGTTCGCGCTCTGACACGACACGACCGATTCATCGGTCAGTTCGACTGACTGGCCAGTCAGCGGAATGCTAGGGTGCCGCGATGAGAGTCCTCGTGGTGGGTTCCGGCGGCGTTGGAGCGGCGTTCGCCTCCATTGCTGCACGTCGTGACGTGTTCGAACAGATCGTGGTCGCCGACATCGATGGTGCTCGCGCCGCCCGGGCGGCAGCCACCGCACGGTCGACGCGTGTGGTGTCCACGAAAGTCGATGCATCCGACCGAGCCGACATCGTCGAGCTCGCTCGTTCGTGCCGAGCCGACGTGATCGTCAACGCCTGCGACCCCCGACTCAACCCACCGATCTTCGACGCCGCGTTCGAAGCGGGTTGTCACTACCTCGACATGGCGATGCACATGTCGAGCCCGCATCCCACCGACCCCTACAACCAGACCGGCGTGATGCTCGGCGACGCCCAGTTCGCGGTCGCCGACCAGTGGGTCGAACGCGGCCAACTCGCGCTCGTGGGCATGGGCGTCGAGCCGGGTTTCTCCGATGTCGCTGCCCGGTTCGCTTCCGATCATCTCTTCAGCCAGATCGACGAGATCGGCGTGCGCGACGGGAGCGATCTGGTGATCGACGGCTTCGCCTTCGCCCCCACGTTCTCGATCTGGACGACGATCGAGGAGTGCCTCAACCCGCCGATCGTGTACGAACGCGATCGCGGCTGGTTCACCACCGAACCGTTCAGCGAACCCGAGACGTTCGTCTTCCCTGAAGGCATCGGTCCGCTCGGATGCGTCAACGTGGAACACGAAGAAGTGATCTTGATGCCACGGTGGCTCGACGTCGGTCGGGTCACGTTCAAGTACGGCCTCGGCGACGAGTTCCTCGATGTGCTGGCGACGCTGCGCAAGCTGGGCCTCGACAGCACCAGGCCCGTGAACGTGCGCGGCGTCGACGTGTCGCCACGAGATCTCGTCGCCGCCGTGCTGCCCAATCCGGCCGAGCTGGGCGACCGGATGCGGGGCCGCACCTGTGCGGGTTCGTTGGTGCGCGGTCTCGACAAGGACGGCTCGGCCCGCGAGACGTACGTCTACCAGATCGTCGACAACGAGTGGACGATGCGCGAGTACGGCCATCAGGCCGTCGTGTGGCAGACGGCTGTGCACCCGGTGGTGGCGGTGGAACTCCTGGCGCACGGCACCTGGTCGGGCAGCGGTGTGCTGGGACCGGAGGCATTCGACGCGGTGCCGTTCCTCGACCTGCTCGGCGACCACCGGGCGCCGCACGTCGTGGAGGATCGTCAGCGACTCGCCATCGCGTGATGCATCCCCGGTGTCGCGTGCGGCTGGCCCGGCGTGTCGCACACGGCGCCTCGCCCTGCCGCTCGTGGCGCACGTGCCCCTGGCACACTGCCCACGTGGCCCGGCTCCGAAAGCGCGACGTCGAAGCGATGTTGGCGCTGTACGACAGCGACCCCATCGCCGCCGTGACTCTCGCGATGCAAACGGTGCTCGAGCAGCCGGGCACCGACTTTCGCACGCTGGTCGAGCTGGCGTCGTTCGACATCGAACGGCGCGCCCGGCTGATGGCCGGCGAGATCGACGCCCTCGATGCGTTGGTGCGAGAGCTCAACGAGCTGAGGACCTTCGTGTCCGCTGCGGGCTCGGACGGCTCGTAGGCTCCTTCGCCGTGGACCGTCGCACCTTCCTCCGACGGGCAGGGCTCGGCAGCGCAGGTGTGGCCGCGGTGGCCGCGCCGGTCGGCACCTATGCACTCGGGCATCATCTGGGGTCGACCCTGCTCGCGGGAGACTACGCCCACACCGTTGCAGCCGGCCAGACCCGAGGCGGGGTGAACGTGTGGTGGAGCGTCGACCCACAGGGTGAGAAGGTGTTGGCGCTCACGTTCGACGACGGGCCCACGAAGCAGTTCACCCCGGAGGTGATCGACATCCTCGACCGGTACGGCGTGCCGGCCACGTTCTTCGTGATCGGTGAGTTGGTGGAGCGCCGGCCCGACACGGTGCGACAGCTGATCGAGGCGGGCCACGAGGTGGCGAACCACACCTTCGATCACTTCAGCGCAGCCATCCAGTCGCCGGCCGAGGTGCGCGCATCGATCGAGCGCGGCGCCGACGCAGTCGCGGCCGTCACCGGCGAACGGCCACGGTGGTTCCGCCCGGTGAAGGGCCATGTCACCGGCTCGGTCCTTCGGGCGGCCACCGATCTCGGCCATGACGTCGCGCTGTGGTCGGTGAGCCGCGACCCAGGCATCGTCACCGCGATCGACGACGTCGACGGTGTGCGGACCAACTACCTCGAGGCGATCCACGACGGGGCGATCGTGATCTTCCACGACGGCATCGGTCGTTCTGCGTTCGATCGCAGCGGACCCGACCACGAGCTGATGCTGGCACGACGCACCGAGATCGACGCACTGCCAGCGGTGATCGAGCGTTATCTCGCCGACGGCTACCGGTTCACCACCACCACCGACCTGATCGACACCTACGGGCCTCAGGGCTGATCGCGCCTCGCCGAAGCCCTCGATCGCACGAAGGCCAGCGCCAGAGGACGGGGCTCAGAGGTCAGCCGATCACCCCGATCACCGGTTGTGCCAGCACCATCCGCTGGTCGTAGCCGACCTCGTTGGGCAAGAAGCCGTTCCGATCGGGCCACAACAGCTGCACCACCTCGTAGTCGGCACCCCGGTACCAGGCGGTCGCGACCTGCGTGAAGCCGCCCCACTCCTCGAGGTCGACCGGTGCGAACACACACCTCAGGTCGTTGTCGAACAGGCCCACCAACTCGGTTCCGAGTGGGATCTCCGTGCCGCCGCGCAACATGTCGGCAACCAGGCTGACCAGACCGTTGCTGGCGACCGGCGTGAGACCGAACAGCAGCACCTCCGGGAAACCGAAGGCTGCGGGAAAGCCGATCGTGTAGGCGTAGGCAGGTTCGGGAGGGTCGACGTCGGAGCGGGGCAGCACCGGCTCGAGGGCCCAGCCGTTGGTCTCGATCATCCACTCGATCTTCTCCGCGTGCGGGATGTGGAAGTCGGGCAGCTCGTGCGACATGGCGACGACGATAGAACGTGGCCGTCGAGTGCGTGGCCGTCGAGTGCGTGATGGCGCGCGTGATGGAGCGGTCGGTCAGAGCAGCGAGGCGGCGTGCAGGTCGAGCGCGTGCTGCGTGTGACGAGTGGCCATCGTGGCGAACAACGCCTCGCTGCGGTCGGTGGTCGCCACGATCTGGGAGGCGACCACGCTCATGATCACCCCGGCGTAGGCGTCGCGGCAGTAGTGCCTCCACAGCCAGGCCTCATCGAGGTCGACGCCATAGCCGGACAGCGCCTCGCCGTAGCCGCTCACCATGTCGCGCTCGACCTCGCGGCGTTGCTCCGGCACCAACCCTGCACCCATGAAATAGCTCACGTCGCCCGTGGACTGACCATGACCCGGCGACTGCCAGTCGACGGTCGCGAGCGGGTACCCGCCGGCGGCCGATGCGAACATGAGGTTGTCGAGCCGATAGTCGCCGTGGGTGACCGTCCACGCGCCGTCGCGACCCTCGACCCAGTCACCGATGCGCGCCGTGAAGCCGGTGACCAGTTCTTGCGCCTCAGTCGTCAGGTACTTGGCGTAGGTGGCCATGAACCCGGGCAACAGCATCGACCACATGCCGGCCAGCATCTGTGCGTCATCGGGGCCGGTGCGCCGGCCGAGCCACTCGACGTCGTGCAGGGTCGGGTCGTCCCATCGCGGCCCGTGCAACCTGGCCAACTCGATCACGGCCGTGCGAGCCTGCTCGACCGTGCAACCGGTGAGCTGGTTGCCCTGTTCACCGGGCGCCAGGTCTTCCAGCACGAGCACGAAGTCGCCGCTCGCCTTGTCCCAGGTGGCGTGATGGCACCGGGCGACGCGGATGTCGAGCGTGCCCGCAAGATCTCGGTAGAACTTCACCTCGCGCTCGTAGTTGCGCAGCGCAACGCCGGTCGCCCGACTGGTGGGATCAGGTGACGGCAGCTTCGCGACCACGGTGGACGGCGCCTCCGCTGCCGCAGCCGCATCTGGATCGGCGTAGTCGATGGCAAGTCGAAGGTTCATGCCCACCAGGCCGTCACCGATGCGCCGCACGTCGAAATCGACGATCTGGTGGCCGAGCACGTCACCCAACCACGTGGGAGTCAGGAAGTCGGGGGCAAGTTCACGGTCGCTCATCGATCGCCGACCCTAACGCCACGCCGCCGGCCCGCCCGATCCAAGCAGGTGATCCAGAAGATCACGCAGGTTCGACGTGGGCGATCTGCTGGAGGGACCGCCAGATCAGCATCAGGATGATCACCGAGCCCACGAACGCGAACCAGAACACGTCGGTGACGCCTCGTGCACGGGCGATCAACCCACCGATCGCTGCACCGGCCACCAGCCCGCCGAACACACCCAGCATGTACGCCGCGCTCACCCGACCCTGCAACTCCGTCGGCACAGCACGCTGCCTGATCGTCACGGCCGTCGTGCCCCACGCTGCTTCGTGGATGCCGAACACGAACAGCACCGAGGCGGCGACAACTGCGGTGGAGGTGAGCGCGAGCGTGAGGTGGGTGCCGGTCTCGATGATCAATCCACCGCGCATGATGTTGGCCAGGCTGACCCGACGTTGCAGCCAGCCATAGCCCCACGACCCGACGAGCCCACCGAGCGCGCTCATCGTGGTGAGCACGCCGAACCCGATGTCGCCAAGACCGAGCTGCTCCTTCACGTACAGCACCATCACCGCCATCGTGGCGCCGAAGGTGACGTTGAAGCTCACCACGGTGAGCGTGAGGGTGCGCACCGCTCCGTGGCTCCACAACCACCTCAGTCCGTCTGCGATCTCATGTCGGGCAGCCTGTCCTCCCGCGCGGCGGTCGGGAATCGGGAACGGGATGCGCACCAGCACGAGGGCACCGGCGACGAACAGCACCACCTGGGCAGCGAGGGGCCAGGCGATGCCGGCAGCGAACAGGAACGCACCGATGGGAGGGCCGACGAGTCGGTCGACGACGATCTGACCACCCATGATCCGGGCGTTGGCCACACCAAGATCGTCGGGCGCCACGATCATCGGCAGCAAGGTGTTGGCGGTGGTGTCGACGAACACCTCGGCCGCGCCCAGCAGGAACATCGCGACCAGCACCACCGTGACGTTCACCGCATCGAACGCCACCATGCCCACGACCACGCCGAGCACCCCGGCGCGGGCGATGTTGCCGAGTGCGACGATGAGTCGTCGATCGTGACGATCTGCGATGACACCTGCGTGCAGACCGAACAGCAACCACGGAAGGCGCTGCAACAACGACGCCAACGCCACCAGCAGCGGGTCGCGGGTCTGCGACGCGACGAGCAGTGGTCCGGCGGCCAGACCGATCCCATCACCGAGATTGGTGATCCACGACGACGCGAGCAACCGCCGATAGCTCGAGCCCAGCCGCGCGGGGCTGATGGCATCGATGACCCGACTCATGGATCGTCGAGGCTACTGGCTGCCACTGTCGGGCCCGGGTGAGCATCGAGCCGGTGGACCGAACGGATCCGACGGTGCCGTTTCCTGTTCGGGTCAGCGATCGGAGAGGTCTTCGACCACGTGATTGCCGCCGTCGACCACCAACAGTGTGCCCGTGATGTAGCTGGCATCGCGTGAGGCGAGGAACTCGATCGCTGCGGCCACCTCGTCGGCCGTGCCACTGCGGCCCAGCGGCGAAGCGGCACCGGCGCGGCGTTCGCCATCGCTGGCCGACGGCGTGTCGATCCACCCGGGAGCGATCGCGTTCACCGTGATTCCAGCCGCGGCCACCTCGAGCGACAACGCCCGGGTGAGGCCCACCATCCCGGCCTTGGCCGCGGCATACCCGCCTGCCCGCTCGAACGCCGACACCGGCCCCGTCGTCGATGCGACGTTGACGATCCGCCCGTAACCGTTCGCCCGCATCATCGGAACCACCGCGCGACTGACGAGGAACGCAGTGGTGAGGTTGCGGGACAGCGTGTCGTCCCACTGGGCCAGCGTCAGCTCCTCGACCAGCGCCGCTGCGTCCACACCGGCAGCCGTCGACGTCATCCCGGCGTTGTTCACGAGCACCTCGATCCTCCCGACCGACGCCAGCGACGCGACGAGCGCATCGACCGCGCCAGCGTCACGGAGGTCGCACACCGCGCCCTCGGCCGAACCGCCCTCCACCACCAGTTCTGCCGCACGTCGATGGATGCGATCCGATGTCGAGACGAGCGCAACGTGCAGACCCGCTCGCGTCAGCCGGCGTGCCGCAGCGAACCCGATCCCACCGTCGCTGCCCGCACCGGTGACCAGTGCCACCCGACGCTCGGAGGTGAGCGGCTGCTGTTCGGACACGGTGCGACAGTAGCGTCGCCTGCATGAGCACCACGCTCGACGACGCCGCACGTGCGGCGCACCAGGCGAATCTCGACCGCGACGGCTACACCATCGTCGTCGATGCGTTCGACACCGAATCCGCTGCGGCGCTGCATGCCGACGTGCTGCGGCTGGAGAGCGAGCTGCGGATCGGACCGGGCACGAACGGGTTCGAGGGCACGGCCACCCATCGCGTGTACAACCTGCTCGCCCACGGGGAGCTGTACCGCCCGATCCCGGTGCATCCCGTGGTGCTGCCCTTGATGCGGCACCTCATGGGCGACAACCCGTTGATCAGCAGCCTCTCGAGCATCACCATCGGTCCCGGCGAGATGGCCCAGCCCATCCACGCCGACGATCAGGTGATGCCGCTGCCCAAGCCGCACCAGGCGATCACCGCCAACAGCATGTGGGCCATCACCGACTTCACCGAGGCCAACGGCGCCACGCGAATCATCCCCGGCAGCCACCTGGCCGAGCGCTCCCCCGTGTACGGCCAGCACTACGACAGCATCCCGGCCGAGATGCCGGCCGGCAGCATCCTGGTGTGGCACGGCTCGTTGTGGCACGGCGGCGGCTCGAACCAGACCGACCAACGCCGCATGGGCATCGCGATGAACTACTGCGCCGGCTGGATCCGCCAACAGGAGAACCAACAGCTCGGGCTGCCACTCCGGGTGGTCCGAACCTTCTCACCCGAGTTGCAGGAGCTGTGCGGGTTCGGTGTCTACCGAGGTCTGATCGGCCACGTCGACCGACGCACCCCGTCGCAGGCGCTCTTCGGTGCCGAGGCCGATCACCGGATGCTGTGGGATCGCACGTGACGAGGTTCCGCTTCTTGTTCAAGCCGAAGTGGATCGCCTTCCACCTCCTGGTGATCGCGATGATCGTCCTGATGGCGAACCTGGGCTTCTGGCAGAAGCACCGGCTCGAGAGTCGACGTGAGTTCAACAGCGAGGTGCGCGACCGCTCGGCAGAACCGATCGTCCCGATCGACGCGATCATCGCCGGCGCCCCCGGCGGCTCACCTCAGGACATCGTCGCCGCCGATGTGCAATGGCGAACGATCACGGCCACCGGCACCTACCTCCGCGACGAACAGGTGCTGATCGTCAACCGATCGCAGGGCGGGGCCACCGGAGTGAACGTGGTGACGCCGTTGCAACTGGCCGACGGCCAGTTGGTGCTCATCAACCGTGGCTTCGTGCCCGACACAGCGGACGTGCGCCCTCCAGCGACGGGTGAGGTGAAGGTGACCGGCCGCCTGCGCGCCACGCAGCGGCGATCGCTCGGAGGACTCACCGAAGCCGACGGCAGGCTGAGCGAACTGTTCCGCGTCGACATCCCGCGTCTCGCCGAGCAGTTGCCCGGCCCGGTGCTGCCGGTGTACGTCGACCTCCTCGTGTCCGAGCCAGATCAAGGTGAGCTCCCGATCCCGCTCCCCGATCCCGAGTTGGGCGAAGGATCCCACCTGTCGTACATGGTGCAGTGGTGGATCTTCTCGATCTGTGTCGCCGTGGGTTGGGTGTTCGCGGTACGGCGAAGCATCCTCCAGCATCAGCGAGATCTTCTCCAGGGAGATCTTCTCCAGCGAGATCAGATCGAGGTCAGCGCAACGACCGAACCAGCGATGCAGGGCTCATCGTCATCAACCGGCGACGCAGCGGCCACGGCACCCGGCTGAACACGCCGCGCATCGTCCGGCTCACCTCGGCACCACTGGCGTCGACCCGCAGGTACGGCGACCACACTTCGGTGGGCAAGGAGAAGAAGGCCGCGAAGAACCCTCGGACGTCGCGATCGGTGAGCCGCAGGAGCGCACCGAGCCCGTAGTCATGCAGCATCCGCGCATGGCGTTGTGACGCCGGCCAGACCGAGTCCCACACCTGCCGCGACACCGCTGCGGGAGCTTCATCCCCGGCGAGCGCTGACGCGATCGCCTGAGCGACACGATCGGCGGCTCTCAACGAGGCGGTGATCGAGTAGCCGGTGGCAGGGTGCACGTAGCCGGCGGCGGCGCCGAATCCCACGGTGAGCTGGCGACGGTTCGGGACCCCCGGTCGCATCGGGATCGACACGTGCTCCACGGATTCGGCACGATCGGTGTGGTCGAACCCGAGCCGTGCCGCGAGCCGGGCCCGGAGCTCGGCGGCGCTCATCGGTGTGCGCCGCGCCAGCGAGGTCTCCTCCACGAGCCAGCGCCCGGCACCGAGGTCGAGCACGTAGAGGAAGGTCGGCTCACCCACGGGAGTGCCCGCGCTCGTGCGTGCGCCGGAACTCCGCCAGTCCATCAGCACCGCGCCGTCACCACCCACGTCCGGTCGCTCGGCCAGCACCAAGCCATACGCCGTCTGGAACGACGGACCGACGTCGCCCGCTCTCCGTTCGAGCACCGCTCCCCCAGCACCGGCAGCGTCGACGACCAACCGCGTCCGAAGCACCGTCCCACCCTCGGTGTGCACCGCGGCGCCCCACCGATGATGGCGAACACCCTCGACGGTGTCGGTGCAACGAGGCGCACGGTCGAGCGAGGCGCGCAGCCGGCGATTGTCGAACACGCCGTATGTGCGGTCCAATCGACGACGCTCAGTGGTGACCACATCGATGGCCGACTCGATCGCGATCGAGTCGCGATGGTCGCCGACCTCGTCGATCCATGCTCCGTAGGTGGCCACCCACGGATCGTCACGGCCCACCACCAGCACGTCGAGTCCACGTCGATGGGATGCCGCCGCGAGTGCGAGCGCCGCCGGTCCGGCTCCCACCACCACGAGATCGTGTGACGGCTCGGTCATCGGCTGCGCTCGGGTGCACATTCCACGCGCGCAGGACCTGCGAGCGCCGCCTCAGCCGTGTGCACCGGCCTCGATCCTGGCCATGCGTCGGAACTGCTCCACCACGTCGGGCGTGGTGTGCGCAGGGTCGAGACTGCGATACACCGTCTCGACGTTGACCGCGATGCGCCCGAACTCACCCAAGTGGTCGAACGACGGGTTCGCCCCGATCTCACGCGCGATCTCCTGCGCTGCGTCCCACGCATCGATGCCCGCATGCTGGCGGGCGGTGGCCTCGCCATCCACGAACGCGAGGTAGTCGCGCACCTGCGCGATCCCGCCCTTGTCGGTGATGGGCCCGTGGCCGGGCACCACGGTCTCGATGTCCATGCCCAACATGAGGTCGCAGGCCGCGACCC
The DNA here is from genome assembly GCA_031400715.1 of Actinomycetes bacterium. Lineage (GTDB taxonomy): Bacteria > Actinomycetota > Acidimicrobiia > Acidimicrobiales > Ilumatobacteraceae > VFMC01. The sequence continues at coordinate 10,441 of JANNQK010000031.1, read as the reverse complement.
AGTTCGACAGGGGACCGGCCCACACGATCGGCGTGCCGCCGATGAACAGGATGTCACCGGTGTAGGCCACCTTGGCATCGGGCACGATCACGATGGCATCGCCGGCAGTGTGCGCCGGGCCGACTTCGATCAGTTCGATCGCACGGCCACCCACCTCGAGATCGAGTCGCTTCTCGAACGTGCGCGTCGGAAGCTTCAGCTCGATGTCCGCGAAGTCGAACGCCCCGAAGAACGATCGGAACAGATCGCCCACCTCGCCCGGCGCGTTGTTCAGCGCAGCGAGCATCGCCGGAGGCACGTCGGTCATCTCGTGTGCGGTCGCAACCGTCGCGATGATCTCGGCGCGATCGACCAGTTGGTTCCCGTAGCAGTGATCGCCGTTGGCGTGCGTGTTGACCAGCGTGCCGATCGGCGCCGACCGGGTGACCGCCGCCATCGAGTCGAGCATCGCCCGTGTGAGGTGCAGGTCGAACAGCGTGTCGACCAGCAACGACACGCCATCGCCGACGACCAGACCGGCATTGCTCCAGCCCCACCCACCGTCGGGCTGCAGATAGGCATGGCAGCTGTCGCCGAGCTCGTGCAGTCCGAGCTCGTATCCGAGATGTGCGGGGCGGTCGGAGGCGCTCATCGTCGCAGTATCGCAGCATCGCGGTGGTGCAGCGTCGCGGTTGGCAAGGGCCGGAGGTCCCTGAACCACGCCCCCTCGTCCCCTGATACGGAACCGCCCCGAGGCGCACGATGACGCAGGGGGACCGATGCCGACGACAACCCGCATCACCCGCATCACCCGAAGCACCCGAAGCGCCGACAGCCACCCAAAGCACACCGAGGGCAGCAAGGCACTCGATCAGCACTGGAGGAACGATGGATGTCACTGGAGCCAGCGAGACCACATTCGACCCGTACGCGGGCACTCTGATCCTGAGCCTCGATGACTGCTGGCAGCTGCTGCGCGACCATGAAGTGGGCCGCCTCGCCGTCTCGATCGCCAACCATCCGGACATCTTCCCCATCAACTACGTGGTCGACGACGACGAGATCGTGTTCCGCACATCGGCCGGCACCAAGCTCGCCGCCGCGGTGCTGGGGTACGGCGTCGCGTTCGAGATCGACGGGTATGACGCCGCCGCGGGCGAAGCATGGAGCGTCGTCGTGAAGGGCGTCGCCGAACAGATCGAGGGCTGGCTCGACAAGGACCGCGTCGAGCGGTTGCCGTTGTTCCCGTGGAACGCGTCACCGAAGTTCGACTTCGTGCGCATCGTCGCCGAAGAGGTGTCGGGTCGGCGCTTCCACGTCACCGATCACAGCGCCTGGCCGCTCGCCGGCACGCCGTCGCTCGACGATCCGCTCTGAGCCGGCCGTGGACGATCACCCGGTGGCGTCGACTCCATCGACGCCACCATCGACGCCACCATCGACGCCACCATCGACGCCACCATCGACGCCACCATCGACGCCACCATCGACGGCACCATCGCAGACAGGAGGTGCCGAACCGGAGTCCGGCCAGGTCGGCCCGGTGCCGTCGGGCATGGATGCGCTGCTGCCCGCTGCCATGGCCCGCCGCGCCGAAGACATCGGTGTCATCAAGGCCGGCCTGCCCATCGACCGACTGGTCGCGCTCTCGATCCTGGCCGGCGCGTTCATCGGTTTCGGAGCGATGTATGCAACGGTGGCAACCTCCGATCCCGACCTGTCGTTCGCGGTGTCACGCGTGCTGGGTGGCGTCGTGTTCTCCCTCGGGCTGATCCTGGTGGTGGTGGGCGGCGCCGAGCTGTTCACCGGCAACGCTCTGTTGGTGATGGCGGTCGCGAGCCGGCGCGTGCGCCTGCGCTCGCTCATGCGGAACTGGGCCATCGTGCTGGTGGGGAATGCGGTGGGGGCGGCCGGTCTGGCGGTGTTGGTGGTGTGGTCAGGTGCACTCGACGGCTCGGGCGGAGCCATCGGCCACCGAGCGGTGGAGATCGGGATCGCCAAGACATCGCTCGACGTCGGCGAGGCGATCACATCGGGCGTGATCGCCAACGTGCTCGTGTGCCTCGCGGTGTGGATGACGTTGTCGGCCCGATCGGTCACCGATCGAGTGCTGGTCGTGATCCTGCCCGTCAGCGCGTTCGTGGCCGGCGGCTTCGAGCACAGCGTGGCGAACATGTACCTCCTGCCGGTCGCGATCCTGCACCGCGACCGCGCCACGTCGGCGGCCCTGCCGATGTCCGACCAGCTCTCGTGGGGGCACGCGCTCACCCACAACCTGCTCCCGGTGATCGCCGGCAACGTGATCGGCGGTTCGCTGCTCGTCGGCGTGGCGTACTGGTTCGTGTACCTCCGGCGTCGCCCCTGATCGCCGCCGGACTCACCTCGACTCGCGATCTAGTGTCAACCCATGGCACTCCACACACGGCGGCTCGGCCGCACCGAACATCTGTCGTCCTGTGCGATCCTCGGCGGTGCGATGTTCTGGAACAGCGACGCCGACTCGACGGCACTGGCGTTCCAACAGGCGCTCGACGCCGGCGTGAACCACGTGGACATCGCACCGGCGTACGGGCAGGCCGAGATCGTCGCCGGACCGCACATCGCCGCGAATCGCGACCGGTTGTTCGTCGGTGAGAAGACGGGTCGCAAGAACCCCGACGGCGTGCGAGCCGACCTCGAGCGATCGCTCGACCGGCTGGGATGTACGGCATTCGATCTGTACCAGGTGCACGGCGTGGTGAGTCTCGACGATCTCGACACTCGCGCTGATGCGTTCGAGACCATCCTGCGGGCTCGCGACGAGGGACTCACACGCTTCGTCGGCATCACCGGGCACGATCTCGGCACGGCTGCGGCCCAGCTCACAGCGGTGAAGCGGTACGACCTCGACTCGGTCATGCTGCCCGTGTATCCGCGAGCGGTGGCCGACCCTCAGTACGCCTCCGACCTGGCAGCGCTGCTCGACGAATGTGCGCGCCGAGATGTGGCGGTGATGGCCATCAAGGCCGGTGCCTGGCAACCATGGGGAGATCGGGAGAAGACAGCGAGTCCGTGGTACGAACCCTTCACCGACGGACCGCGGCTGCAGCGTGCCATCGACTTCACGCTCTCCACACCGGGTGTGCACGCGTTCTGCACACCTGGCGACCTCACGATCCTGCCCGCCGTCCTCGACGCTGCCGCCCACCACCAGCCGATGTCACCCGACGACCGTGACGCTCTGCTCACCGAGGCCGCCTCGTGGCCGAGCATCTTCCCGTTGGCCGACCACGCGCGTTGACCGTTCGACGGCCGCGTGTGCCAGGTCATACAGTTCGCCCATGAAGCAACTGAGCGGGATCGACGTCAGCTTCCTGAACATGGAGACGGCGGCTGTCTTCGGCCACGTGTCGTCGATGAACATCTACGATCCTTCGGGCGTGCCAGGTGGAGCGGGCCTGGAAGCCACGAAGAAGATCATCCTCGAGCGAATGGACCAGCTGGCCCCGTTCCGGCGCAGGCTCGTCGAGGTGCCGCTCGGTCTCGATCTGCCCTACTGGATCGAAGATCCCGAGTTCGACATCGACTTCCACGTGCGCCACCATGCCGTGCCGCCGCCCGGTACCCCGGAGCAACTCGCCGAGGTGGTCAGCCGCATCGTCGCCCGCCCGCTCGACCGCAATCGACCCCTGTGGGAGCTGTACGTCATCGAGGGCGTCGACGACGGTCGCCTCATCGCCCAACTCACCAAGGTCCATCACGCCACGATCGACGGTGCCGCCGGAGCGCAGATGCTCGCGGCGATCCTCGACACCGACCCCGACTACCGGCCCGTCGGCGAACCCGCTCCATGGACACCCGACGAGATCCCGACCGACGAGGACATGTTGCGGATCACGATGATGGAGTACTTCAAGCGCCCGGAGAAGTTCGTTCGCCTCAGCGTTCGGTCGACCCGCGAGCTCGCCGCCATGACGCGCTCCGGAGGTCTGCGCGCGCTCGCCGACCTCATCGCTCAGCCGATGCCCGGCCCGATGGGCAACTTCATGCGCCAGCGGTTGCGGTCGCAGTACGGCCGCGACGACGACAAGGGGCCGTCTCTGCCGCCCACGCAGGCACCGCGCACGCCGTGGAACCAGGCGATCACCGCGCACCGCCGATTCGCCTACACGTCGATCTCGCTCGACGACGCGAAGAAGATCCGCCGCCAGTTCGGGTGCACGTTCAACGACGTCGTGATGGCGCTGTGCTCGGGCACGCTGCGCCGGTACCTCCAGAAGCACGACTGCCTGCCCGACGAGAGCCTCATCGCCATGGTCCCGGTGAGCGTGCGCAGCGGCGACGAGTCCGACGCGTATCAGAACCGCGTGTCGGCGCTGCTGGCCGACTTGGCGACGAACGAACCAGACCCCGTGAAGCGCCTGCACCGGGTGCAACAGAGCATGACGGCCGCCAAGGAGAACTTCGCCGCGATCCCGGCCGAGACGTTGCAGGACTTCACGCAGTTCGCACCACCCGCCGTTGCCGCTCGGGCGATGCGCATGTACAGCCGTTTGCGGATCGCCGACCGGATGAACCCTCCGTTCAACCTGATCATCTCGAACGTGCCCGGCCCGGCCTACCCGCTGTACTCGGCTGGCGCGCAGCTCAAGCACTTCTATCCCGTGAGCGCACTCGCCGACGGCCAGGGCCTCAACATGACCGTGCAGAGCTACAACGGCAACCTCGACTTCGGGTTCATCGCGTGCCGCCAACTGGTGCCCGACCTGTGGCTGATGACCGATCTGTTGCACGAGAGCATGCAGGAACTGCTCGACCTCTGCTGATCCGCGCACCTGACACGCGGCCCTGACCCGCGGCAGGTTCGGACCGTGTCGACCAAGCCGGGTGCCAGGTGGAACCAATCCGATGGACCTTCGGCCCTATGAGCGCCGTCAGGATCCGGTCACAATCACCTCATGAATGATTGCGCTCGCAAAGATCTCCGGATCCTGACCTGGTGGATGGCAGTGGTGGCGCTGCTCGCGCTCGTGGGACCACTCGGTCTGGCGAGAGCTGGTGCGGCGGCGGACCCGGCCACCGTGCTGCTGAACGGTGGCCTCTCCCCACAGGTGCTCACCGTGGCCGTGGGGACGACGGTCACCTGGACTCCGATCGACGGCGCCAAGCATCGGATTCGATCGACGACGAACGCGTTGAAGTTCGACTCGGGTGGCATCGAGGGTGGGGCCTCGTTCTCGTACACCTTCGACACCGCCGGGACATTCACCTACCAGGACGAGGAGTTCAAGGATCTGGCCGCCGCCCGAGGCGCGATCATGGTGGTCGATGCGGCCACCGCTCCTGCCAGCGGACCGGCAACCACACCGGGCGGTGCACCAGGCAGCGGCGGCGCCGGAAGCGGGGCCGCTCCCGCACCGTCGGGTCCGGTGACGGTGCGCATCGCCAATCGGGCGTTCTCCCCCGCCTCGATCGGCGTGGCCGCCGGCACCACGGTCATCTGGTCGAACGGCGACAAGGACCCGCACACGGTCACCGACCGCAACGGCAGCTTCGACAGCGGTTCGTTCGGCCCCGGAGCATCGTTCCAACGCACCTTCACCACGGTCGGCACCTTCTCCTACTTCTGCGACATCCATCCCAGCATGGTTGGCGTGGTGTCGGTGTCGGTGCCCTCGGCAACCGGCGCCCTCCCGCCCCCACCACCTGCCCCGACCCCTCCCCCTCCCCCTCCCGCTGCCGCCCCGGCTCCAGGCGCACCAACCCCAGCACCCTCGGGCGGCCAGGCGACCACCGGTGCCGCGGCAGTCCAGATCGTCGACTTCGCCTTCCAGCCGGCGCTCATGACCGTCACGGCAGGATCGACCGTGACCTGGACCAACGCCGGCCCGGCGCGACACACGGTCGCGGCCTCCGATGGGGCGTTCAACAGCCCGGATCTTCGGGCCGGCTCGACGTTCCAGCGGGCCTTCGACACACCCGGGACGTTCGCCTACTTCTGCGACATCCACCCCGAGATGCAGGCGACGATCGCCGTTGTCGGTGCGACCGGTGGTGCTGGTGGTTCGGTGCCGCCCGCTCCCACCCCGACGACCATCGCTGCACCGGTGACGGCGAACGGTGACGTGCGTATCGCCGACTTCTCGTACGCCCCGTCCACGATCGCGATCACGGCCGGGAGTTCTCTGACGTTCGTCAACACCGGCGCTGCGCGCCACAGCGCGACCGCGCAGGACGGCTCGTTCGACACCGGTCTGATCGCACGTGGGGCCACTGCCCGCACTCGCTTTCCCACTGCCGGCACGTTCCCGTACTTCTGCGTCATCCACCCGAACATGAAGGGCACCATCCTCGTGGCCGGACCGGATGGGGCACCGCCGCCGCCGCCGAAGGCGGCTCCCGCAGCTGAGCCGGTCGAGGCCGGCGACGTGGCGATGACCGACTTCGCCTTCGGGCCCGCCGATGTCACCGTCGGCATCGGCGCCACGGTGCGCTTCGTCAACAACGGTGTCGCTCCGCACACTGCGACGGCCACCGACCGCTCCTTCGACACGGGCACCGTCCAGCCGGGTCGGTCGGCAGCAGTCGTGTTCTCCACGGCCGGGACGTTCACCTACCTCTGCATCATCCACCCCGACATGAAGGGCACGATCTCAGTGCGGGGGGCCGACGGCGCGGTGCCACCGGCCGCCGAACCGACGGTTGCGGCCGATCCCCCTCCCGTCCCGATCCGAGTGACCGTTCGCGACGATGCATTCGAACCCGCAGTCATCGCGGTCGACGAGGGCGGCACCGTGATCTGGACCATCCAGACCGCCGAGCCGTACCTCCTCGAAGCCGAGGACGGCACCTTCCGCAGCACCGTGCTGCGGATCGGCGCCCAGTACGCCCACACCTTCGACCGCGCGGGCGTCATCACCTACGCAGATGCCGTGCGGGGCGTCGCCACCGGCACGATCACCGTGGGCGGCGGCGGTGGTGGCCGTGCCGGCGAAACGAACGACGACCGGATGACGGCATCGGTCGAGATCGTCGACCTCGACTACAGCCCCCGACAGGTGACCGTCGCCGTCGGCGGCGCCGTCACCTGGGACAACTCGGGCAGTGCACCGCACACCGTGACCGATCAGGACGACGCGTGGACCAGCGACCTGCTCCAGCCCGGCGACAGCTACACCCGCACCTTCGACCAGGTCGGCACATTCGCCTACTACTGCACGTTGCACCCCGGCATGACCGGCACCGTGGTGGTCGCCGAGGACGCCGGCAGCGCCACGCCGTCGGGCGCCACACCGTCGCCGGCAGCGACGCCGCCGATCGTGGATGCCGTCCTGGGTCGCGACGCCGCCGGTGGCGGGAATGCCAACCCGACGATGGCGCTGGTGCTGACGCTCGCCGCTCTCGTGCTCGGGTCGGGCGGGTTCGTGCTCGGCCGGATCAGTCGGCACCTCCCGGCCCGACCCACCGACCCACCGGCCCAGCGGCCTGAGGCGTCAGCGAGCGCGTAGGACCAGCAGGAACTGACCACCGCCCGCGTCGACCTCGGTCGACAGGGCCGCTTCCGGGCTCAGCCGGGACAGCCGGTCGGCGAGCCAGGTGGCCGCAGCGTCGGCGTCGGCCCGACTCGGACATCGGGCCACGACGGCTCGGCCGCCTTTGCGCTCGAGCGTGTCGACGGTCGCGATGATCGGGGCCGGATCGACGACGAAGAGGTGCTCGGCCCACGGCACCACCGGGGCGACGGCGCCCTTGCGAGTGTTGCAGGCACGGTGAGCCAGCCGTTCCGTGACCGCTCCCTTCCCCTTGTTCACGGCCTTGCTCTTCGCCTTCGTCATCACGCTGTCGACGCTCGGGCCCCGTGGATCGTTGACGTTCATGTCGCGGTCCACGGGTTGATCGCACAGCCAACAGCGCCAACCCTCCCGATCTCCGATGTCGTCGACCCGGCTCACGAGTGGACCTGCTGGGACGCGGCAACGAGCATCGGACACCGTACCCCGACGGTCTGCTCAGAGCAGCTGCGTCAGACGCTCCGCGATGGCGACCGTGGGCCAGTGGGTGTTGGCTCGCGGCACCTGAGGCATGATCGACGCATCGCACACGAGGAGCGAGTCGTAGCCGATCACGCCGCATCTCGTATCGACCACCGACCCCATGGCACAGGTGCCGACCGCGTGCACGTAGTCGCCGAGGGACGCTCGTACTGCGTCGAGGGAGCGGTCGTACGGCACCACCGACCCCACCTCGGCGAACGCCGGGTGTTCGAGCGCCCGCTCCGCCGCATCGAGGGCGACCTCGAGGGGAGCCACGTCGCGCTCGTCGGACAGCATGTCGAACTCGACGACGGGATCGATGGTCGGATCATCCGACGCCAGCCGCACGGTGCCGCGCGATCTCGACCGCATGAGGGCGACCATCAGCATCGCCAGCTCGGGCATCGATGCGTCGACGTGCTCGAGTGGCAGCAGCTGGAGGTCGTCGACGCCGTGGTCGCCGATGCGTGACGACAAGGTCGCCACCGTCGCGATCGGGAGCGCCCCGAGGTCGGCCGGCGCCTTGCGGAGCAGGCCGATCGGGAACGACGGGTGATCGTGCAGGTTCTCGCCGATGCCAGGGGTGTCGACCCCGGATCGCAACAACAGCGCCGGCGAATGGATCGCGCCCGCAGCGATGACCACAGTGCCGGCGTCGATCTCGCGCCCATCGATCAACCGCACACCCACCGCTCGACGACCGTCGAACAGGACGCGGTCGACCTGGCAGCCGCCGACCACGTCGAGGTTCGACCGACCTCGGGCCGGCTCGAGATACGCGTCGTTCACCGACACCCGCCGGCCAGCGGCCGACCGGGTGAGCCGCACGCCGGCAGCTGCGGCAGGCAGGGCGCTGGCGAGCGCTCTGTTGACGTCGCCCCACTCGTGCCGCGGAGCCCTGGTGAGCACGAGCGCGCTGCGCTCGAAGCACGGTTGCAGGTCGCGCCACCCCCAGCCGGTGCACCCGAAGCGGGACTCCCACTCGTCGTAGTCGGCAGGTTGGCCCTTGAGCGCGACCATCGCGTTGATCGACGACGACCCACCGATGCCGCGACCACGGGTGTACAGGCGCGGCTCCTGGCCAACAGCTCGGGTCGCGACCAGTGCCGGCCATGATCGGCCGGGCAGGTCTTTGGCAGCGACGAACGACGGACCGGCGATCTCGGCCGGCGTGTCGGCGCTGCGATGGTCGGGGCCGGCCTCGAGCAGGGTGACGCGAACGCCAGGCCGCTCACTCAGACGAGCGCCGAGGACGCAGCCCGCGGAACCGGCGCCCACCACGACCACATGGCCGAGCGACCGGAGATCGCTCACCCTTGACGTTGCTCCTGCCAACGGCGCGCGACGTCGGCATACATCTGCGGCGTCGGCAGCATCAGCAACGAGGCTCCGCCGTCGACGCACAGGGTCTGCCCGGTGATGTACTCGCCGTCGGGGCCGCACAAGAACAACGCCGCCTTGGCGATGTCTCCGGGCGTGCCCGGTCGCCCGAGCGGGGTGATCTCGTTGAGGGCGGCGATGGCCGGTTCGACCTGGAAGATGCGAGCCGTCATGGGAGTCTCGATCAGGGACGCAGCGATCGTGTTGAAGCGCACCTGCTGAGCGCCGTACTCGACAGCAGCGATCTTCGAGGCGTACTCGACGCCGGCCTTGGCCGACGCGTACGCAGCGAGTCCGCGGGCCGGGTTCTGCGCCGTGAGCGACGAGAGCGACAAGAACGCGCCTCCCCTGCCGTGAGCGGCCATTGCGTTCCCGAAGTGGCGCATGCAGTACAGCGCGCCGACGATCTGGACGGAGTGCATCGCATCGAGCTTCTCGGGTGTGAGATCGGCGATCGCCGTGCTCTGTTCGAACCCTGCGCAGTTCACCGCGATGTGGATGTCGCCGTATGCGTCGGTGGCGGCTGCAACGAGCGATTGCACCTGGGCATCGTCGGTGATGTCGCAGGTGACCCCGATCCCGCCGATCGATGCGGCCACTTCGTCGACCACATCTCTCCGGCGCGCGCCGATGACGACATGCGCGCCCTCCGCCGCGAACAAGCGGCTGATCGCTTCGCCGAACCCACTGTGACCACCCACGACAACGGCGGTTCGCCCATCAAGCTTCCCCATTGCAGCGAGTGTACGAGAGCAGCGGTGCGAACCTCCGGCCGAGCCGACTTGTCCTTGCGCCGAGGAGTGGGCAGTCTGGGCGGCATGTTCGGCCGTCCCCACGAGTGCCTCGCCGCCGCACCATCCCACTCGACCGCGTGGCGGTTGGTGCTCCTGTCGGCCCTGCTCTTCTGGGTGATGTCGCTCGCGACGGCGTGCACCAACGGTGACGGCGACGCAGCCGACGCGTCGGTCAGCTCGCTCGCCCCACTCGTCACACCGGTGCCCGCAGCCACGAGCGCTGTGACCAGCACGACCAGTACGACCATCCCGCCGGAGGCCACGACCAGCACGACC
>JANNQK010000030.1:0-10003 GCA_031400715.1 Actinomycetes bacterium | reverse complement strand
AGCGACACCGGTGGTCCGAGCGACACCGGGGCGCCGTCCGCCGGGGACATCACGGTGTACTCCGGCCGCTCGCTCGAGCTGGTCGAGCCGATCATCGACCAGTTCACCGAAGAGACCGGCATCTCGGTCGGACTGCGCGGTGGCGACAGCGGCGAGCTCGCCGCTCAGCTCCTCACCGAGGGCGAAGCCTCACCGGCGGACCTCTTCTTCTCCCAGGACGCGGGCGCCCTCGGCGCCGTCGGCGATGCGGGTCTGTTCGCCACCCTGCCTGAGGATCTCGTGTCCGTCGTACCCGCCGAACTCCGTTCGACCGAGAACCTGTGGGTGGGCACGAGCGGCCGGGTTCGCGTCTTCGTGATCAATCCCGAGCTCGCCCCGGATCCGCCCACCACGATCGACGAGCTGCTCGACCCGCGATGGAAGGGCGCGATCGGCTTCGCGCCGAACAACGCATCGTGGCAGTCGTTCGTCACCGGACTGCGCGTCCTGCGCGGCGAGGACGGGGCGCGGACGTGGCTCGAGGGTTTCGCCACACAAGACCCCGTGCCATTCGAGAACAACGTCGCCGTGCGCGACGCGGTGAACGACGGCGAGATCGCGATCGGTCTCGTCAACCACTACTACCTGTACGAGAAGATCGCGACCGAGGGCGCCGACGCCGTGACCGCGGTCAATCAATTCCTCTCCGCCGGCGACCCGGGCGGGCTGTTGAACGTGGCCGGCGTCGGTGTGCTGGCCAGCAGCAAGAACACCGATGAAGCACTCCAACTGGTGGCGTTCCTCCTCGGCGAGACCGCCCAGCGTTACTTCGCCGACGAGACCTTCGAGTACCCGGTGGCCCGCGGGATCGCTGCCTCCCCGCTGGCACCAGCACTCGACACGCTCGAGCCGCCCACGATCGACCTGGCCGACCTCGACTCGATCGCAGAAACACAGGAGCTGCTGGCCGACGTCGGACTGCTCACCCGATGAGATCCCCGGCCCAGCTCATCAACGGCTGATCAGCACGTGGACGCCTCCTTCGCGACCGGGCGCGCATGACCGCACCGGTCATGGCTCCCGATGCCGCACCCGCCGAAGCCTCCGTCGACCCGGCTGGTGCAGGCGCGCTCCGCGGAAGGAGTCGGCCCCCGTGGTTCGTGCTCATCCCGTCGATGGCGGCGGCACTGGTGGCGGTTGCGCCGATCTGGTACCTCGTCGACCGCGCGATCGAGCGCGGATGGGGTGAGGTCGCCGACGAGCTGTGGCGCGACAGCACTCGCGATCTGATCGTCAGAAGCGTCGGTTTGGCTGTCGCGGTGACCGCGTCGAGTGTCGCCGTCGGCGTCACGGCCGCATGGCTGGTGGTGCGCAGCGACCTGGCAGCACGACGGGTGCTCGGCGTGGTCTTCGCTCTGCCCCTCGCGATCCCCTCGTACCTCGCTGCGTTCGCGTGGGTGTCGTGGCGTCCTGGCCTCGCCGGTTTCGGAGGTGCGACGCTGGTGCTCACCAGTGTCTCGTACCCCTTCGTGTACCTTCCGGCGGCCGCAGCCCTTCGCCAACTCGATCCGGCACAGGAGGAAGTCGCTCGCTCCCTCGGGCGACGCCGCCTCGACGTGGCGACTCGCCTCACCCTGCGCCAGATCCGTCCTGCCGTCAGCGCCGGAGCATTGCTGGTTGCGTTGTACGTATTGAGCGACTTCGGTGCCGTGGCGGCGATGCGATACGAGGTCTTCACCTGGGTGATCTACGGCGCGTACCGAGCCGGCTTCAACCCCAGCCGCGCCGCGATCCTCGCGTCGGTGCTCGTGATGGTGGCGATGGTCCTGGTGGTGCTCGAGGCCAAGGCGCGTGGTCGCGCCGCCCCGTCGCGGCTCGGCGCAGGCGCGGCGCGCACGGGTACCTCGGTGTCGCTCGGTCGAGGCTCGGTGCTCGCGTGGACGTTCGTGATCGCGGTGATCGGGGTTGCGATCGTGTTCCCGGTGGTGAGAGTGCTGCAGTGGGTCGCCACGTTCGAGTCCACCGATGTCGTCTGGTCCGACGTCGGTCGGGCATTGACGATCACCGTCTCGCTCGCGGTGGTTGCAGGCCTGACCACGGTCCTGATCGCCCTTCCGGTGGGAATCCTCGCTGCTCGCCATCGATCGCGCGCGAGCGCCGCCATCGAAGGCGCCACCTACGTCACGCATGCTCTGCCAGGCATCGTGGTCGCGATCTCGCTCGTGTTCATCGGCGTGCGGCTGCTTCGGCCGATCTACCAGGAGACCCCGCTGCTGCTGCTCGGCTACGTCGTGTTGTTCCTTCCCCTCGCGGTCGGCTCGGTGCGGGCATCGATCGAACAGTCGTCGGTTCGCGTGGAGGAGGTCGCCCGGTCGCTCGGTTGCCGGCCGATGTCGGTCGTGTGGCGGGTGACGGTGCCGCTCGCGGCTCCCGGTCTGGCCGCGAGCGGCGCACTCGTGATGCTGTCGACGATGAAGGAACTGCCGGTCACGCTGATCCTGCGGCCCACCGAGACCAACACGTTGGCGACCGAGTTGTGGCGCTTCACCTCCGTGAGCGACTACGCCAACGCCGGTCCCTATGCCCTCGCCCTGGTCGTGTTCGCCGCGATCCCCACGGCGCTGCTGAGCATGGCCGGATCGACGCGTACGCAGGAGTCGAGCCGTGGCTGATCCGACCGGCATGCAACCGGGTGGCATGCAACCGGGCGATTCGGCGGGCGCGACGAGCCCGGCGCTCGAGATCCACGGCGTCACGAAGTCGTTCGGTCACCACCTCGTGCTCGCAGGCGTCGACCTCGTCGTGCCGGCCCGCAGCGTGACCGCCGTGCTGGGCCCTTCCGGCGGGGGCAAGACCACGTTGCTGCGGATCGTGGCCGGCTTCGATCATCCGGATTCGGGAACTGTCACGATCGACGGAGAGATCGTGGCGCACGGTGCCGGTGGCCGAGCCCCGGAGGAGCGCCGTGTCGGAGTCGTCCCCCAGGAAGGTGCCCTGTTCCCCCATCTCTCGGTGGCGGGCAATGTGGGCTTCGGCCTCCGCCGCCACGACCGACGCGCTCGCGAGGCCCGCGTTGCCGAGGTGCTCGAACTCGTCGGTCTGCAGGGCACCGAACGCAAGCGTCCGCACGAGCTGTCCGGTGGCATGCAGCACCGGGTGGCCCTCGCCCGTGCGCTCGCGCCGCACCCGGCGATCGTGATGCTCGACGAGCCCTTTTCGTCACTGGATGCAGGGCTGCGCGCACACGTTCGGGCCGAGGTGCTCGACGCGCTGCGTGCCAGCGGTGCCACCGCGGTGATCGTCACGCACGATCAGCTCGAAGCACTGTCGATCGCCGACCAGGTGGCCGTGCTCCTCGACGGCCGGATCGCGCAGGCAGCGACACCGAGCGAGGTCTATCGCATCCCCACCACGCTCGCGGTGGGGACCTTCGTCGGCGAGGCCGTCGTGCTGCGCGGCGAACTGCTCCGAGCGTCCGCGAGCGGAGCCGAGATGGTGATGCGTGCGCGATGCGCGCTGGGTGATCTGCCCATCTCGCCCGTCGGCACGTCGTCGGCGCAGCACGAACTCCACGAGCATCTTGCGCCCGGCACCGTTCTGGACGTGCTCGTCCGGCCGGAACAGTTGATCCTGTCGAGCCATCGCGATGGCGCAGAGCCTGCAGAGAGCGCAGAACCTGCAGAGGGTGCAGAGGGTGTGGTGATCGGCCGGCAGTACTACGGACACGACGCGGTCGTGTCGGTTCGCCTTCGGTCCGCGGCCGTCGTGACGGCACGGCTGCAGACGACACTGCTGCCCGACACCGGCGACACCGTTCGAGTTCGGGCGGTGGGGAGCGTCGCCGCCTTCCCGAGCCGGGAGGGCTGATGCACGGCACCCGGTCGGCACAGGCCGACCAGACGAGGCACGCCCGCCGCTCCCCCACCGGGGACGCGCCGGTGTCCGCGCCAGGTTTCATCCAGTCGTTGTCACAGCATGCGCGCTCGGTCGCGTTGGTCGCCGGTGGCGTCGAGGTCACGTACCGCGAGCTGATCGAGCGTCTCGACGACGCGATCGAGGAGATCGCAACCGCAGGCACCGACCGACGCCTCGTCCACGTGCGCGGTGCCAATCAGATCGACACGGTCGTCGCCTACTTGGCGTCGCTCCGAGCCGGACATGCCGTGCTGCTCACGCCACCCACGGATGCGGGCGCCGAGATCGCCGATCGGTTCCTCGATCCCTCGTCGACACTGCTGCACCCGGAGCTCGCACTGGTGATGCCCACGTCGGGCTCCACGGGTGCAGCACGGCTCGTCCGTCTCAGCGGAACCAACCTCGATGCCAACGCTCGATCGATCGCCGATGTGCTCCGCCTCGACGCCACCGATCGGGCGATCACGTCGCTCCCGCTCCACTACAGCTACGGGCTGTCGGTGCTGCACTCACACCTGTCGGTCGGGGCATCGATCGTGCTCACCGAGGCATCGGTGGTCGACGAGTGCTTCTGGGACGTCGTGCGCCGTCACCAGGTCACGACCTTCGCCGGCGTTCCCCACACCTTCGACCTCCTCGCCGCGTCGGGCATCGATCGGCTCGCCGCGCCGAGCATCCGCCTGGTGACCCAGGCCGGTGGCCGGATGCCGGCTCAGCGAGTGCTCGATCACGCGGCCCTCGCGACGCGACATGGCCACGAGTTCGTCGTCATGTACGGCCAGACCGAAGCCACCGCTCGGATGACGGTGCTCGATGCGGCCTTGGTCTCGTCACACCCGCACAGCGTGGGCCGCGCCATCCTTGGCGGTTCGGTCGAACTGCGCCCGCTCGCGACGATCCAACTCGGGGCGTGTTCGACATCCGCGACGACCGGTCGGGAAGTGGTCGGCGAGATCGTGTATCGCGGGCCCAACGTGATGCTCGGCTACGCCGAGACACCGGCCGATCTGGCGCTCGGACGCACGATCGACGAACTGCACACCGGCGACATCGGCAGGTTCGACAGCGCGGGCTTGCTCGAGATCGTCGGGCGCGTCAGCAGGTTCGTGAAGCCGTTCGGCGTTCGGGTCGATCTCGACGGTTTCGAGCATCGGCTGCGTGCCGCGGGCCTCCCTTCCGTCGTCGCCGGCGATGACCACGTGATCGTCGTCGCGCCGGCATCGGATCCACCGACTGCTGGTCCGGGAGCGGCCGCGCACATGGCTCGCGCCGCACGCATCGTTCACGCCGTGGCACGTGAGGGAGGTATCCCGGAGAGATGTCTGTTCATCGTGCCCCCGGGCGACGTCGAGTGTCTGCCGAACGGCAAACCCGATCTCGCGGGGCTGCTCGAGGCGGCCCGGACGACGGGGCGGGCGGCGACCGCCGAAGACAGCGATGCCCGCACTGTGGCGCGCCTCTACGCGCGACTGATCGGTCGGTCGCGCCTGTTCGAACATCTGCCGGTACGTGGCGACGACACCTTCGTGTCGCTGGGCGGCGACTCGTTGTCCTACGTCGAGATGTCGATCGCGCTCGAGTCGTTGCTCGGGCGCCTCCCGCACGGCTGGCACCTTCGCAGCGTCGACGAGTTGCAACACCTCGTCGCGCCGCACGGGGCGCCGGTGACCGAGCGAACGAGTCGACTCATCCGCCACGTCGAGACCGGGGTGCTGCTCCGCGCTGTCGCGATCGCCCTGATCGTCGGCACCCACATGGGTGTGTTCTGGGTGCGCGGCGGGGCACACGCGCTGCTCGCCGTCGCGGGCTTCAACCTCGCCCGGTTCCGGCTCGCCGGTGAGGCAGCCCGCCGAGGGGCGAGCGCCTGGGTCAGGTCGATTGCGCGCATCGCGATTCCGACCTCGGCATGGGTCGCCTTCAACATGACAGTTGTCGGCGGGTACAGCCTCGGTTCGGCGCTCCTGGTCAACAACTACACGGGTTCGCCCTGGCGGCGCGACGGTCGATGGAACTACTGGTACTTCGAGGTGCTCGTCCAGATGATGGTCGTCCTGGCGGTCCTCACGTCGATCGGCCCCGTGCGGAGGCTCGAACGCCGACACCCGTTCGCAACGGCGAGCGCATTCGCAGCGATCATGTTGGTGTTCCGGTTCGGGCTCGTGCAGGTGGGCGATCCCTACAACGCTGCCTTCCGCACCCACACCGTGGGGTGGTGCATCGCGATCGGGTGGATGGCAGCTCGAGCCGTCACCACCCGGCATCGGCTCGTCGTCACTGCGACGATCCTCGGTGCGGTGCCGGGGTTCTTCGGCGACGTCGACCGGGAACGCCTGATCATCGTCGCCATGCTCGCGCTCGTCTGGTTCTCTCAGGTGCCGGTGCCGAGTGTGCTCATCCGGCCGATCGGCTGGCTGGCAGCTGCCTCGCTCACGATCTTCTTGCTGCATTGGCACGTATGGCCACAGATGATGGTGTGGTTCTCGCCCGGCGTCGACCTGGTCGCGACGCTGGCCGTCGGTGTGGTGGCGTGGGCGCTCGGCTCCGCGCTCGCCCGCGCGTTCAGCAGGGCCGTGTCGGCCCGCGCCCCAACCGGGTGAACCGTCCGCTCAGGACGTGCGACGAGCGGCGAACCAGGTGTGCAGCAGGGCCACTGCGTGGTCGTGCTCGAGCGCGCCGTGAATGCGAGCGTGCTCGAGCAGCATCGATCGCGCCTCGCCGACCTCGCGGCCCGGTCCGATGCCGAGCAGCGCCATGATCTCCGCGCCGTCGAGCTCGGGACGCTCGGCCTTGCGGGCCTCGTCGATGGCCAACAGACGGATGCGACCCTCGAGCTCGTCCATACGACGTTGGAGGCCTCGCACCTTCTCGGGATGGCGAGTCGTGCAGTCGCATCGCACCAGTTCGTTCAGATCGCCGAGCAGCGGGCCGGCGTCGCGCGCATAGCG
Source organism: Actinomycetes bacterium (assembly GCA_031400715.1). GTDB lineage: Bacteria > Actinomycetota > Acidimicrobiia > Acidimicrobiales > Ilumatobacteraceae > VFMC01. The sequence continues at coordinate 3,164 of JANNQK010000030.1, read as the reverse complement.
ACGTACTGCCGAGTCCTCCCATCCGTGCTGGTACCCGTGGAAGCGGCCGCTCAACTCCACCAGACGGCTCACGTCTTCGACCATCGCCGGCTCGACGCCGAGCGAGATGAGCCGTTCACGGGTCATCCGTGCACCGACGGCCTCGTGATGGTGAAAGGTCACCTTCCCGCGGACGTAGCGACGCGTGCGGCTCTTGCCCACATCGTGGAAGAGCGCCGCCATGCGCACCAGCAAGCGCGGCGAGGTGTTCGAGGTGACGATGAAGGTATGGGTGAGCACGTCCTTGTGACGATGCACCGGATCCTGTTCCATCGCGAGTGCACAGATCTCGGGCACCCACATCTCGAAGAACCCGTCCTCTTGCGCGACCCACAACAGCTCGGTCGGATCGTCCACCGTGAGCATTACCGTCAGCCTGTCACGGGCTGCGATGACGTCGGGCGAGAAGCTCGTGGGCGCGTCAGCCGGAAGGGCCGTGCGAATCGGGGGCTGAGCGGCGGGCATGTCGCGAACAGCTTAGGAACCGTCCGCCACCACCCCGACATCCATTGCGTACTGTTCGCAGGTGCATCGAGCCCGAACCGCCTCCGCCGGCGCCGCCGCGACCGCCCGCACCCACGTCGTCGGGCGCTCGACACGAGCCATCGCCGCGGCCGCAGCCCTGCTGGTCGGGGCGGGATGTTCGGAGTCGCTGGCGGTGCCGTCGACCGGCTCGAGCGCCGCCGTCACCACGGAGGCCGCTCCGACGAGTGCCGCACCCGCGACGACCGCAGCCGATCCCGAGACGTCGTCCCCCGAGACATCAACCCCCGAGACGACGATCGACTCATCGCCGGACGAGGCCCCCACCACCACGGCTGCGTCGACCGCTCCGGAGGGCACGGTCGAATGGTCCGAACTCGAAGCCGGGGTCGACGAAGCACGGGTGTCGGTACCGCTCGACCACGACGATCCCGTCGGTGCACAGATCGAGCTGTACATGGTGCGCCATCGCGCCGCCGACCCCACGGCCCGCATCGGCGTCTTGTTCGTCAACCCCGGCGGTCCGGGCTACGGCGGCTCCGACCTGGCGGCGCAAGCAGAGTTCATCTACGACCAACCGTTGCTCGACTCGTTCGACATCATCGGGATCGACCCACGAGGCACGGGCCTGTCCGAGCCAGGGGTCGATTGCGTCGACGACTACGACCCGTACTTCGGTGTCGAGACCGGACCCGACACCACACGCGAAGACACTACGTTGCGCGAGGTGACCGCCGAGTTCGCAGGGGGATGTGTGGAGCGTTCGGGCGAAATGCTGCAACACCTCACCACGGTCGACACCGCACGCGACTTCGACCTCGTTCGCCAAGCCCTGGGCGAGGACACCGTCAGCTACTTCGGCTGGAGCTACGGCACGCAACTCGGCGCCACGTGGGCCACGTTGTTCCCCGACACCGTGCGAGCCGCAGTGCTCGACGGCGCAGTCGACCCGAGCGTCGGCCGTGTCGATGGCCTGGTGCAACAATCCGCCGGTTTCGACGCGTCGCTCAGCACCTTCTTGGCCGACTGCTCCGCCGACCCCACCTGCGCATTCAACAGCGACGGAGACGCGGAGGGAGCGTTCCTCGATCTCCTGACCCAGATCGAGGCCACGCGCGTCCCCACCACCACCGGACGGCCCGATCTGAACCAAGGCGTGTTCGAGGTGGGGGTCGCGCAAGCTCTGTACTCGGATTCGTTCTGGCCGGAACTGGCCCAAGCGCTCGCGGACGCGACCACCGGCGATGGCGCCGGCATGCTCGCGCTGTTCGACTCCTATTTCGGACGCCGTCCCGATGGAACCTACGGAGATGAGCTCGAGGCATACTTCGCGATCACGTGTGCCGACGACCCGGCGCCGGCCGGCGCAGCGGCGATCGACGAAGCCGTCGCTCGTCGAGCCGACTTCTTCGTCTCCTCCCCACGCCTCGGCACGACCGCTGCCTACGAGGTGCTCATCTGCGCATCGTTCCCCGCAGGCGCCACCGGCGATGGCGACGACGGGTTCGAGATCACCGGAATCGGGGCGGGGCCGATCGTCGTGGTGGGCAACACCGGCGATCCGGCCACGCCGTTCGAAGGCAGCCGAACGATGGCGGAGACCCTGGAAGAGGGGGTGTTCGTCGAAGTGGAGGCCGACCAGCACACGGCATACGGCCTCAACTCCTGCATCGATGACGCGATCGACACGTACCTGGTCGACCTCGTCGTACCCGACGACCTCCGCTGTTAGGCGTACCGCACGTGGGAGATGGCGTCCGAGCTGATCAGCGCGGCGGGCCCGTCCAGAAGTTGGTCTCGAGCTGCTCGTCGACCGGGAAGGTCAAGAACCCGTCGTCGGTGTAGTCACGGGTCTTGCGCAACAGCAGGAACATCCCCCACGCCATGCTCGGCGACAGCCGCGCGAGAGGGCGGGCCAACACGCTCGGCAACGGGTAGAAGTTCGAGCCGCGTCGCTGCACGACCTCGTACCCACCCGGGAAGCAGAGCTCGATCGTGCGCATGAGATCCCGGTAGGTGTAGCCGCGCACATGTGCGCTCCGGCTGATGATCGCACTCGGCTGCTGGCCGAGCAGCAACAGGATGCGGTTGTGGAGCGATGCCAGATTCGGCACTCCGATGATCGCGTGACCACCCACCGGCAGCACCCTGGTCACTTCGTGGAGCACCCAGAAGAGCTCCTTGACGTGCTCGAGGATCTGGTTCGCGATCACCACGTCGACCGCAGCATCGGCGAACGGCAAGGCATCACGCTCCAAGTCGAGGCCGTGCACGATCACTCCCTGGTTGCGCAGCACGGCCTGATTGGGCGGATACACCTCCACACCGTGAAGCGCTGCGCTCGGAGCGACACCTCGGGCGGCCATCAGGTCGGTACCGGGCCCTGCGCCGATGTCGAGCACGGTCGCAACCGGCTGACGCGTCTGGACCGTTCGGAGCTGGTCCTCGATGACCCGGCGGCCGTAGTTCAACGAGGGGTCGACGACCCGATAGACGTACTGCTCGAAACGGGGCACCCGGTGATCCTACGTACTATGTGGACGACCTGGCACTGGGCCATTCGAACCACTCCTCGACAGACGAATGCGCCAACAGGAACCGGCCTCGATGAAGAGGTAGGCGCCGAACTGATTCCTCGGCAC